>NZ_LSBQ01000014.1:0-66015 GCF_001577655.1 Idiomarina sp. T82-3 | reverse complement strand
GTAGCCGGCGTCTGAAGTATAAAATTAGCTAAGGGTGGATCACTTTTACTCCGTTGATTTTAGGACAAAAGTGGATCAGTTTTCACCCGTTGTTGACACAGTAGCCCAATGGGTATTCACCCGGCAGGTCCGACCGGCTTTGGTGTTCGCTTACTAACCGAGTGGGTACACCAACTGAATAAATGACACACATAAAAAAGCACGGCCACAGTGCCGTGCTTTTTGCACCTACTGCCTGTCACACTACTGACGCACCAGCGTCAGGTTATGAAAATCAAAGCTAAAATCGGTGAATGGCGCAACCGCTTTCATGGTCGCCTGTTTTATTGAGTCATCCTCGTTCAATTCAAAACGCACATAGGCATCCGCTTCAAGCAAGGGTTCATCCCAATGTACGATAAACGTATCACCGTTGTAATGTTCTAAGGTGCCTTTGAGCATCGGGGTATGAGTAAAGTCCAAGCGTAACTCATCGCCTTGCATACGTACCTCGACATCGCCATACCACGCATCGGTATAAGTGCCCACGTATGCTTGTTGAGCTAACGTGGCGTCTTCTTCAGTGTCGGGTTTGGGTATTTTAAAGTCCGTTTTGCGTTGCATAAATTGACGATAATTTTCTGACTGCTCTGCAACCCAATCTTGGTCGGGTAGATTAAGTACTTGCTCAAGTGCTTCTTGCGTAATCGCTGTCAGACCGCCAAAGGCTTGTTGGTTGCTCACCACGGTAATACCGAAATTTTCTTCTGGGATGAGTGTGGTTAATGACAACATGCCCAAGATACCGCCACTATGATAAACCTGTTTAACGCCGTGATAGTCTTTTACGAACCAACCTAAGCCATAGCCTTGGAAGAACGTGCCCTGCTCAGCGGCTTTATCCGAAACGCCAATAGGAGTGGTTAATTGCCACATTTGATGCTGTGACTCGGGCGAAAAGACCTGCTCGCCCGATGGGCTTTTGCCATGCTGTAACTGTGTAATTAACCAGTTGCCCATGTCATCAACACTTGCGGCCGTTGCACCCGCGCCGCCAAAGTCTTCAAGAAAATCGAGTGGAAAGCGATGTAATTCGCCGTCCTTCTCGATAGTACCGACCGCGACATTGTCGTTCGATGCTGGGATGTTAGAAAAGCCAACGACGCTCTCGTCCATGTTGAGCGGCTCGAAGAACGTCTGCTCAATGTAGTCGGAGTAAGGTACACCGGTGACCTGATGAATAAGTTCGCCTGCTGTTAAAAACATTAAGTTATTGTAGGCAAATTGCGTTCTAAACCCGTGATCCATCGGCACGTTAGCGAGGCCAGCTATAATCTCATCGACCGATTTATCGGTATTAGGCCAGATCATTAAGTCGCCGGCGCCTAAACCCAAGCCAGAACGGTGGCTTAGTAAATCACGAATGGTCAGGCGATGGGTCAGCTCCGGGTCGGATAACTTAAAGTCCGGCAGATAATCAGTGACTTTGTCATCCCAATGCAGTTTACCTTGGTCGACAAGGTGAGCAATCGCGGCAGCCGTAAACGCCTTAGTATGCGAGGCGATACCAAACAAGGTATTTTTGGTGACCGGTTCTTGGCTTTCGATATCGCGAACGCCGAAGCCTTCGGCTAAAATCACTTTGCCATCTTTTACTGCGACAACGGCAAGCCCAGGAATATTAAACGCCTTAAGCGTTTGCTGCGCCGTAGTGCGGATCTTTTCATCCAGTGCAACAGTCTGCTGTTGGCTTTGGCTTGTCGCTTCTTTTTTTGTCGTTGTTTGTGGTTCTGAGCAACCTGCAAGCAGCGCCACACTAATGACGGCACTTAACAAACTGATGCGTGTTTTCATATCTCGTTTCTCTCTCGGCTCGACGGAAATGTAAAGAACCCTATTAATTACCATAATGCCGAGAAAACTTCTATTTCAGCCCTGTATGCCTGCCGTACAACAAATTGAACGATAGCCGAAACGTTTTTCTTAAAAGAAAATTAAAATAAGTAGTTGACTATGTAATGAGAACAATTATCATCTGCGCCACTTATAGAAAATGATAAGGATTCTCATGTCCAAGAAGCTGCTTTCTCTTTTTATTGCATCCATTGTATCGGGTCAGGCGTTGGCCCAAGACGAAGTTAACCGTACAGGTGTCGATGAGACCATCGAAATTACTGCAACACGGACTAAAATCCCTCAAAGTGCGATTCCAGCTACGGTGACCGTCATTGATGGAGAGCAGTTGCGCCAGCAAATGATGGTTGCAGAGTCGCTTTCTGATGTCCTCGGCAAGTTGATTCCTGCATTTTCTCCCTCGCGTCAAAAGTTAACCTCATCGGGCGAAACATTACGCGGCCGCCAACCACTATACTTAATTGATGGCGTGCCTCAGTCCAACCCATTACGGGATGGTTCGCGCGCGGCGTACACCATTGATCCGTTCATGATTGAGCGTGTAGAAGTCATCCATGGCGCCAGCGCTATTCAAGGTTTAGGCGCGAGCGGCGGTATTATTAATATCGTCACTAAACAAGCGCAAGAAGGCACCACGCAAGAAGTAAACGCCGGCTTCACAGCACCCGATAGCGAAATCTCAGAAGGGCTCAGCTACGAAGCGGGCTATTTAGTGCGTCACGCCGAAGGCGATTGGAAGTTTGTTGCCGGCGCACAATACCGCGATACCGGTATGTACGTTGATGGTAAGGGCCAGTTAATTGGTGTCGATACCACCCAAGGCGACACCATGGACTCGAAGAGCTATGACGTGTTTTTCAAAGGCGAATACCGCATTGATAGCACCCAGTCACTGGCGTTAATGGTCAATCACTTTGATATGGCGGGTAATGGTGATTATTTTGCTACTGTGGGTAACCGCGAACTGGGCGTCCCTGCCCTGTCGGTCGAAGGTGAATATCCAGGCGATGCACCAGAAAACGAAGTCACCACCAGTAGTTTGACGTATAAAAACACCGACATTTTAGGTGCTGACCTCAACTGGCAGCTATTCTTACAAGACTTCTCCGCGCTTTATGGAGGCGGCAACTATGCCACCTTCCAAGATCCGCAGTACGGCGATGATATCTTTGACCAGTCTCGCAATGACTCGCGTAAGTATGGTTCTCGCATTACCATGAACTGGGCAAAAGTTGCTGACCTGCCTGTTGATGTAACAGCAGGTGTCGACTTCATGAACGATAAGACGTTCCAAGAGCTCGCACAAACCGGCCGTAAGTGGGTACCAGAAACTGAGTTTGAAAACTGGGCGCCATATGCACAGTTGAGCTATCAAGCCAACGGACTCACGCTGAGTGGTGGTTTACGATACGAATACGGCAAGCTCAAAGCCGATAGCTTTACCACCCTCGCCTCTTACGGCAGTGTGTTCGTTGAAGGTGGCGAACCAAGCTTCAATGAGTTGCTTACCAACCTAGGCGCAGTTTATGCGTTGAACGATAACTGGCGTGTGTTCGCTAGTTACTCTGAAGGCTTTAGCATGCCTGACGTAGGGCGCGTTTTACGCGGTATCTCAACACCTGATTTGAGTGTCAGTAGCTTCTTAGACTTACAGCCAGTACTTGCTGATAACGAGGAAATCGGCGTCGAGTTCAACAACAACGCATGGCGCGCTTCAATCAGCTATTACCGTTCTGAATCGGATTTAGGCGCTCGTCTACAAGCGGATGCTGATGGCATTTACTCGGTTAAACGTGAACGCACTGAAATCGACGGCATCGAGGCTAGCGCAGAATATGCGTTCTCGAACGATACGGCATTTGGTTTGAACTACGCTGATACTGACGGTGAGTTTGACAGTGATGGCGATAACCAAGTCGATACGCAGCTTGGTGGTCGTAATATCGCCCCGAAACGCGCGAATCTGTACTGGTCACAACAATGGACTGGACAAGTTTCGAGCCGGGTACAGTGGAACAAGTTCTTTGACCGCGACATTTACTCAAGTGCCGAAGCCGTTAATAACTTTGATGGCTATAACACCGTCGATGCATCGGTCTTGCTTGAAACCCGCGACTATGGTCAATTTGCACTCGGTATCGAGAACTTATTCGATGAGTACTACTTCACCTACTATGCACAAACAGTCGGTGGTGATAACCGTAACTTTACCGGTCGCGGACGTACCGTTAGCTTAAACTGGAACTACGCTTGGTAAGTCATACGTGAAGCGCATTAAGCTACCGTCACTGACACAGTGGCATCGCTGGCTTGGCCTTGTGCTGAGCGGCTGGGTACTGCTCATGGCAGTGACGGGCTCAATGCTGTTATTCAAAAATCAGTGGCTGATGTGGCAATACCCCAGTCTGCGACTCGACAATCCCGTGTCGCAAGCTACATCAGCAACTATTGCTGACCGCTATACGGCAGGATACGCGTACCTTCCTACTGACGACCGCCCCTGGTTTGAGCTGGTTGATGGTGACGGTAAGCATCATTATTTTGGCCCTCAAGGTGAGCAACTGCTTACTCGAGCACCCTACGCTGATACGGTGAGTTGGTTTGTCGAACTGCACCACCACCTTGCACTTGATGAGTTCGGTAAAGATATCCTCGGTGTATTGTCGCTATTTGCCTTGATATTGATTACCACCGGCTTAGTGCGCTGGTGGCCTAAACGACAATGGCGCTGGAAAAACCTCGCCGTACGCTTTTATAACCCGTTCTCGGCTAAAGGCATGCAAACCTTATGGCAATTGCACCGCAGCACCGGTGCTATCGTCTTTATCCCGGTGGCATTACTGATGCTTACTGGTAGCGCGATTATGTACGCAGGCACTGTTAAGAATGGCTTAGCCGCCGTGTTGCCAATGACCCCTTCGCAGATACACCATTCGTTGCCCAAACGCTCCGCCACACACTGGCAGGAACGATTTGCAATTGCTCATACGGTCTTACCCGATGCTGATATACGTTTAATTTATTTAGACTCAGGGCGCATGCGCTTAAAATGGCCTGATGAATGGCATCCCAATGGTCGTAATTACATTGCGTTTGATGAAACCGGGACACTTTCCAACATTACGGATGTGCGGACACGCCCCTTAGGTGAGCAAGTGTCCCATATGATCTATCCGCTGCATGTCGCGGCGATTGGCGGCACCACCATGACCTTGATTATTTTAGCCGGTGGTCTTGCGCTATTGCTGCTACCTGTCACGGGCGTTTGGTTTTACCTAAAACGTCGCAACAAACGTTAGTCTTCATAAATACGCGGCACGCGACGTGTCACTTGAGCAAATAGCTCGTAAGTGATTGTCCGCGCTTGATCGGCAATCACTTGTATCGGTAGCTGTTCACCCCAGAGCTCAACGTTATCGCCGAGCTCAATACCCTCAATATCGGTCACATCGACAGTAATCATATCCATCGAAATACGCCCAACTAAACAGCCTACTTGACCATTAATAATCATCGGTGTGCCATCGGGTAAGCTACGCGGGTAGCCATCGGCATAACCTATTGCCACCGTCGCGATACGGCTCTCTCGTTGTGCGCGCCAACGGCTCCCATAACCCACGGTTTCACCTGGCTGAATAATACGCAATGCGATGACAGGGGCCTCTAATGCCATCGTGGGTTTTAGCTCCACGTTATCGGTCAAGTCCGCTTGCGATGGGTTCTGCCCGTATAATGCAATGCCGGCGCGAAACCATTTAGTCAGACCCATCGCGTCCAGTACATCGTCACCCAACATAAAGGCACTGTTTGCCACGCTAACGCCATCTATTTTATCGCACACCGCATGGAGTACCGCATAAAAGCGTTCTAACTGCATCGCGGTCAACGGGCTCTCAGGATTATCCGCCTCAGCAAAGTGAGTCATCAGCACAATTTGGTTAATCAGCGCATGCGCACGAAGCTGCCCTACCGCCCCTTCGACGTCATCGGCAAAAAAGCCTAATCGATGCATACCTGAGTCTTGCTTCAGCCAAACGTTAACGCGGTTGGCTTCCGAAGTGATTTCGCTCAGACAATCAATTTGCTGCGCGTTATGTATTACGGGTTCAAACTGCTGCTCAGCGCATAGCAACCAGTCTTCTGTGCTGTATACCCCCTGCAAAATGACGATGGGTTTGTCGATACCTGAGTCGCGTAACGCGATCGCTTCATCAATAAATGCAACGGCGTATTTCTCTACATAATCCGCGATTGCATGCGCCACTTCTGTCGCGCCATGACCGTATCCGTCCGCTTTTATAACGCCTAGCATCGGCTGCTGGTCGATATACGACTTTAATTGTTTGGCATTGTCCCGTAAATTTGTCAGTAAGATACGAGCGCGGGTTTGTCGATGCGGCTGAGACATGCAGGCGATCCAAAGCTCAAATAGGTAAATGATAGCGAACATTTAATCATGTTCGTGACTTGGCTTCGAGCGTTTTAGCGCGGTTTCAATGATGATTTTTCGAAGCGTTTACAGAACACCCGTTAGAATAAAAATTAAGGACGCATTATGTGGTTAAAAACATCCGCCCTGGTTATTGGGCTTGCAACATTGTCACCGTCTATTAACGCGCAAACCAATGACTATTTTGCTATCGACGATATCTTTCAGCTTGAGTATGCCAACGATGTAAGCATCTCGCCTGATGGGCGCTATATCGCCTACATTCGTAATCGCTTTAACGATATGAAGGACAACACCGAGCGCTCGGTCTGGATCCTTGATACGGAATCAAATCAACACTATCCGCTCTTTGATGAGGGCGACGCCTACGGCAACTTAACTTGGTCACCTGACA
Organism: Idiomarina sp. T82-3; assembly: GCF_001577655.1. NCBI lineage: Bacteria > Pseudomonadati > Pseudomonadota > Gammaproteobacteria > Alteromonadales > Idiomarinaceae > Idiomarina > Idiomarina sp. T82-3. The sequence goes on along the minus strand of NZ_LSBQ01000014.1, from coordinate 59,278 downwards.
GTCAACGGCTGGCATTAACATCTAATCGCAAGGACAGTTATCAGGTTCATGTGTATTGGCTCAACCAAGATAAACACGCAGAGATTACCCATGTGCATGAATCGCCAAGTCAATTGGCTTGGTCACCTGATGGTGAGTCGATCGCGTTCTTAATGGATGTGCCGGCAGAAAAAACGGCCTTTGAAAAGAAAGTAAAACGTCCCACTAAACCGGATGGCGCCGACTGGGGTGGGCAACCGATTGTTGTGCAAGAAGCTTACTATCAAAGCGATGGTCAAGGTGTGCTAAAACCTGCACATGCACAACTTTTTACTGTTCCAGCAACCGGTGGCAGTATACAGCAATTAACCACGGGCGCATTCAGCCATTCTGGGCCACTGACTTGGAGTCACGATGGCGAGTCGATCGTGTTTTCCGCTAACCGCGACAAAGACTGGGCCTATGAGGTTAATGACAGTGACCTTTATGCCGTTAATGTGAAAACTCAGCAGCTCACGCGTATCACTCAGGCGCCGGGTCAGGAATACGCACCACAGTTTTCACCCGATGGTGAGCGTTTGGTTTATTTACACAGTAGTGATGAGCCGGTTCCTTATCACAAAGGTGAACTGTGGGTCATGGACTGGTCCTCGAAACAAAAACGCGAGCTGCAAAGTGAATTAGATCGCTCGTTTGCCAACCCACAGTGGAATGGCGCAGACACGATTGCGGTGCAATTTGCAGACCGCGGTAAAACCGTGATCGCCAACGTCAGTCTAGACGATGAATTTACCCGCCGCGCTGATGATGTGTCAGGTACCTATGTCAGTCGCCCGTATACGATGGGCAGTTTCAGTGCATCGAAAAATGGCGCTATCGCTTATACGCAAGGTACTCCTTACCGTCCCGCCGATGTAGGTTATCAAGCGTCTGGGGATGAAACACAAACGTTGACTCAGCTTAACGAAGACTTGTTGGGCAACAAAAAGCTCGGCAAGGTACACGAAATCACATACAACTCAAGCTACGATGATCAACCGATTCAGGGTTGGTATATCACACCCCCCGACTTTGACGAAGATAAAGAGTATCCGCTGATCGTTGAAATTCATGGCGGTCCGCATCTGTCTTACGGCCCTCACTTTGCGGCCGAACACCAACGCTACGCGGCTGAAGGCTACGTCGTTCTCTACGTAAACTACCGTGGTAGCACCTCTTACGGAAAAGACTTCGCGATGCTACTCGATGGCAACTACGCCTCAGAGTATGACTTTGCCGATCACATGAGCGGTGTTGATGCGATGATTAATAAGGGCTTTATTGATGCAGACAACCTGTTTATTGCCGGCGGTTCGGCAGGCGGCATCGCCACAGCCTATGCGGTAGGCTTAACCGACCGATTTAATGCAGCAGCGGCCACTAACCCTGTGATTAACTGGGTCAGTAAAGTACTCACAGCAGATAGCTCAATTGGGCAGATCACCAATCAGTTTCCGGCGATGCCATGGGAGGATTTAGACCATTATTGGAAACGTTCGCCATTGTCACTCGTAGGTAATGTCTCGACGCCTGTGTTGCTATTTACTGGCGAAAACGACCGCCGCACGCCGATTTCGGAAACCGAGCAGTTCTACCAAGCGCTGAAGTTGCGCCACGTCGACACCGCCATGGTACGAGTGCCGGGCGCATCTCACGGTGTAACCCACCGTCCTTCGCATATGATTGCCAAGATCGAACACGCGTTAGCCTGGTTCGAACACTATAAGAAGTAAAGGTTTTATGATTGAACAGTTAGTGACACTCGGTCCTGCCGGCACGTTCTCGGAGCGTGCCGCGCAGCACTTTCAGCAGCAGTTAGGAGATTCAGTGCCGATCGTGTTTAAAAGCACGTTGGCGGATGTCCTGCACAGTGTAAATGACACACAACTTGCGGTCGTTCCTATCGAAAACCTAATTGATGGTTTCGTTTCGCCCGTTGTCGACTATTTCGCGCACCATCCATTGTATATTCACGCAGAATACCGACTACCGATTCAGTATCATTTGCTCGCCAATAGCGAGAAACCCGAACAGGTGTGGGCGCAGTTTGTCGCGGCTGGCCAATGTCATCACGCGTTAAATACTCTGTCATTACCGATAGTTCATACCGCAAGCAACACCGCTTCGTTGAATGAGTTAATCGCCGCCGATAAGCCATCGGCCGCCATCGTCCCGAGCCATATACCCTGCCCAGAACAGTTGCATTGCATTCAGCGTGCTATCGCCGATAGCCACAAAAACCAAACGCGCTTTGTGTTACTATCCGCGCGCACGGAGCCCTTGCTGGCACTGCAAGATAGGCGTTGGAAAAGTAGCGTGATGCTGATCGACGATAATGACCACCCGGGCTTACTCGTCGATAGTTTGAAAGCATTTGCCGAGCAAGGCATTAACTTAACATCGATTGTTTCACGTCCTACCGGAGATGGTTTTGGCCAGTATCACTTTTTCATCGATTTTGATGGTCATGAACAGGACCCTTCGGTACAAAAGGCGCTCAAAAAGCTCGCTGAGTTGAATCAAATTCGCTGGTTGGGTTCGTATCCAGCCTTTAATTAGGAGATTTTATGCAGTTAGAAGTAATCAAACACGATCCAAGCGAACCCGCCGATGCGGTCATTATCTGGTTGCACGGACTGGGCGCCTCGGGAAACGACTTCGTCCCCATGGTTGAACATTTAAATTTGGCCCCGGCCCACGTACGTTTCCTATTTCCTCACGCGCCACGTCTTCCGGTCACCATTAATCAAGGTATGGTGATGCCCGCTTGGTATGACATCACAGCGATGACCATTGATCGTGAGATTGATGCGACACAATTACGCGCTTCTGCCGCCGCAATTCATCAAATGATCGATGAGCAAATTGAGCAAGGCATAGATAGCAAACGCATTATTATTGCTGGCTTTTCACAAGGCGGTGCGGTCGGCTATGAGGCCGCGTTAACCTACCCCAAACCCTTGGGTGGTTTGATGGCACACTCGACTTATTTCGCAACGCAAGGTGACATAAAACCTGCCGAGGCTAATCGTTCACTGCCGATTTTAGTACAACACGGTACGCAAGACCCAGTTGTTCCTGAAACGCTCGGTCAACGGGCTGTGGCGCATTTAAAAGAGATGGGTTACGAAGTGACTTATCAAACCTACCCCATGCCGCATTCACTGTGCATGGAGCAGGTTGAGGATATGCAGACGTGGTTAATCGAGCGCCTTTAAGCGTCTTTTAGCACTTGTAGCTCGTCGCACCATTGGTCGGCGAGCTTATGAGCGCGTTCAGCACTGTCGACCATGAGGTTGACGTGGCCCACTTTACGACCGGGGCGCGCGTCTTTGCCGTACCAATGACAATCAGCGGCACCGGCTTCCCATAACACTTCCGGAAAACCGTCAATGCCGATGGCATTTAGCATCAATGTGGGAGCAACGAGTAAATCTGGTGTGGGTAACCCCGTAATTGCGCGCATGTGCAGGTTAAACTGGTCACAATTTGAACCACTCATCGTCCAGTGACCCGAGTTATGAACACGCGGCGCAATTTCGTTGACCAATAATTGTTGGTCGTCACCTTCGCCCACCACAAAAAACTCGATAGCCAACACGCCAATATAATCGAGTTCATCGGTCAGTTTTTGGTGATACGCTTGTGCTTGACGCTCCAGTGCTTCGGAAAAACTCTGTGCACCGGCAATGCTATAAGCCAGAATGCCTTTGCGATGGACATTCAACGTCAATGGATATCCGCGCTGTTCGCCATGATGATCGCGTGCTGCGACAACTGAGACTTCATCGCTAAAGTCGATCATATCCTCGACGATACCCGGACGTTGTCCCGCCTCGGCGATGATGTCATCTTTTGCCTGACCGGGCTTCCAGCGCCACTGACCTTTACCATCATAGCCGCCCTTGGCTGATTTAATGACAACAGCACGGTCACAGTCAGCCAAAATGCTCTCGAGCTCAGCAGCGTCATTAAAAGGTTGCCATTCAGATGTTGGAATCTCTAGCGTGTCACACAGGGCTTTTTGCGTGCGACGGTCGGTTAGTTGACGGAATAGACTGGCTTTTAATAACCACTTATCTGCCGTCGCATCAATCAGTTCATCGGCAAGGTGTTCATGTTCCCAAGTGACAACGTCAGCCCACTCTTTTGCTTCTTCCAAGGTTAAACCCAGAGCTTGCTGGCTACCCAGTGCCTTCACTTGATGGTCGCGGTCGCTGTACAAAATACATTCATGACCTTGCTGGATAGCCGCTTTACCCAGCATCTGCCCCAACTGTCCGTTACCTAAAATCAGTACTTTCATTCTGGTAACTCCAAGTCTGCATTCGCCATTACTTTATCGCGCTGTTGGTTGCGAAACTCGGTCACACGCTGACGCACGGTCGCGTCGAATGAGCCGACAATTTGTGCTGCGAGTAAGCCGGCATTAGCCGCACCTGCGTCACCGATCGCCAAAGTACCTACCGCTACGCCTTTGGGCATTTGCACAATAGAAAGCAAACTATCAAGTCCTTTAAGCTGTTTGCTCGATACCGGTACACCCAGCACAGGAATCGACGTGTGTGCGGCAAGCATGCCGGGTAGGTGAGCGGCACCACCCGCACCTGCGATGACTACCTTTACGTCATCCTTTTCTGCTTGCTCCATAGACGATTTGAGCAAATCAGGCGTACGGTGTGCTGAAACCACTTTTGCTTCCCAGCTTACGCCCAAGTCTTTGAGCATATAGGCAGCTTTCTGCATGGTTGGCCAGTCAGATTGCGAACCCATTAAGATCAGTACGGTAGCCATGTATCACCTTTTTGAAAGAGAGGGGGCTGAAAAGGTCGAAATTGTAGCGATCAGGGGACAAAACTGCAAATATTCTGCGGTTTTTTTGACCGTTAGCGAACCCCGTTGCGACCAAAGCACTATGTACATCACACACCTTTTCGGTAGTATGAGTTCAAACATTGAGAATTAAGGTCAGTCGTATGCTGTTAAAACGTGATGATTCAATTATTTTGGTTGTCGATGCTCAGGAGCGCATTACACCAGCGATTCACCAACGCGATATTGTGACTTCTAGAATGCGTTGGCTGGGCGAGATCGGTTTGCAACTTGACGTTCCCGTACTAATTACCGAGCAATATCCTAAGGGATTAGGCTATACGGTCTCTGCATTGGCAGAAATTATCGAAGTCGCACGTGTTGTCGAGAAGACACATTTTAGCGCCTGGCGTGAATCAACGTTTCAAGATGTGGTTAAAGAATACGACAAAAAGCAAATTGTAATCATGGGTATGGAAACCCATGTGTGTGTCATGCAAACGGCGCTGGACCTTGTGGCACAAGGCTATCAAGTATTCTTGCCCACAGATACAGTCGGTTCTCGTCGACCTAATGATAAAGACACGGCCGTTGCACGTATGCGAGAGGCCGGTGTGCAAATCGTGACTTCAGAAATGGTTGCCTTTGAGTGGTTAGAAAAGTCAGGGACCGACACGTTCCGACACATCAGCAAAAACTGGCTAAAATAAGCCCGAGTTTAATTGACAGACCTAAACAAGGGTATATACTGATGATCGCTGATGAAATTCGGCTATTGTTTTGAGATTTGTGTACGAAGTCCTTCTTTGCTGTACCTCGTTTTGTAAGTCCAAGTAATACCAATTTCTGAGCATTTTTAATTCACATGCATTACGAGGAAGATCAGCATGTCTACTACTACTGGTAAAGTTAAGTTTTTCAACGAAGCTAAAGGCTTTGGTTTCATCGAACAAGAAAACGGCGCAGACGTTTTCGTTCACTTCAGTGCAATCCAAGCTGACGGTTTCAAAACTTTAGCTGAAGGCCAACAAGTTTCTTTCACTGTTGCTCAAGGTCCTAAAGGTCCTCAAGCAGAAAACGTAGTTCCTATGTAATCTACGTTTAAAAAGAATTCTAAACGCCGCTTTTTAGCGGCGTTTTTTATTGCCAGCCCCAAAACCTTTCACGCTTCCTAAAGATTTTTTTATTTTTCCGATAATCGTATATCCTTGATGTATATCAAGTTAAAAGGGATATTATGAAAGATAACGGACCCATCACTCAAAAAGAACGACATATTCCGGATGAGTATCGCCTCATCTCATCGACCGATCGCAAGGGTGTCATTACCCATTGCAATGACGATTTTGTAGAAGTCAGCGGCTATACCCGAGCAGAATTAATTGGTTCGCCGCATAACATTTTACGTCATCCCGATATGCCCGCTATTGTCTTTGAAAATATGTGGAGGACCATAAAGAAAGGTCAACCATGGATGGGACTGGTTAAGAATCGATGTAAAAATGGCGACCACTATTGGGTAAGCGCGTATGTAACACCCATTATTCATGACGGAAAACCCGCTGGCTTTGAGTCGGTGCGGGTAAAAACCTCCGATGAGCGTAAAATACGCGCAATGACTATTTACCAGCGCATAAATCAAGGCAAACGCCCTGTGCCTGTAGCGACAAGCACGTTTTACGCATTACGCGACTTGCTACCGGTGATCGTACCGGGTATTGCTGCAACTATCGCGGCTTCGCTGTTTGGATCTTGGCAAGCCGGTGCAACAACTTTTGCTGCAATGGCAGTCAGTGGGTTGTGGTATGCGCGCTACGTATCTTCTATCATGCAACGTATGTTGGATATCCGACCTGAGGCGTTTCATGATGAGCTAGTCGGTAGCACTTACTTTAACGCTCAAGGTCGAGAAGCTCAGTTATCACTGATGTTACTCAGTGAAGGCGCGCGCAACCGAACAGCATTAGCACGAATAAAAGATGCTGTTGGGCGTTTACTCCGGGTTGCTGATGATACAAGTCAACAAGCCAAAACGTCGAACGAGCACGTGCAACGTCAAACTCAAGCCACCGACCAAACAGCGGCTGCGATGAACGAGATGTCGACGACCATTCAACAGGTGGCGGCAACCGTTGAGCAAAACGCAGAACAAGCGGATAGCGCGAAGCAGAATACCGATGAAAGTGTAAACCTTGCGCGTCAAGCGAGTGCGGTCATTGTCGAACTGCATGAAGCGGTTAAACAGATAGCACAAACCGTGGAAGCGCTTGATGCCTCGACCGCTGAAATTGGCGAAGCCGCCGATCTGATTTCATCGATTGCCGAACAAACCAATCTGTTGGCATTGAATGCGGCGATTGAAGCTGCGCGTGCGGGCGAACATGGGCGAGGCTTCTCCGTGGTCGCGGACGAAGTTCGTAACCTCGCTCGCCGAACCTCAGAGTCGACCGATAGTATTCACAACGTTATCAACCAATTACGCGGCCGCGCTAAAGAGGCGGTCACGGTATCCCAGCAAGGTGAACAATCGGCGGCAGAAGGTGTCGATAAAGTGAAGCGCGCAGATAACGCGTTGTCGCAGATATCATCCTCTATTGAGCAAATTGCAGATATGTCTACGCAGATGGCCTCAGCCGTGGAACAACAATCAGGCGTTGCAGAACACATCAACCAACAGCTCTCAGAAATTGCCGAAATTGCTCGTCAAACCGAGCAAACATCAGAAAGTACTCAAAAATCCAGTGATGACTTGAAGCGCACATCGTATGAATTATACGAGCTTATTGAGCGCTTCAATCTGAAAAATTAGTCTGCTTCGTGCTTACTTTCGTGCTGCGCTTCGCGCTGTTGTGCAGCACGTTGTTTTTCTTCCAGAAACGCCACGTCATCCATCTCGACTTCAGGCAATTCACCACAGACGTCACCGCCTAACCGGTTGACTGCTTGACACAAATCCGAGACCTTTTGGTCCAATACGTGTACATGATCGAGCATTCGACCAATGGCTGTTGCCACTGGATCGGGGTTATCAGCTGCGATAGCGTAAGCATCAAAGCCATAAGCTTTTGCCATCTTCGCTCTTCGCTCGTTTGTTTCTTTGTCTTGACCTGACTTAGCAACGCGCGCAGGAATACCAACCATCGTGGCACCTTCAGGTACATCACGGACCACTACAGCATTTGAACCGATTCGAGCTTCAGTTCCAACCGTTAACGGACCTAATACCTTTGCACCCGCCCCGATGACTACGCCATTTTTTAACGTCGGATGCCGTTTACCTTTGTTCCAAGACGTTCCGCCTAGAGTCACGCCATGATACAAAGTCACGTCATCGCCTATCTCCGCCGTTTCACCGATGACTACACCCATACCGTGATCGATAAAGAATCGCCGTCCAATTTTGGCGCCTGGATGAATCTCAACCCCAGTAAACCAGCGTCCAAGATTGGAAACAAAACGAGCCAACCAATAGAGTTTTAACATCCACAAGCGATGGCTGAATCGATGCAGCCAAATCGCATGTAGTCCAGGATAATTAAAGAGTATTTCAAAGGCGTTGCGGGCCGCTGGATCGCGACTATAGACGCTTTTTATATCTTCTCGAATGCCTTTAAATAACATCGGCGCTTCCTTTTACCGAGTGGGAAACTCGCGCAACAATTTCTCGACGTCAGCTAAAATAACGTCTTTCAACTCAACCTCATAACCCTCACGCTCTTTATCAAGTTCCTTAATCTTTTGTTTAGGAAACTTTTTACGGTTTTCGTGCGTCGGCATATGTTTGATTCGCTCGTACATATCATGCATTGCAGGATAATCTTTCGAGTAGTCATACTCCGTCGATTCAGGACGATGATCCAGCAGCACAACAATACGCAAACATCCCTCCGACAGTGGACATTGATCTTGCTGCATGCCCTTGGCAATTGTGATAATGCTCTCATCAATACGATCGACACGCTTCTTAACAGCCTGTTGGCGAAGCTGGTTTTGATAGCGTAAACGCTTCAGCAAGGTCACCGCATAGACAGCTAACCCCACGATAACAATGACACCTAGTATGTATAAAATGATCGCTAATGTAGACATCAATACTCCTCGTCATCCCACTCATCGTCATCATCGTCAAGATCGAGACCTAGCTGACTTGCTAGCTTTTCGTAGCGTTCAGACTGCTCGTCGAGATAACGTTGATCGTCATTTGATAGCACTTCGCCTTGCTCAAAACGCTCAACCAACTCCTGCAATCGTAAATCACTTTGCAATTGTTCAAGCTCTTGTTGAGGCGATAGCGCCGTTTCAGCCGTTGCCGAAGCAACAGGCACCAATTCGATCTTACGTTTACTTCCCTTTCGCGGATCCGTTTGCAGTTCGTTGTGATGACCGGACTGTTGCTCCCGCTTAGGTTCACTATGACGTTTGCCCGCAGGCTGTCCTTTACCCTTTTTCTTACCGCGAGATAGGTTTTCAACTTGGCGCTTTTCTTTGGGCGCTTTCGACGGCGCCAGAGGACCGGTTTTGCGTGTTTTCTTCTTACGAGTCATAGCCGACTCCTTATTTCATAAAGTTGTGTCTATTGTAACGCATAGCACGCTTGTAATCAGCAGGATTTAATGCAACGAAAGAAGGTTACTTCATTTGTGATTCGCTCGACTCGAAATCCGAACTGCTCAGCGATATACCGATATGTCTCGTCATTAAAGAACGACACATGGGTGAGGTCATTTTTGTAATGCCAGTTGGGAAACCGTTCCGCGGACACATAGGGCTTTGTCATCGTCGCTAGCGTACCGCCCGATTTAACTAAACGACGTAACTGTGCAAATTCTCGTTGTGGGTAGAAGAAGTGCTCGATAACCTCGGTGCAGGTCACCACATCATAGCTATGACTCAACAGTATTTCATCGGGTGAATAGATAGGATCGTAATGACGTGCATTAAGACCCGACTCTTCCATCATTAGATGTAAAGTTGGGCCTGGACCGGAACCAAAATCAAGTGCTGTTCGGTAGCCGGAATCTCTACACACTTTTTGCAGTGGCTGCCACAGTTGATTTAAAAAAGCCCTATAACGAGGGTCAAGCGGATCGTTCTCATGTGTTTCATATAACCGCTTTTCTTCTTCTCGATCAACATGAGTTGCTGGATCAGCAAATACGAGTCTACACTGCCTACATTGATGAAAGGCTCGTCTTTTATCGCGTGCATAGAATGAACTAGAAGCGTGACATAGTGGGCATAACAACATAATAGGCTCTTTAGAAAAGAAAAAAGGCGATGTTTCCATCGCCTTTATTTCTCATATTTGGCAGCGCACTGCAACTATGAGAATGGTTGTCACTGCTTCCGAGTTGTTGTCTCGGTCTTCCGTAACCTAGTTTTCTAGTTGTTGTTATTATTGAAAGGAGCAACCAATACTACGTTTTACTCCCTGGATTTCTATTCAATTATTATTGTTTTTGCGAAACGAAATCCAGAATCGATTTATTGTTATTTTTGTGTATCGATTTTTATCGCTGTTTTAAAACAGTCTTTTTATTATTTTTGTCTGGGAAGACAGTATCTCCCTCGGACGCTTTACAGACTACGTATTTATACGGATGAGTTCAATGATTTTATCGCTCTAAAAATTCATTTTTTTATAACATTTTTGTTTATAAGACGTAAAAAACGCATAAAAACATAACAAATGAAATAAAAAAGGGTGGCATTCGAGCCACCCTTCAGAATTAAAATCACTTATTAATACAGACCATGTAAGTACTCAGCGAGTAACTTCATCTCTTCATCGGTCATTTTTGCAGCGACACCGCGCATCATGCCATTAGGATCATTGGCGCGCTTACCGCTACGGAAATTTTCTAATTGAGAAATAACGTACGCCGGATGCTGGCCTGAAATATCAGGAAAAGCCGCAAGACCCATACCGTTACCGCGTGGTCCGTGACAACCCGCACATGATGGAATATTTGTCTCTGGGTTACCGCGACGGAATAGATCTGAGCCTTTAGCGATCAGGTCCTCTGGGGTATCACCTTTTGCAGGATCTTGTGCTGCAAAATAAGCGGCTAAGTCTTTCATGTCCTGTTCCGACAAGTTAGCAACTTGGCCCATCATGATAGCATTGTTACGACCTTGTTCACCGCCTGTTTCAGAGGCGGTTTTGAAGTCCATCAACTGCTTATAGATGTACTTGGGGTGTTGACCTGCTAAGTTGGGATACATATCTGAGGGGGAAACGCCGTTAGGTCCGTGACATGCTGCACATACCTGAGACTTTTGTTTCCCTGCTTCGACATCACCCTGTTGCGCCATCGCAACGCTGGTCGAACTAATAAACAATCCTAGAATGATCGCGAATTTTTTCATGTCTGCTTCTCTTGTCTCTGTGAGGCACCCTCGTGCCTGAACCGATCGCATCTAACGGTAGCTTATTTTACACAAAACAACGCACGATTAAACGTCTAATGCACATTGTTTATGCAATTCAGCGTTGGAGAAAGTGTACAGATGCTTCATAATACGGCGCATTAGTGAACATTTTACAAGCAAGTGAGCCTGTCGTGTCAGAAAAGCGCATCAATTATCAAACAGCTACCTTTATTACCAGTGCCCCTAATATACGCAAGTTGCCGGAGGATAGTGGTATCGAGATCGCTTTCGCCGGCCGGTCAAACGCCGGGAAATCCAGTGCGTTGAACACGCTCACGCGTCAACGCAACTTAGCGCGGACCAGTAAGACACCTGGGCGAACGCAATTAATTAACGTCTTTGAAACCGCAACTGGTCAACGCTTAATTGATTTACCAGGTTATGGCTTTGCCAAGGTTCCCATGGAGGTCAAAGAGCAGTGGCAACGTTCACTGTCCGAGTACTTAGAAAAGCGTGATTCGCTCAAAGGCTTGGTCGTGCTCATGGATATTCGCCATCCGTTTCGTGAGACCGACCAAGAGCTGATTTATTGGGCGGTGGATTGCGGTATCCCAGTATTGGCCCTATTAACCAAGGCCGATAAACTCAAACAAGGTGCTCGAAAGTCGACGTTACTAAAAGCGCGCCAAGCAGCGATTGCCTTTAATGGTGATGTTCAAGTTGAGGTGTTTTCTTCTCTTAAAAAGTTCGGTATTGATCAACTCGAGAATAAACTCGACCAATGGTTTTTAGGCGAATCTCCTGTAGACGATAACTTTGTGCAAAGCGATGACTCATAGCACCTCAGAAAATCCGCCGCTAAAAGCATGGCTATTGCTGGGTCTTTTAGCACTCATTTGGGGCAGTTCATTTTTACTCATTAAAAAAGGACTGATTGCCTTTACTGCACTTGAGGTAGGTGCCTTGCGTATCGCCTCAGCGGGCATTGTTCTAACACCTTTAATTCTGCCGAAATTGCGACAAATTTCGCGTAAACATTGGCTTAAACTGGCATGCGTGGGTTTAGTAGGCAGTTTCATACCTGCCTTTATGTTTGCTATCGCACAAACTCAGCTACAAAGCGGTGTTACGGGTGTATTAAACGCGTTAACCCCCATATCGACGCTCGTGATTGGCGTATTGCTGTTTAGCCAGTCAGCTCGCTGGGCACAGTGGGTGGGTATCGTCATTGGTTTAGTTGGCACCGTATTGTTGATTACCGCAACCGCAAATGGCTCCTTTACGTTTAATAGCTATGCGTTATTGGTCATGCTTGCAACCGTATGCTACGGCATTAACTTAAATCTAATTAAACATAAAATTGCCGACCTAAAGCCGCTAACAATTACGGGCGTATCACTCCTTATGGCCAGTATTCCAGCAGCGATCTTCTTATTTATAGGTACTGACTTTTTAGCCCATACACAACGACCTGACGCGCCACTTTCACTGACTGCTGTACTCGTACTAGGAATTGTAGGCACCGCCGGTGCATTGGTCATTTTCAACTATGTGGTACAGCTGACCAACACCGTGTTCACCAGCTCGGTGACTTACTTGATTCCCATTGTCGCTATGATGCTGGGAGTGCTTGATGGCGAGCCCTTCTTTCTGCAGCACGGTTTAGGCATGCTCGCTATTTTAATCGGTGTTTGGTTTGCTAACCGCCGTGGTCGTAGCGGACTTGCAGGTATCCCGCAGAAAAACAAATAAAAAAGCCCGACCAAAAGGCCGGGCTAAAAACAATCCAGGGAGAACAAATTTTTGAAGGCTTACCTCTCGCCTTCACTTATTCAGAGTCGCCCTAATTAAGAAAGTTCAAAATTTCTCAAAAAAATTAATGCGCCTCATCCCAGTTCGCGCCAAAGCCATACTCAGCAAGCAGTGGCACATCCAAGTCAGCCGCCTCACCCATCACATCAGCAAGGGCTTTGGCATAACTCTCGGCATGTTCTGTACGAATTTCAAAAACTAATTCATCGTGCACCTGCATCAGCATCCGAACATCTGACTGACAGCCTTTTTCATCGATCCAGTCGCCTACCTTAATCATTGCTCGCTTAATGATATCGGCCGCTGTACCTTGCATCGGTGCGTTAATCGCTGCGCGCTCGGCTGCTTTGCGACGAGCACCATTAGATGCTTTGATTTCGGGAAGCGGTAAACGACGGCCAAAGAGTGTCGATACATAACCCTGTTTCTTCGCTGTTTCGCGGGTATTTTCCATATATTCTAAAACACCCGGGAAACGCTCAAAGTACTTGTCCATGTAGGCTTGCGCTTCATGTCGAGGAATATCGAGTTGGCGCGATAACCCAAACGCAGACATACCGTATATCAAACCAAAGTTAACCGCCTTAGCTCGGCGGCGCTGTTCGTCAGTGACGTCCTCTAAGCTACAACCAAACACTTCACTGGCCGTCGCACGGTGAATGTCTTGGCCTTGGGCAAAGGCTCTTAGCAGCGAGGCATCTTGCGATAAATGCGCCATGATTCTGAGCTCTATCTGACTGTAGTCGATAGCTACGACCGTAAAGCCTTCCTCAGCCACAAAGGCTTGGCGAACACGGCGCCCTTCGGGCGTACGAATCGGAATATTCTGTAAGTTAGGTTCAGTAGATGACAATCGACCCGTCGCGGCGACAGCTTGCTGATACGAAGTATGCACGCGTCCAGTGTCGGGGTTAATCATACGCGGTAATTTATCGGTGTAGGTCGACTTCAATTTAGCCAAACTACGATGCTGCAAAATCACATCCGGCAGAGGGTAGTCATGCGCCAGCTCTTGCAACACTTCCTCAGCGGTCGACGGTGCGCCTTTCGGCGTTTTTTTGATGACCGGTAGCTCAAGCTTTTCAAACAAAATTTGCTGCAGTTGCTTAGGTGAACCGAGGTTGAACTCTTCACCAGCAATTTCAAAGGCTTTTTGCTCGAGTTCATCTAGCTTGTTAGCGATCTCTTCACTCTGTTTACCGAGCATTTCAGCATCAACTTTTACGCCGTACTCTTCCATGTCGGTTAGAATACTGACCAGAGGCACCTCAATATCGGTTAACACAGAAGCGAGCTGCTCACCGGTCTGGTGGACTTTGTCCCATAGAATATGATGCAACCGCAACGTAATATCGGCATCTTCCGCAGCATAAGGTGCTGCCTGCGCCAGCTCAATTTGGTTAAAAGTAAGCTGTTTTGCTCCTTTGCCCGCAATCTCTTCGAACTTAATCGGCTTATGATTCAAATATTGAAGGCTGAGCGTGTCCATATCGTGACGCGAACCGACACTATTATAAACGTACGACGCCAACATGGTGTCATTTTTGATACCACGAAGCTTAATACCGTAACGGCGTAGAATGTGCGCATCGTACTTAAGATTCTGACCTACTTTGGCAATACTGGAATCTTCGAGTAGTGGTTTTAAGACTTTTAACAACCAGTCACGATCCACTTGCTCTTCGACCCCGACGTAATCATGTGCCACCGGTATGTAAACCGCTTCGCCTTCCGCTATTGAAAACGAAACGCCGACGAGTTGCGCTTCCATATAGTTAAGGCTGGTGGTCTCAGTATCAAATGCGATAACGTCTGCTGATTTTAATTGCTCAATATAATCAGAGACTTCTTCTTCATTAAATAACGTCTTGTACGCATCGCGGTTAAAACTGAACTGTTCGCTTTGCTCTTCGGCAGGACTCGCTTCGCCTAAGGCTTGATCCGTTGCCGCGCCGGTTTCTAATAGCTCGTTCAGCCAACGACGAAATTCCATTTTGCCATACAGCGTTTGTAACTGATCGGTGTCCGCCGGCTCAATCGTTAACGCATCGGGGCCGCACTCGAGCTCAACATCACACTTGATAGTTGCTAACTCACGCGACATCAACAGTTGGTCTTTGAATTCTTCCAACTTCTTCGGCATTGATTTAGCGCCCCGAAAGCCCAATTCTGTCACCGCATCAATATCTTCGTAGATTTTGTCGATGCTTGGAATACCTTGAAGCATCGCCTGCGCTGTTTTCTCACCAACCTTGGGAAGACCCGGAATATTATCTGAGCTATCGCCCATCAACGCCAAGTAGTCGATAATTTGGTTCGGTTTTACACCAAATTTCTCGATCACGCCTGACTCATCAAGCAACGTATCTGTCATGGTATTAATCAACATGACATGCTCATTAACCAGTTGCGCCATATCCTTGTCGCCGGTGCTTATCAGCGTAAATCGACCCTTATCACCGGCTTGTTTAGCCAGCGTGCCAATCACGTCATCCGCCTCGACGCCCTCAACACACAATAATGGCAGTCCCATTGCCTTAACAATGGCATGTAAGGGTTCAATTTGCGTGCGCAAGTCGTCCGGCATTGGCGGCCGATGAGCTTTATATTCATCATAGATATCGCTGCGAAACGTCTTGCCTTTGGCATCGAATACCACCGCCATATGCGACGGCTTGTAATGCTTAAGCAAGCTGCGCAGCATATTAACGACGCCATAAACTGCACCCGTGGGTTCTCCGGCTGAGTTGGTCAAATGTGGCGGAGCATGAAAAGCTCGAAATAAATACGAGGAGCCATCGACTAAAATGAAAGGATTCTCAGGTACTGTCTGCGCCATGAATGCGATTCTCGCTGATCTAAAAATTAATAGGCTAAGGATGCCATAGGCGTTGAAACAAGGCTAGTCAGTCAATGTGGATACGCTGTGGATAAATCTGTTGACAATAGCTCGCCCCACGAATAGAACCAAATGGTTATCGTGTGCTCGATTGGTTGTAACTGCTTGATTTAAAAAGGGATTTTCAAACGGCGGGCTACCCTATGTGCCCTACTTCTTATTATTTGTTTCGCTGTGGAAACTTATTTTTGCTACCCGATTTTTCGAGGCCAGACTACATGTCGAATCGAGCAGACTAAGTAGACTACCACAAAATGAGACAAGGTCTAGTCACACTGTCGGTTTTTTTATACTCTTTTCTTCCAAACTAAGCGTACCTTTATAATCGACTAACTTATATATCGAGAATTCAATGCGTTGGGAACCCGCTGATGTTGATCAGCCCGATTACTATTGGCAGAACTTCAATACTATCTTGCGTTGGGTGCGACACCACCACGATACGCTGTTGGATGAAGAGACACGGCTGACACTCGCACGCTATGAGTTGCTCAACACTGACGCACAAAAACTATGGATTCGGTTATCGAGTCGCCGCGGTCAACAATTTCGGGGGGATGCCCTAAGTTACTCCGAAATCAACCTCGATCGAGCACTCGCCGCGCTTGAGCGTGAGGGCTGGCTGAACGTATATCATAAGATTGATAGTCCTGAAGGACTTGAGCTGTTAAAGCGCGCCGAACTACTGCAGTTGGCGCGAGAAAACGGCTGCACGCTCTCTGCATCGGCTAAGAAAGCCGACATTCTCGAGGCATTACGGGCATGTCCAACGCCATGGCTAGTCGCAGCTCAACTGCAATGGTATGCGTTAACACAACAAGCAAACTTTGATCGCTTATCGCTACTATTTTTTGGCAACGCGCATCAAGATCTCACCGAGTTTATTAAGACAGCACTCGGTCATGTTCGTTATGAAACCTACACGATTCGACCTAAAAGCTTATTCAATAGTTCTGAGGATGTTGCTAACTACCATGCGATGAGTGCGTTTCGCCAGCGTTACTCCGATACAGAAGGCTTAACTGAGCGTATACGTATTATCCGCGACTGGTATAAACGCGCAGCAAATCATCAAGGATGGAAGAAATTTCGGGGCGCCTATAGCCGACTCTGCAATAAGCTCGCGCGGGACTGTGAACGAGCCGATGCACTCGACGATGCTCTAAAGATTTATCAGCAGTCATTTCGCCCCCCTGCCCGCGAACGAATGGCAAGAATTTACAGAAAGCAAGGTAACAATAAGCAGGCTTATTCGACCCTGAATCAAATGGCAAAGGACCCATGGAACGACCCAGAGCACGCTATTGCTGAGCAATTATTGTCACGTTGGTTTGCTGAGCCTAAGGCACAGCAAATCGAGCCTGAAACGTACCATTTAAGCTTTGCATCAAGGGGAACCTCAATAGAAGCAGAAACGTTAACTTACTTTGAGCAGCAAGGCTGGCAAGGCGGACATCACGAGAACACGATTCCACAAACACTGTTTGGTATTATTTTTTGGGATATCGTATTCGAAGATATTGAAGGGGCCTTTGTTCACCCGTTTCAGCGAGGCCCCAGAGATCTCAATAGTCATGAGTTTTATCATCGCCGCGAAGCATTAATAAAGAAACGACTTGATGAAATCAAGCACAGCCCCGACACCGTAACGCAACGTATTAATCAGGTTATCGATGAAAAAATAGGTCTCGCGAATCCGTTTATTTACTGGCCCGGTGTTGATAAGAGTACGCTCACAGATTGGTGGTTACGCCTCCAAGGTCAGCAATGGGCGGCTATTTTTGAGCGTATCGCTCGCGACGTACACAACAATCGCGCCGGCTTTCCCGACTTATGGTTGTATCGCGATAAACAGGTCATGCTGATCGAAGTTAAAGGTCCAGGCGACACATTACGCCCAAATCAAATCCGTTGGCTGAGAGCACTTAACGAGATCGGTGTGAATGCCAACCTCGCATTAGTCAAGCTTGGCTAGCTCATTACGCAACTGATGATAGATGGTTTCGGTTTTAGGTTTGTCACAGGAAAACCAAAGGCTAAAGCTGACCGCCGCTTGTTCCACGAGCATTCTTAAACCATCAAAACAAACACCACCACCGGATGCCTTGAACTGACTTTGAAAAGCCGTCGCATCACGGCTGTAAACCATGTCATAACCAAGAGTATCGGTATCAATGACATGCTCGGGGAGCGCCAACGACTCGCCAAACAGACTTGCACTGGTTGCATTAATAATGAGGTCAGGTTTACGCGCATCAGACCAATGCCGTAACGCCTGCGCCGAATTAAATAGCGAAGCAAGTTGCTCGGCACGTTCCACTGTGCGGTTCCACACCCAAATCACATCGGGCTTCTCGGCATTAAGCGCTGGCATGACACCGCGACTCGCGCCGCCGGCCCCGAGCAGGAGAATACGGCGTCCCGCCAAACTGACACCTTTCGACTTCAGCGCAGCGACTAAGCCGTCGCCATCGGTATTGGCACCGATCAGGCCACCATGAGGCGCGCTAATAAGCGTATTAACGGCACCGCTGTGTGCCGCAGAACCCATATGTTGAGTTACAAGCTGATACGCCACCTGCTTAAATGGCACCGTTACATTGGCGCCAGCTAAGCCTTGCGAAAATTGCCGAGCTACCGCTTTAGGAAAACCGTGAGGGCTGACTAATAGACGCTGGTAATCAACACTGCGCCCGGTTTGCTCAGCAAATAAGCTGTGTATTCTCGGTGAAAGACTGTGTTTAATTGGATTACCGAAAACGCCTAACTTATCACTCATCAACATAGTCCATGGCAGCCCAATCCCGCGGTAGCAAATAGTATTCCGTCAGTGCGGCCTCGGCTGAATCAGGCTGCGGTTGCCAGTCATACTCCCACCGCACTAACGGGGGCATCGACATCAGAATTGACTCGGTTCGACCACCGGTTTGTAAGCCAAACAGGGTACCTCGGTCCCAGACTAGATTAAATTCAACATAACGACCACGGCGATACAATTGAAATTGACGTTGATGCTCTGAGTATTCGTGTTCTTTGCGACGTTCTACGATAGGCACGTAAGCTTCACAAAAAGCATCGCCAACCGCTTTGATTACGTCAAATGCCTCGTCAAACGATCGATCGTTCAAGTCGTCAAAGAAAATACCGCCGATGCCACGCGCTTCATTTCGATGTTTCAAATAGAAATAATCATCACACCACACTTTGTATTTGTCATAGAGTGCAGGGTCTACTTTATCGAGCGATGCTTTCGCTTTTTTATGCCACTCAATGCAATCGTTGGTGTAGGGGTAATAAGGTGTTAAGTCAAAGCCTCCACCAAACCACCAAACGGGGTCTTCACCTTCCTTTTCGGCAATAAAGAACCGGACGTTAAGATGAACGGTCGGTACATGGGGGTTACGTGGATGAATGACCAAAGACACGCCGCAGGCATTGAAGTCACGACCCTCAAGTTCGGGCCGGTGCGCCGTTGCACTCTTAGGCAACTGTTCACCGTAAACATGCGAAAAGCCCACGCCAGCCTGTTCAAAAGTTGCGCCCTCTTTCATAACTCGAGAACGACCGCCACCACCTTGTTCCCGCTGCCACTCATCCTGTTGGAAACGTCCTCCACCATCAACAGCTTCCAATTGTTGGCAAATACTATCTTGCAAGCTGAGCAGGTAATTCAATACCGGCTGCAACATAGTCTGTTCCATCATGACAAAAACCTTACCTCAACACGGTGTTATTAAATGGATCGATGATTTTAGAGGGTTGCTCTGCGCCACCGGTTTCTTCATCCCAAACCCAGTCGATATTATCGCCGAAGTAATCACTCACTTCGGATGCTGTTCTAGCGGGCTCTTTACCGCTGGGGTTGGCGCTAGTAGATACCAATGCAGTACCTAGCTTTCGGCAAAGCTCTCGCACGGGCTCATAGGCTGTAACACGCACTGCAATGGTATCTCGTCCACCGGTCAGCAATGGTGAAACCGTATCGCGTGCGGGAAGAATCAGAGTCACCGGGCCAGGCCAATGTGATAGCACGCTAAAGCGCTTATCTTGACCGATGGCAGAGTCCTTAACATAAGGCGTCAGCTGACTGTAGTCAGCGGCGATAAGAATAAGCCCTTTGTCCTCGGGACGGTCTTTCAAAGTTAAAATCTTGCGGATCGCTTCCTCATTGCGTGGATCGCAGCCTAAACCGAACACTGCTTCAGTTGGGTACGCGATTACACCATTCAGTAGCGCCGAACGCGCTGATTCAATATCGAGTGCTGACACTGGAGTTCCTCTCTAAAACTAAAAACTAAGCGTATTATAGCGGCTTGGAGCGGTAGTCGCAGTGCTTTTGCGGACAAACAAGTCGCTCGGAGCCCTGACTGCGCTTTCGCATTAACAAGGGGAAGTCACACTCGGGACAGGCTTCCTTAACGGGGGGCAATGGCAATGAAAAATCGCAGGTTGGAAACTGATCACAAGAAAAAAACTGTTTACCTGAACGACCCGTCTTTGCAACAACTCGACCTTTTCGGCCAGCCTTCTCACACTCAGGACACGGAACCGAGTCCTGTTCTCGTTGAGTTGGATCCTCAGCAATAAAGTCACAGTCTGGATAATTACTGCAACCAACAAAAAGCCCAAACCGCCCGCTTTTTAACTGCAAGTCATTGCCGCATTGGGGACAAGGCACACCCAAGCTCTCCGGCTCAATCTCTGATTGTTCGCGAAGCCCTTGGGTATACTCACAATCGGGGTAGCCACTGCACCCCAAAAAACTCTGCTGACCTTTGTGCTTTACAACCAGCTCTCGGCCGCATTTCGGACACGCCTGCATGACTCTATATCCTTAAGTAGATTAGTGCAGCGGCCCCTCCGGCTCCTCAAATAGCAAACCTTCCATCTTATCGTAGGCCGCTTCACGCCCTGGTAGGTTAAATAATACCATAAGCACAACCCACTTGAGATCGTCGAGACTAAATCGACTGGTTTCAAGCTCCATCACTCTATCAACGACCATTTCTCGGGTACTAAAATCCAATACGCCCAGGTTTTCGAGATAAGTTAAAAACCCACGACATTGAGTATCTAACCGACTGCACTCAATTTCCGTATAGACCCGCATTGAAGCAACAGGTGTGACGTTGAGATAGGTCTTAGCCTCTGTTTCCTGCAAATCCGCCAAGCGTTCAAGCCACGCTAACGCCTTTTGGATTTCTTGCCGATGGAATCCGGCCCGGGCGAGTTCGTCCGTCAACTCATCGTGGTCAACCACAACTTCAGAGTCGGAATGTATATAGTTCTCAAACAAGTACATGAGGATATCAAACATGGTTAGCGCCTCCCCACTTTTATGTAACCACCCGGAATTGCTGTAATCAGTCCTTCAAGCTCAAGTAATAATAATTGTTCGCTTACCTCAGCAACCGATAACCCCGTTCGTTCAACCAGCTCATCTAAACTCACTGGGTCATTGCTCACATTAGCGAACAATGGATTGTTTGCCAAGTGTTTAGGAATTGTACATCTTGTTTGCTGACTCGGTTCACTCGCACTGATGTCAAACCAAGACAAGATATCACTTGCACACGTGATCAAATGAGCACCCTCTTTCAACAACCAGTGACACCCTTCCTGCGACTTAGCAAAAACGCTGTTCGGAACCGCACCCACTTCACGTCCTTCTCGCAACGCAGACAATGCGGTAGAAATGGACCCACTGCGTCGTGCGGCTTCAATCACAACGACACCCTTCGACATTCCACTTATAATACGGTTGCGACGCGGAAAATGATCCATGCGTGCTGGCGTGCCTGGTGAAAACTCACTGATGATTAACCCCTGATGGCTGATCAACTCATAGAGCTCTCGATTTCTACGCGGATAGATCTGATCGATGCCGGTGCCTAATACCGCGATGGTCGCCCCATAGTCTAACGCTGCGCGATGCGCCGCCGCATCGATGCCCATCGCTAAGCCACTCACAACAGCTAACCCTGATTGCGCGCATTCCCGAGCCAGCTGATCGGTAACCTGAATACCATAGTGACTCGCCTTTCGACTACCGACCATGGCGACACTCGCTTGGGATAGTAGTTCAGTACGCCCTTTATAAAATAACACCATAGGCGGGCGCTCTATGGTTCTTAAAAGTTTGGGATATTGGTCATCAAACCAGCCCACGACACCACAGTTATCGTTTTCCAGCCAATGCATTGCCTGAAGTACGTAAGCTCTCTGCACCGACTTAATCGATTGCAGACATCGATCTTCAATCGCTTCTAGCTGCTCAGACTCTCTACATTCCCGCTGTACAGCGATTGGCGCTTTGTTGAGACTCATTAATAAAGCAAGTTCATGATACTGCACGGCTGTCATTCCTCCCCCAATTTAAGGTAAAATAAAAGTAGTTAAAGCGAAGGAGATTTTGGAATGACTAAGTTAACGGTACTTAAGTACCCCGATGAGCGCTTACGCACTGTTGCGCAGCCTATCGAACAGGTTGACGATGAGCTACGCGCCACAATTGACGATATGTTTGAGACGATGTATGAATCTCAAGGCGTCGGTTTAGCGGCTACTCAAGTAGACGTTCATCAACGTTTATTCGTCGCTGACTGTAGTGAAAATCAGAACGAACCCTTAGTATTTATTAACCCTGAGATTACACGCTCTGAGGGTCATTTCACCAACGAAGAGGGTTGCCTGTCGTTTCCGAACGTTTTTGCTAAAGTTGAGCGTGCAGAAAGTATTACCGTGCAAGCGTTGGATAAAAATGGTGAGCGATTCTCAATGGATGCGGAAGGTTTATTAGCCATCTGTGTGCAACACGAAATTGATCACCTAGATGGCAAACTGTTCGTCGATTACTTGTCACCGCTTAAACGTGAACGAATTCGTAAGAAACTCGAGAAAGAGCAACGTTTGCAAGAAAAATTAAGCACTGGAGCCTAATCGATTGAGCACACACAGACCATTACGTATTGTTTTTGCGGGTACACCTGAATTTGCAGCCGACCATTTAGCGGCGCTACTTAACAGTGATCACGAAGTCGTTGCGGTTTATACCCAACCGGACCGCAAAGCCGGACGAGGGAAAAAGCTACAGCCCAGTGCTGTCAAAGAGCTGGCTCTTGAACACGCGATTGCAGTGGAGCAACCCGAAAAACTAAACACAGCGTTGGCTCAGCAGCAACTCGCGGAGTATCGTCCCGACGTGATGGTCGTTGTCGCTTATGGCTTATTGTTGCCAGAACCTATTTTGACCACGCCCAAGTATGGATGTATTAACGTGCATGGTTCGCTGCTACCACGTTGGCGTGGGGCGGCACCTATCCAACGCTCGATTTGGGCGGGCGATGAGGCTTCCGGTGTTGCCGTTATGCAAATGGAAAAAGGACTCGACACGGGTCCAGTCCTTCACGTTGAGCGTTGTGCCATTGATGCACAAGAGACATCCGCTTCGCTTTATAAAAAACTCGCTCAACTCGGACCCCGTGCACTGGTAACCACATTGGACGATATTGAAAGCTACCGTGAACGCGCGGAAGTTCAAAACCACGATGCCGCGACGTACGCAAAAAAACTGAGTAAGGACGAAGGCAAAATTGACTGGTCGGACGCGACCCAGCTCGAGAGAAATGTACGTGCATTTAATCCCTGGCCGTTTGCTTGGTTTGAGCTTCCTGGCGGTAAACCCGGCCAACGCACTGTTAAGGTTCATCAAGCCAGCGTTAGCCAAACTGATCAACGCTCAGCGCCAGGCACCATTATCGACTGTTCACCTGCGGGTATTACCGTTGCCTGCTCACAAGGTGCCTTAACCCTTCACTCATTGCAGTTACCCGGTAAAAAGCCGTTACCCGTGAGTGACCTATTGAATGGGTATGCCACCACCTTTGCAATTGGGGTTAATTTAACCAATGTCGACTAACACATCGACGGGCGCGCACAGTCGCGCTGTCGCCGCTCAAGCTATCCACGCAGTACTGGAACAAGGCCAGTCACTGACTCAAGCATTAACCTCCTATAGTGAGCAGTTATCCGCGGAAGATAAGCGCCTCGCACAAGCGATTAGTTATGGTGTCATGCGCTACTTACCCGTGTTGACTGAGAAAGTCAGCGGCAAGTTAGATAAACCCTTGAAGGGCAAAAACCAAATTATCCAGTCGCTACTGTTAGTGGGTACTTACCAACTGTTTAAGTTGCGAACTAAAGATCACGCAGCGGTGAGCGCCACTGTTGAGGCAAGCAAATTATTAAAACGTAAAGCATTAAGTGGTTTGGTGAATGGGGTTTTACGTCAAGTTTTACGTGAAGCGCCTGCTCGTAACGATGATGGCGAACGCGACCTGCCAAGCGCGCAAGGTGTTAACCATCCGCGTTGGCTTAGAGAAAAAATTAAAGCTGCCTACGGTGAAAAAGCGGAAGCTGTTTTCACAGCGAATGATAGTCAGCCACCACTCTGGCTCCGCGCAAACCGACGCCACACTAACGTGACTGACTACACTGCACTGTTAGCTGAGAACGGTATTGAAGCCGTTGCCGACAGTCAGGCAAGCGATGCGATTCGACTTGTTAAACCGGTGCCAGTGACTAAACTCCCGCATTTTGAAGCAGGCTGGGTCTCAGTTCAGGACCGTTCAGCACAACTAGCAGCGGATATGGTAGACGCCCAACCCGAGCACAGAGTGCTTGATTGCTGCGCAGCACCCGGCGGGAAAACGGTTCACCTGCTTGAACGCACCGAGTTTCAAACACCCTTAATCGCTATTGACGTTGATGAGCAGCGCCTTGAGCGCGTCAGTGAAAACTTATATCGCGCCGACCTCTCATGTGAAGTGGTTTGTGCCGACGTTTTAGATCTTGATAGTTGGTGGGATAAGCAGCCTTTTGACCGTATTTTGTTAGATGCCCCCTGCTCCGCTACGGGTGTCATTCGTCGCCATCCAGATATCAAGTGGTTGCGCCGTTCATCAGATATCGATCAGCTTGTTGAGTTACAGCAAAGCATGTTAGAGCGCCTTTGGCCTACATTAAAGCCTGGAGGCCAGCTCATATATGCCACGTGCTCTATCTTGCCCGAGGAAAATAGTGAGCAAATATCGCACTTCCTCGGTCAGCATTCCGATGCTAACCTTATAGCTATTGAGGCGAACCGTCCCATGTTACAGCTTCTACCAGGCGAAAATGATGGTGACGGATTCTTTTACGCGAAGATAGAAAAACTGTCATGAAAATAATTATATTGGGTGTAGGTCAGGTTGGCGGAACGCTCGCTGAAAACCTTGTCGGCGAACGTAACGACATTACACTCGTCGATACTAATGCCGAACTGCTAGAGTCGTTTCAAGATAAGTACGATTTACGTATTGTTGTAGGTCATGGCTCTCATCCAGACACGTTGCGTCGCGCCGGCGCCGAAGATGCCGATTTATTAATCGCTGTAACAAGCAGTGATGAAACCAACATGATTGCCTGTCAGGTCGCCTACTCAATCTTTAATACGCCGACTAAAATCGCTCGTATTCGCTCTGAAGAGTACATTCGGTACCGTGATCAATTGTTTCACAAGAACGACGCACCGGTGGATTACATCATTTCACCGGAGCAACTCGTCACTAACTATATTCGTAAGTTGATTGACTACCCGGGCGCACTGCAGGTCATGGAGTTTGCCTCAGGCAAAGCCAGTTTGGTGGCCGTAAAAGCGTATTACGGAGGCAAGCTGGTCGGTCATGCTATCTCAACACTCAAAGAGCACATGCCCAATATCGATACGCGGGTGGCGGCTATTTACCGCCAAGGTAAGCCGATTCGACCTACCGGTACAACCGTCATTGAAGCGGATGACGAAGTATTTTTCATTGCCGATACGCGTCATGTAAACCGCGTCATGGAAGAGTTGCAAAAACTCGAAAATCGATACCGCCGAATTATGATTGTGGGCGGTGGTAATATTGGTGCCGGCCTTGCCAAACAGCTTGAGGCAGATCATCGCGTTAAGCTGATCGAGCGGTCTGAAACACGTGCTGAGGCCCTATCGCAGCAACTTGAACACACATTAGTGTTCAAAGGTGATGCTTCCGATCAAAAGCTTTTAGAAGAAGAACACGTTGAAGATACGGATGTCTTTATTGCCGTAACCAACGATGATGAAGCTAATATCATGTCGGCGATGCTGGCAAAGCGTATGGGCGCCCGCAAAACCATGGTGCTTATCCAACGCAGTGCTTATGTCGATTTAGTTCAAGGCGGTGAGATTGATATTGCTATATCACCACAGCGGGCAACGATTTCCGCCTTGTTAACGCACGTGCGCCGCGGCGATATCGTCAACGTTTACTCGTTACGCAAAGGTGCGGCTGAGGCGATTGAGGCGATTGCGCATGGAGATGAATCAACGTCAAAAGTGGTGGGTAAAGCCATTAAAGATATTAAGCTTCCCCCAGGAACGACTATCGGCGCGGTTGTGCGAGGTAGCGAAGTACTGATGGCTCATAGCGAGACCATTATTCAATCTGATGACCATGTGATGCTATTCTTGCTAGACAAGAAGTACATCGATCAGGTCGAACGATTATTCCAACCCAGCGCGATGTTCTTCTAAAAGCTTTACGCGCCCTTGTGTTTGAGCCTGAAACTGCTTGTCGAGTTGAGCGCGGTATTCAGGCTCAATGGCGATGATTTGATGTACTGTCTCAGTGTATGTTTGCTCAATGACTTTATATTCGCAGCTGCTCAAAATGCTCTCAACAGCACCCTGATCCCCGTACTCATAGACTAAACTGTAGTATTCACGGTATTTACGCTCTGCTGTTTTGATGAACGGGAGTGCTTCCGCTACGGCTTGGCTGTAAGCACGCTGTAAACCACCTGTACCTAGCTTGATCCCCCCAAAGTAACGCACGACAACAGCAGAAACCTCACCTAACGGATGATGGGTTAATACGTTAAGCATTGGTCGCCCCGCGGTGCCACTGGGCTCGCCATCATCACTGCTTGCATAACAGGTATCATCGAAGGGGCTCCCGACGACAGATGCAGTACAATAGTGATTGGCTTTAGTCCAACGTTGCTTAACGTCGGCAATATGGTTCGCCACATCGTCCGCGCTCAATACAGGCGCTAACGACGCGATGAAACGACTGTTTTTAATTTCAATCTCGTACTCAACGGCTTCCGTCAAGCGCAGGTAATTAGCTTTTTTCACGTACTTCTGAACCGTTAGTCATCTTTCACTCTCATGGTAGCAAAGGCATCAAATAAATTAACCTCTTTACCATTGAGAAGTTCATAAATCTGTTGATAGCTGAGTACCGCTTTTACATAGTCCCGCGTTTCGTAATAAGGAATCATCTCGACCCATTCATCGAGCGCAGTCGGCTCAGAGGGCAGCCAATCTTTGACCTTATAATAACCCGCGTTGTAGGCCGCGGTAGCCAGCACATGATTACCATCAAAGCGTTCTTTCAGTCGACTCAAATAATAAGTACCGAGCGCGACATTAACTTCCGGTGTATTGAGACGTTTAAAGCTATCATCATTGCGTAGCAACTTCGCGGTACCGGGCAAGATCTGCATGAGCCCGCGCGCGCCAGCTCCTGAGTAGGCATCGGCTCGAAAGCTACTCTCACGCCGGGTTATTGCCATCGCCCACGCTGGGTCGATACCGTATTTTTCAGACGAGAGATTGATGATTTCGCTATAAGCCATAGGAAACCTTACCTCGACGGCATCAAAGTGACCAATTTGGGCCAACGTCCAAATGGCCTGATCATGCCAGCCCCAGTCACTGGCTATCACGGCGGCGGTCTTAAATGCCTCACCGTCGATGTCACTGAGTAGATGATTCCACTCGCGGCGGGCATCGACATCGCGCCCTAACTGAAGAAATTCATAAGCCCGTTTAACATCATCGCGCTCTAACAAGGTAGTTATCTGCGTTTGCGTCGCCTTGACCGGGTCCTTCTCTAAACTCACCGGTGCACCAATACGCGCCGCGGCCAAAAAGCCATAGTAGTGGCGTTCTTTTGCCAGTTCCGAGTAGATTTTATTTGCGTTAAGCTTATCGCCCGTTTCCTCCATAGCACGAGCAAGCCAGTACTGCCACTGGTTGCCTCCCGATATGGCCGGCGGCAATGTTTGAATGGTCATCTTTAAGGCCGCGAAGTCATGATCACGCAAGTATGCCGCAAGACGCCACTGTAAAACGCGCTCATCGAGCTCAGACGGTGGTACTTTTTGATGCCAAACCCGAGCTTCTGGGTGCTCTTTCAAACTCAACGCGACGGCAAACTCCTCAGCTATTCTGTGCCGCTGCGCTGCGGTAAATGGCAAACGTGACACCAGGCGCTCATAGGCTTTAAGTGCGAGCTCTTCTGCTCGCCAAATGAGTTTGGTCAACGCAAACGTTGCTATTTGTGCTTCTTTAGCAGCATCAACACCACGAAATCTCGATAGCTGACCAATCGCTGCGGGTGAATAGCGTACTTTATAGTAAAGATCGCCCAGATACTGTTCTTTGTTGGGTAACAAACTCGTCAAATATGGGATTAAAGTCGGGTTTCCGTCCTCTGCGGCAAGTACCAGTCTCTGCCAAACCTTATCTTTGCTACGCGCGCCTAAGTCCGCCCATTCGTTCAGAATACCATCACACGCTGAAGGCACGGAAAATCCATGCCGCCATATCGCGTCTACTTTCCGGATAAAGGGACCGTCCTGGAGTCCGCGAGCCCTTTCCGCCTCAATGAGGTAGCATTGATGCGTTAACGTACCTGGATGTCGAAAATCGCGAATAAAACGCTGATATTCCCCTTGCTTCGCTAAGTAATCTAACCACGGCTGACGCAATTGCCAGTCTAACGGCGTACCTTTATATTGCTCAAGAAAACTGACTACTCTATCTTCGTTAGCTAAATAGCCGATCTGCTGTAACCGCTCAAGTTCAAGATAAGGTTTGAGAGGATAGTTTTCCAACTGGGCTAAAAGTTGGTTATATTCAGCAATGCGGCCTCGACGGGCTGCATATTCAGCCTTTTTAAATAGCTCACGCTGTTGGCTAACATCCGCAGACTGCTGAGGTGCATTGGCTACGGATTGTCCACCCGGCTGCGCAGCGATAGCGTGCACTGTGCTGAGAAAACAAGCCAATAAGCTGTAACGAATGATAGACGTCAGTTTATTCATTGATTCAAACGCATGTTTAAATAACCGTTGAAAATTTAGCGCTTTCGCGCCACACTCTTCTTACTTTAACTTAACTACTTTCCAAATAAAGTATTGGAAACGTAAAAATTTAATGATGTCTTGGGAGACCCAACATGATTTATCAAGGCGAAAGCATCCGGGTTGATTTTATAGAGCCGGGTTTTGCAGAGCTTCAGTTTGATGCCAAAGGCTCGGTTAATAAATTTGACCAAAAAACCTTACAAGAGTTTAGTGACGCACTTACTCAATTAGCACAAACCGATGACTTGCGTGGTGTGATTGTCACCAGTTCTAAACCAACGTTCATCGTCGGCGCTGATATCACTGAATTCTTAAACATGTTTGCAGACCCTGAGAATACTCGCGAATGGGTCGCAAAAGCTTCACGCGTATTCGACCAGTTAGAAGACCTGCCGGTTCCAACCGTTGGTGCCGTTAAAGGCTTTGCACTCGGTGGTGGCTGTGAAGCATTACTTGCGTGTGATTATCGCGTTGCCGATAGCACTGCCACAATTGGTTTGCCTGAGGTGAAGTTAGGTCTCATTCCAGGCTTCGGTGGCACGATGCGTTTACCGCGTGTAATCGGCCCTGACAACGCGCTTGAGTGGATTACTACAGGTAAGAACAACTCTGCTTTAGACGCACTAAAAGTGGGTGCCGTCGATGCTGTTGTTGAACCGGACAACCTCACGGAAGCAGCTTTGAATCTGGCTAAAGCAGCTGCTGCAGGCGAACAAGACTGGAAAGCTAAGCGTCAACCGAAGTTGGAACCGCTTAAAGCGAACGATACTGAGCTAACCATGACTTTAGTGACCGCTAAAGGTATGGTCGCAGCCAAAGCGGGTAAACACTACCCCGCGCCTCATAAAGCTATTGAAGCCATTGAAAACGGTGCCCGCGAAGCGCGCGAAGGTGCATTAAATGCCGAGAATCAGGCATTCTTTGATTTAACTCAGACTGATGCATGCCACGCACAAGTGGGGATTTTCCTCGCTGACCAAGCCGTTAAAGGAAAATCAAAGAAATACGCTAAGTCAGCAAGTAAAGAGATCAACACCGCAGCGGTACTGGGTGCTGGCATCATGGGCGGCGGTATTGCTTACCAATCAGCCCTCAAAGGCGTTCCTGCAGTGATGAAAGACATCAAGCAAGATGCGCTTGATCTGGGTATGAAAGAAGCTGGCAAGATCCTTAAAAAAGGTGTTGAACGCGGCAAAGTATCTAGCGAAAAAATGATTAAGGTACTTTCTTCTATCACACCCACGTTACTAAACGACGCAGTTAAAGACGTTGATATCGTTGTTGAGGCGGTTGTTGAGAATCCAAAAGTCAAAGGCTCGGTGTTAGCAGAAGTCGAAGGCGTGATCAGCGACGATGCTATTTTAACGTCAAACACATCGACTATTTCTATCACGGAACTGGCGAAAAACCTCAAGCGTCCCGAGAAATTCTGCGGCATGCACTTCTTCAATCCAGTGCATAAAATGCCATTGGTTGAAATTATCCGTGGCGAAAAAACCTCCGACGAAACCGTTGCCGCAGTTGTCGCTTACGCACTGAAGTTGGGTAAAACACCGATTGTTGTTAACGACTGCCCTGGTTTCTACGTTAACCGTGTACTTTTTCCTTACTTAGCTGGTTTTGCTGGCATGGTCGACGAAGGTATCGACTTTGTTGGTATTGATAAGGTCATGGAGAAGATGTTCGGTTGGCCCATGGGCCCTGCTTACTTAAGCGACGTTGTCGGTATTGATACCGCTGATCATTGTACCGTGGTCATGGCTGATGGCTTTCCATCGCGCATGGCGCGCAACGAGAGTAGCGCAATTGCTCAGTTAGCAAAAGCAGAACGCTACGGTCAGAAAAACGGCAAAGGTTTCTATGTGTATGGCACCGATAAGAAAGGTAAGCCAACGAAAGAAGCCGATCCTGAAACCTATAAACTCATTGGTGCAGAACCTGGTAAGCAAGCAGATAAAGATGAAGTTATCGCTCGCTGCATGATCCCAATGGTGAACGAGGTCGTTCGTTGTCTCGAAGAAGGCATTATTGGGTCAGCTGCAGAAGCAGACATTGCATTACTTTACGGTCTTGGCTTCCCTCCCTTCCGTGGCGGACCTTTCCGTTACTTAGAAACCGTGGGTATCGAGAATTTTGTGAAGCTCGCAGATAAATACGCGCACTTAGGTGAAATCTACCAAGTGACTGACGGTATGCGCGAAATGGCGAAAGCGGGCAAATCTTACTTCGACACAACTAGCGCGAAGTAAGGCGAGGAGGATTTTATAATGAAAGACGTAGTTATCGTAGACTGTATTCGTACCCCAATGGGACGTTCTAAGAATGGCGTTTTTCGCCATACGCGCGCCGAAGACCTTTCGGCCGCATTGATGAAAGGTCTTCTTGAGCGCAATCCCGAGGTGGATGTCAATGAACTAGAAGACATCTATTGGGGTTGTGTTCAGCAAACGCTTGAACAAGGCTTTAATATTGCTCGTAATTCAGCGCTTATCGCAGGCATTCCGCACTCGGTAGCTGGCGTTACCGTAAACCGCTTATGTGGCTCATCAATGCAGGCGCTGCATGATGCAACACGCGCAATCATGAATGGCGACGGTGACATCTTTATGGCGGGCGGTGTTGAACACATGGGTCACGTGCCAATGACCCACGGCATCGACTTCCATCCAGGCATGAATAAGTCCGTGGCACGCGCTGCGGGGAGCATGGGAATGACCGCAGAACTGTTGTCTCGCAAGTTTGGTATATCTCGCGAACAACAAGATGCCTTTGGTGCACGCTCTCACCAACGCGCGCATCAAGCCACGGTTGAGGGACGTTTCGCTAAGGAAATCTATGCAATTAACGGCCACAACGAAAAAGGTGAACTGGTTCGTGTTACAACCGATGAAGTCATTCGTCCGGAAACCACAGCGGAGTCTCTCGCTCAGCTGCGCCCAGTATTCGACCCTGCTAACGGGACGGTTACCGCAGGTACTTCATCTGCACTATCTGACGGCGCTGCGGCAATGCTAGTCATGTCTGCAGAAAAAGCAAAAGCGTTAGGTTTAACGCCGCGCGTTAAAATCCGTTCGATGGCCGTCGCAGGTTGCGACCCAAGCATCATGGGGTATGGCCCGGTGCCAGCGACCGAAAAGGCACTGAAACGTGCAGGCGTAAGTATGGATGACATCGATGTCGTTGAGCTTAACGAAGCGTTTGCCGCTCAATCACTCCCTGTACTTAAAGGTCTTAAACTATTCGACCAAATGGAAGACAAGGTCAACTTGAACGGCGGCGCCATTGCTTTAGGTCATCCACTCGGTTGTTCTGGCGCCCGTATCTCTACGACGCTGATTAACTTAATGGAAGAGAAAGACGCTAAACTCGGCTTAGCAACTATGTGCATTGGTCTAGGTCAGGGTATAGCAACGGTATTTGAGCGCGTTTAAACGCTCTTAGATAGATAAAAGCCCATGGTACCTATGGTATCATGGGCTTTTTTATGACTGCCTTATACGAGCGATGAGCGATGCAAATCAAAGTCGATAAAGAATTAGATACTTTAGGTCTGAGATGCCCGGAGCCCGTCATGTTGGTGCGTGCCACGATCCGTAAGCTAACGGTGGGTCAGGTACTGATGGTGATAGCCGATGACCCTGCCACGCGACGCGACATTCCACAATTCTGTGAGTTCATGGAGCACAAGTTAGTGCAACAATCTGTTGCAGACACACCATTCCGATACTGGATAGAAAAGTCGCACGATTAGACGTGCGACTTTGGCAACCCATTTAGTTTAAATAGCACTCCCAGAACTCTGCTTGGCCAACATCGCCCAGCTCGTAAGGCTTGAAGCCAAAGTTCTCGTATGCCTTTTTAGCGCGGTCGTTGTGGGTGAGTACTTCTAGTGTCAGTTTTACGCAACCACGAAACTGCGCCAAGGTTTTAACTTCTTCAAGTAGCTTTTGAGCAACACCTTGGCCACGATACTCATCGACCACTGCAATGTCGTGGATATTCATCAACGGTTTTGCCGCAAAAGTTGAGAAACCTTCTACACAATTCACAACGCCGACAGGTTGGTCACCGTCGAATGCAAGTAAGGAAAATACGTTATCCCGTTTGGCCATCTCTTTAATGAGGTTATCCTTAACCTCTTCCGATATTCCTTCTCCGCCCCCCATTGGGTCTTTTGCATACATGTCGAGCATATTCACCACTGCTTGGGCATGTGCTGGGTTGGCGTAGTCAGCCAAGGTAATTTCTATCATATCACTTCCGTTTAGTGCTCAGTCTAAAGGTTTCCATCGCTGTCTTACACGGTTCATAGCGATGACAGTCGATCAAATGGTCGTTCACCATACCCACGGCCTCCATAAAAGCGTAGCAAATTGTCGGGCCGACAAATTTAAAGCCTTCTTTTTTTAGGGCTTTTGCCATCTGACGCGACGCAGTTGTTTCAGTGGGTACTTCAGATAATGCCTGATACGCATTAATTGTGGGTTCAAAGTCGACGAATTTCCACAAAAATTCGCTAAAGTCTTGTCCCCTATCACGCAATTTAAGGTATGCACGCGCATTAGTAAATATCGCGTCAATTTTCGCTTGGCTACGAATGATGGCAGGGTTGGTATACAGTGCTTCACGTTCGTAATCTGGCATCCTCACAAGCGCATCTGGATTAAAGTTATGGAACAGCGCATGGTAGGCGTCCCACTTGCGTAAAATGGTAAGCCAACTTAATCCCGCTTGTTGTCCATCAAGACATAGCTTTGCAAACAAATCCTGCGGATCCTTAACCGGCATCCCCCAGAGCGTATCGTGATAATGCTCGTATTCGCTGTCGCCTTCACACCAACCACAGCGAACGAGTTGCTGATTTGTCATTTTATCCCCTATAACCGAGGCTTATCAAAGGGTATAATCTAGACATACATGATTATCTTTGGTCAACCAAAAAATAGGTTGCATACACTTATGGCAAAATACGACGTTAATACTTTCCAAGGGCTGATACTCGCCCTCCAAGATTACTGGGCTCAGCAAGGTTGTGCGGTAGTACAGCCGCTAGACATGGAAGTGGGTGCAGGTACATTCCACCCCATGACCTTTTTGCGGTCACTGGGTCCTGAACCGGCAAGCTTTGCGTATGTGCAACCTTGTCGTCGCCCGACCGATGGGCGCTATGGTGAAAACCCTAACCGACTGCAACATTACTACCAATTTCAAGTCATCATGAAACCGTCACCAAAGGATATTCAAGAACTCTATCTTGGCTCACTTAAGTTGCTCGGTTTCGACCCACTTACTCACGACATTCGTTTTGTCGAGGACAACTGGGAAAGCCCAACACTGGGTGCTTGGGGCTTAGGCTGGGAGGTTTGGTTGAACGGTATGGAGGTCACTCAGTTCACCTACTTCCAGCAAGTCGGCGGCATTGAATGTAAACCTGTTGCTGGAGAGATCACCTACGGCCTTGAACGTCTTGCCATGTATATTCAAGGTGTCGACAGCATCTATGATTTGGTTTGGGCCGACGGCCCGCGTGGTAAAATTTTCTACCGTGACGTATTCCACCAAAACGAAGTTGAGCAATCGACGTACAACTTTGAAATTGCCAATACCGACACCCTATTTCGTCGTTTTGATGAGTGTGAGCAAGAATGTAATGTGCTGATCGAACGTGGTCTATCACTACCCGCTTATGAACAGGTCATGAAGGCGTCACACGCTTTTAACTTATTAGACGCCCGTCACGCTATTTCAGTGACAGAACGCCAACGCTATATCTTGCGCGTCAGAACAATGGCTAAGGCATGTGCTGAAGTCTATTATCAAGCGCGCGAAGCACTCGGGTTTCCTTTATGTGAAACCTCATCGGAAGCGAAAGGAGCTTAGTTGTGAAGCAGGATACTTTACTCGTTGAATTAGGAACCGAAGAGCTTCCACCGAAAGCACTCAAGCAGTTAAGCGAGAGCTTTAAGCATGGTATTGAGGAAGGCTTAAACAAAGCAGAGTTGGCATTTGGTGAAATTAAGGCCCTTGCAACACCCCGCCGCTTAGCTGTTTTGGTTAATTCGTTAGAAGGCCAACAACAAGATAAAGTGGTCGAAAAACGTGGTCCCTCAGTAGATGTTGCTTTTGATGAAGCGGGTCAACCGACTAAAGCAGCACAAGGTTGGGCACGCTCTAATGGTATTGAGGTGAGCGAAGCCGAACGTTTAGAGACGGATAAAGGTGCTTGGCTGTTACATAAAGCTGAGGTTAAAGGCGAATCGCTTGCGCAGGTATTGCCAGGCATTGTCGAGGATGCTTTAAAGAAACTTCCTATTCCGAAACCGATGCGTTGGGGCGATTCCGATGCACAATTCATTCGCCCTGTGCATACCCTAACCTTACTGTTTGGTGATGAACTCATTAATGCTAACTTGCTTGGAATTAAAAGCGGTCGGCACATTAATACGCATCGTTTCCACGCACCTGATGGTTTCGATATTCAGCATGCCGATGATTACGAAGCGCAACTTTATAAACACCACGTGATCGCCGACCAAACAAAACGTATGGAATTAATCCGCACCTCCATCAATGACCTCGCTTCACAGTTAGGTGGCACGGTCGAAACTGACGAGGATTTGGTCGAGGAAGTATCAGCGCTTGTTGAATGGCCCGTTGCACTATCAGCGAGTTTTGATGAACAGTTTTTAACAGTGCCAAAAGAAGCGCTTATCGTGACGATGAAAGACGATCAACGTTACTTTCCCGTCCAAGATGATAAGGGTGAATTGAAGCCTGTATTCATCTTTATCACCAATATCGATAGCAAAGATCCTGAGCAAATCATTAAGGGTAACGAACGTGTCGTTCGCCCGCGTCTTGCCGATGCACAGTTCTTCTTTGAATCTGATAAAAAGGTAACGCTTTCCTCGCGGCTCGATAAGCTTGGGACGGTGTTGTTTCAAAAGCAACTAGGCACGATGAAAGACAAATCTGAACGCATTTCTAGATTGAGTGCTCGAATTGCAGGTTCTCTTAATGCCGATGAGCAGCATGCGCGCTTAGCCGGTGAGTTATGTAAGACAGATTTAGTCACTGATATGGTTTCTGAATTCCCAGAAACACAGGGCGTAATGGGTCGTCATTACGCGCTCAATGATGGTTTAGATGCTGAAGTGGCTGATGCTATTGAACAGCACTACTGGCCACGCTTTGCGGGCGACAATTTGCCTACTTCGGATGTAAGTCGATCCGTTGCATTAGCCGACAAACTTGATTCTTTAGTGGGTATATTTGGTATTGGCCAAACACCTAAAGGCGATCGTGATCCTTTTGCGCTGCGCCGAGCGGCTCTAGGTTTAATTCGTATCATTGTTGAATCTAACTTAAACCTCGACCTTTACGAGTTAATTGACGCGGCAATCGGTGAATTCGGTGACCGTCTTAGTAACAATGATGTGCGCGAAAACGTCTTTAACTTCATTATTGGTCGTTTCCGTCCTTGGTATCAAGAACAAGGTATCTCTGTAGATGTTATTCAGGCGGTCTTAGCACGCGCTCCATCACGCCCTGCCGACTTTAACCTCCGCATTCACGCTGTTGATGCATTTAAGCAACATGATGCGGCAGATAGCCTCTCAGCGGCTAATAAGCGTGTCGGTAATATACTGTCTAAATCCGAAGGCGATCTTACGGGTAAAATTGATCATACGCTCTTGGTGGCCGCAGAGGAAAAAACTTTAGCAGCGCAGATATCTGAAACAGAGAAAAGTGCTGAGCCGGAAATCGCTGCGGGTAACTACGAAGGTGCACTTACACGAATGGCATCATTAAAGTCACCTATCGACGATTTCTTTGAAAACGTGATGGTTAATGATGAAGACCCAGCAGTCCGCCAAAATCGATTGAACCTTTTGTATCAGCTCCGCGGTATGTTCTTGCGAGTTGCTGATATATCGTTATTGCAGTAAGTGAGATAACGGTAATAAAAAACCCGCTCAGTGAGCGGGTTTTTTTATACTTATTTGTCAGTAGCTTAACCGTACTTTATACATCCAGATTTGCCACTTTTAGTGCGTTCGATTCAATAAAGTTACGACGAGGTTCAACATCGTCACCCATCAAGGTTGAAAACAACTGGTCGGCACCGATTGCATCTTCAATCGTCACTTGAAGCATACGACGTGTCTCGGGATCCATCGTCGTTTCCCATAGTTGCTCTGGGTTCATTTCACCAAGCCCTTTGTAACGCTGTACGTAGAGACCGCGCTTAGACTCTGAAATCAACCATTCGACCGCCTCAACAAAGTGTGAAACTGGCTGACGTTTTTCACCACGTGTCACATAGCCGCCCTCTTCCACTAATGCATGAATTTCCTTGCCGACTGTCACGATTTGCTCGTAATCCTTCGACATCAAGAATTCATAATTAAGAGGATAATCGGTATCAACACCGTGTTGACGGATACGCGTTGTAGGCAGCCACATCTTACGCTCAGAATCTTCATGCAAAGATATTGTGTAAGTTGCTGAATCGACTTCGCGTGCAGTCAGGTCATCGTTTAATTGCTGAGCCCATTCTTCCATGTACGCCTTGTCACGCAGTGCATCATCGGTCAGACGCGGAGCATAGAATAGACGTTGCAAGAACTTCTCAGGAATACGACGTGACAAACGCTTAATTGTCTCTTGCGCTAATTGATAACCGTTCACGAGATTCTCAAGATGTTCGCCACCAATTCCAGGTGCTTCAGCCGTGGGGTGGAGTGACGCGTTATCTAACGCCAAGCTTGTTAGGTAGCGAATTAAAGCAGGGTCATCTTTTATGTAAGTTTCCTGCTTACCCTTTTTAACCTTATAAAGCGGTGGCTGAGCGATATAAATGTAACCACGCTCAATGATTTCTGGCATTTGACGATAGAAGAAAGTCAAAAGCAGTGTACGTATATGAGAGCCATCGACATCAGCATCGGTCATGATAATGATGCGGTGATAGCGAGTCTTGTCGGGATCATATTCATCACGTCCGATACCACAACCCATTGCGGTAATTAATGTGCCGACTTCTTGTGAAGACAACATTTTATCGAAACGCGCTTTTTCTACGTTAAGAATCTTACCCTTTAGAGGCAGTATCGCTTGGTTTTTACGATTGCGACCCTGCTTTGCTGAGCCACCTGCAGAGTCACCCTCCACAATATAGAGTTCAGAAAGTGCAGGATCTTTTTCCTGGCAGTCCGCAAGCTTACCAGGCAAGCCTGCGATATCTAAGGCGCCTTTTCGGCGCGTCATCTCACGCGCTTTACGGGCCGCTTCACGCGCTCGCGCAGCATCGACAATTTTGTTGACGATAAGCTTTGAGTCTTGCGGGTTTTCTAAAAGAAAATCCGCTAAACGTTCATTCATCGCTTGCTCAACAGCTGACTTAACCTCTGACGAAACTAGTTTTTCTTTTGTCTGTGATGAAAACTTCGGATCAGGTACCTTTACAGAAATAACAGCCGTGAGTCCTTCACGCGCATCATCGCCTGTTGCTGCTGTTTTGGTTTTCTTGGTGAAACCTTCCTTTTCCATATAACTATTCAGCGTACGCGTTAGCGCAGCTCGGAAACCAGCCAAGTGCGTACCGCCATCTCGCTGTGGAATATTATTGGTATAACAATAGATATTTTCTTGGAAAGAATCATTCCACTGCATGCTTACTTCAACCGAAATGCCATCTTCCTCACGTTCAGACGTGAAATGAAATGGATTCGGATGAATTGGCGTTTTTGCCTTATTAAGATAAGTGACAAACGCTGAAATTCCGCCTTCATACTTAAATTCATCTTTGCGGTCATCGCGCTCGTCCGATAGACGAATTGCAACGCCAGAGTTTAGAAACGAGAGTTCTCGCAAGCGCTTAGCTAAAATATCATAGTGGAACTCAGTATCAGAGAATATGCTAGCGCTCGGCCAAAAACGAAGTTCTGTGCCTGTTTGGTCAGTGTCGCCTATTTGTTGTACGTCAGTCTCAGGCTCACCGAGATGATAGGTCTGCTCATAAACGTGACCTTGGCGTCTAATCGTTAGTTTCAACTTATCAGACAAGGCGTTTACAACGGATACACCCACGCCATGCAGTCCACCGGAAACTTTATACGAATTGTCATCAAACTTACCACCCGCATGAAGTACCGTCATAATGACCTGCGCAGCTGATACGCCTTCCTCTTCGTGAAGGTCGACGGGAATACCTCGACCGTCGTCACGTACCGACACTGAACCGTCTGAATGAATGCGGACATCAACACCGGTACAGTGACCTGCAAGCGCTTCATCAATTGAGTTGTCCACCACCTCAAAGACCATGTGGTGTAAACCTGTTCCATCATCGGTGTCGCCGATATACATTCCCGGGCGCTTTCTCACCGCATCAAGTCCTTTAAGAACTTTAATACTCGAAGAGCCGTAATTGTTATCTGACATAATTAGTTCTCAGTTTGTTGTTTCAATATCCCGTGTTCCACGTGGAACATTTTCGGATTTTGTTTAAACAGCCGAGCCACTGGCGAAGAGTCAATCGCGGTAATAAAACTCTGACACTTCAACCCCTCGAGCGCTGTTATAAATTTTTTCTGATTCGCCTCATCTAACTCTGAGGTAATATCATCGACTAAAAAAATGCAGCTGCTATCTTTCTTCTCATTATAATGAGCAGCTTGAGCAAGCTTTAAACTCGCTACGAGAAGCTTCAACTGACCTCGCGACAATACAAGCTTTGCATCTATGCCATCTACCGTTAATTTAATATCGGCCTTGTGAGGTCCAATCGATGTATGCCCGTAGCGCCGGTCACGTTCTGTGTGCTTATCAAGGGCATCAGCCAGGCTCAAACTTTGGTCCCAGCCCTGCTTTAAACCAACTTCCAGTTTAACATCCGGCAGAAAGAATGTTGCACTCTTTGTAATGAAATTTTCAATTTCTTGTATATACCGGATACGTAATTGAATAATCTCCTCGCCCAATCGAGCCAGCTGAGCGCGCCAAAAGGCGTCTTGCCTTACATCGCCTTTGCTACGCAGTAGAAAGTTACGCTGTTTGAGGGATTTTGTATAAGCGACCCAAAGCTCATAAAAAGTGTGTTCCACGTGGAACACTCCCCAATCCATAAACTGACGCCTAAGGCTAGGACCGCCTAAAATGAGCTCTACAGACTCCGGTGTGAATAATTGAACGGGTATAAAACGCGCTATTTCAGACAACTTATGTACTGTCTCACCATTCAACCGAAGCTGAACCTCGCCCTCACTTGTTCTACGAAGCCCTATCTTAAAAACTTCGTCTCTATCAGACATCGCTTCGCAAAACACGGTAAAATCTGACTCACTACTATTTATCAGCTGCTTATAGCCTCCAGGGCGAAAGCTTCGACCAAAGCCCAAGAGGTATATCGCCTCAATCAGCGAAGTTTTACCGGACCCATTCAAGCCACCTATCAAGTTTGCGTAAGGCGAAGGCTCAAAATCAAAGCGCTTAAAATTCCGGAAATTTATTGCCTTAAGCGCATTAAGTCGCATATAGGAATTATAATCTCATTGGCATCACGACATAGCAGCATGAGTCATCATCTTTAGGCTCAATCAACGCGCTGCTATTTGCATCAGAGAGAACAAAGCAAACTTCTTCGGCTTCAATATTATTAAGCACATCGAGCAAATAACTTACATTAAAGCCTATCTCAATGGCTTCGCCTTCGTAGTTAACTTCGATTACTTCTTCCGCCTGTTCTTGTTCAGGGTTAGTTGCCGTAATACATAGCTCGCCAGCTGTAATATTTAAGCGAACACCACGAAACTTTTCATTCGACAGAATCGACGCGCGTCCAAATGCTTGGCGAAGAAGATCACGATCCGCGAAGATTTGCTTATCACCGCCCTGCGGAACAACTCGACGATAGTCAGGGAACCGTCCATCAACCAGCTTGCTCGTAAAAACAATATCAGCAGTCTCAACACGAATATGATTGTTACCGATAGCAACGGCTACCTCAGAGTCATCTTCGTTAAGCAAACGTAGTAACTCAACGACCCCTTTTCTTGGAACGATAACCTGCCGCTGACTCAAACCAGGCTGCTCTATGTGACAATTACTCATTGCTAATCGATGACCATCCGTCGCAACGGAACGCAACATATTCGCGTCTGTCTCAAACAACATGCCATTGAGATAATAGCGGACATCCTGATTAGCCATAGAAAAGTGAGTCTTTTCCATGAGTCGCTTTAAAGTATCTTGGGATGTAATAAAATTCACTTCGCTCGACCAGTCCTCTATATTAGGAAAGTCATCAGCACTCAACGAACTCAGTTTAAATTTGCTTCGCCCCGAGCGAACACGGACGCCCTCATCATCACCGACTAACTCAATCGGTGACTCATCTGGGAGACTACGCACAATATCGAGCAACTTTTTCGCCGGCACAGTTACCATCCCGTCGCCACCGGAGGACTCCACCTTGACCGAAGAGATAAGCTCGACTTCAAGGTCGGTTCCAGTGAGGCGTAGCGTATCGCCCTCAACCTTCAATAATAAGTTCGACAGAATCGGCAACGTGTGTCGACGTTCAACCGCTCCGCTGACAATTTGTAGAGGTTTTAAAAATGCATCTCGGCTTACCGTAAATTTCATTGATGAGTCCCCTGTTGAGAGTGCCGTTCCAATTAAGAGGATAGCGTCCTAATTAGATTACGATAGTCTTCTTTTATGTCGTGTTGTTCTTCTTTTAATTCCTGAATCTTTCGGCACGCATGCAAGACTGTTGTATGGTCACGACCACCAAACGCATCACCTATTTCAGGAAGACTGTGGTTCGTTAGTTCCTTTGCCAATGCCATCGCTAACTGGCGAGGTCTAGCTACCGAACGACTTCTACGTTTAGATAATATATCAGCTAATTTAATGTTGTAGTATTCAGCCACTGTTTTCTGAATATTGTCGATAGTTACCAGTTTTTCTTGCGCGGCTATCAAATCGCGTAATGCTTCTCGAACAAAATCGATGGTAATCGGACGACCTGTTAACGATACATTAGCGACCACCCTGTTCAAAGCGCCTTCCAATTCACGTACATTCGAACGCAAGCGCTTTGCGATAAAAAACGCGACTTCGTGAGGCATGTGCAAACCACGTTCTTCTGCCTTTCGGATTAAAATAGCAACGCGCGTTTCTAGCTCCGGTGGCTCTATCGCTATAGTCAAACCCCAACCAAAACGCGATTTAAGCCGATCTTCAACACCATCGATTTCCTTGGGATAAAGATCGCTAGTCATGATGATTTGTTGGTTACCTTCGAGCAAGGCGTTAAAAGTGTGAAAGAATTCTTCTTGAGAGCCTTTTTTATTGGCAAAAAAATGAATGTCATCAATCAGTAAAGCATCGACAGACCGATAGTACTTTTTAAATTCATTGGTCGAACTGTTGCGTATCGAGTTGACCATATCTTGAACAAATCGCTCAGCTCGAATGTAGAAGACTTTTGCATCCTTTTTGTGTTGCATAATGCCGTTACCCACCGCATGCAACAAGTGAGTCTTACCGAGACCTGTGCCACCGTATACAAATAACGGGTTATAGACACCACCTGGATTTTCAGCAACTTGAATCGCAGCCGCTCTTGCCAGCTGATTGCTCTTACCCTCTACGAAGTTATCGAAGGTATACTCGGGATGAATATTACTTTCAAAAGACTCCGACCTAAGCGAACTATCGGCGCCTCTACTGACCTGGCTTCGACGCGGGCTTGTACGGGGTTGATTAGACGAGCGCGACGGTGACCGATTACTGACGTTGCCCACTTCAAGCACCACATCAGGCGCTTTATCATTGGTCAAAGCACTTAAATAACTGTTAATCGTATTAAGGTACTTATCACGTACCCAATCAAGGGAATAAATGTTTGGTGCATATAGCGTCAATGTATCGCCATTTAGCTCAGACTGTAGCGGCCTGATCCACGTATTGAACTGCTGCAACGGCAATTCTGTTTGCAGTCGCTCAACACATTGTTGCCAAAGCGAATTATTCACACTACCCACTCCCTTTTAATTATAATTTTGATACCCGTTAGTTTACGCTAAACCACCTAAAATCGCCACTAATAAAAGCCCCTCAGCGATAGAAAGTTGTTTTTTTGAACAACAGCCTTGAATTGGATAACACCTTTTTTATCCACAATCGAAGATCGGCATGCCGGCAAAATTGTGGATTAATTTTTTTCAACTAGACGTGACTTTTTAGCCTAAATACATTGACTAGCCTACGCAGGATCGAGTAAGATCCGCGCTCACAATTTTTT
The DNA here is from genome assembly GCF_001577655.1 of Idiomarina sp. T82-3. Classification (NCBI taxonomy): domain Bacteria; kingdom Pseudomonadati; phylum Pseudomonadota; class Gammaproteobacteria; order Alteromonadales; family Idiomarinaceae; genus Idiomarina; species Idiomarina sp. T82-3. The sequence continues at coordinate 15,836 of NZ_LSBQ01000014.1, read as the reverse complement.
ACCTTCACGTTTGGTGATTCAGAATATTTTCGGCCAGCGTGGGAAAGTAACAATCTGACCGACGGAATTAATGTTATGAAAAGAACTTTTCAACCAAGCGTACTAAAACGCAAACGTACTCACGGTTTCCGTGCTCGCATGGCAACCAAAAACGGCCGTAAAGTTATTGCACGTCGCCGTGCACGTGGTCGTAAAGTATTAAGCGCATAAGATAGATAGTGTTCACTCAGTGACGCACTATCATTATGGACGGGAGTTAAGGCTCTTAACTCCCTCGCACTTCCAGACGGTTTTCGATAATCCTCCCGTTAAAGCTGTCACAGCGCATATCACCATGCTTGCCTGCCCTAATCAACTTGGGCATCCCAGAATTGGCGTTACTATCAGCAAAAAACGTGCTAAAACAGCTGTCGCTAGGAATCGATTCAAGCGTCAAGTGCGCGAAACGTTCAGACTAAAACAGCATAATATCCCAGCGTTCGATATCGTTGTTATTGCAAAGCACGGTATTGATACTCTCGATAATGCTCAAATGGCTGATACATTAAATTATCTATGGCGAAAGTTAGCAAAGCGTTGCAAGCAATACCAATCGGCCTGATAAAGTTTTATCAGCTGGTTATTTCGCCGTTAATCGGCCCTCGATGTCGTTTTTATCCGTCATGTTCACATTATGCCTGTGAGGCAATAAAGAAACACGGTACAATACGCGGCATTGGGTTGGCAGCAAAAAGGCTTAGCCGTTGTCATCCGGGTTCCGAAGGTGGTTTCGATCCTGTGCCGGAAGTTTCTTCTGATAACATCGAACCGAATCATTCACAGTCAAAGAAATAGACAAGTAATAGAGACGAAATCATTATGAATTCGCCACGCTCGATACTATTGGTTGCGTTTATTGTTGTGTCGTTCTTTTTGTTCCAACAATGGACAATCGACACTGCCCCAGGCACGAAAGCGCCTCAGCAAACACAACAAACGACGCAGCAAACCGAAGATCAAAATAGCTCCACTGTTCCTCAGTCAGGTTCAAATACCGCAGATACCGCTGTACCTGAGAGTAACAGCCCTAATGCCATCACTAGTAATGGTCGCTTAATCACCGTAGTCACTGACGAACTCGAATTAAAAATCGATTTGAACGGCGGTGATATCGTTTCAGCAAAGCTTTTAGAGTTTGCGGCTACACTCGATTCCGAAGAGCGTTTCCAGTTACTTAAACGTAACAGCAATCACATTTATATCGCGCAATCAGGACTCATTGGCCCTCAGGGTATCGATTCAAATAACGGTCGTGCGCAATATCAAGCTGCTCAAGAGCGATACCGTTTAACCGGCGACACCCTTGAAGTCCCTTTGACTACGCAAACCGAGTCAGGGCTTAATGTTACTAAAACTTTCGTTATCAAGCGCGGGCACTATGATATTGGTGTCAACTATGCGATTGAAAACCAAAGTTCAGAAGCCGCTCAGTTACAGTTTTACGGGCAGTTGCAACAAACAATGACTGCAGGCGAAAGCGGCAGCATGATCATGCCGACTTATTTTGGTGCTGCCTATTCTCAAGATGAAGATAAGTTTGAGAAATACCCGTTTGACGACATGCGTGAGAAAAAGCTGAGCGTTACAACCCAGACAGGTTGGGTTAGCATGCTGCAGCATTACTTTGTTGCCGCTTGGGTCCCTACGCAAACACAGCAAAACAAGTTTTACTCGCAGGTTACACCTTCGAACCAAGCTGTCATCGGCGTTTTATATCCCTCCACCACCGTACAACCGGGTGCATCGCAAACCATCGACGCAACTATATTCGTAGGTCCAAAAGACCAAGACGCGATGGCCAAAGTTGCACCGTATCTTGATTTAACAGTCGACTACGGATTCCTATGGTGGCTCGCTCAACCGATATTCAAATTACTTCAGTTTTTACAAAGCTTTGTCATTAACTGGGGTCTAGCGATTATCTTGATTACCGTGATCATCAAAGCGTTGTTGTTCCCACTGACTAAAGCGCAATATGTGTCAATGGCGAAAATGCGCTTGCTTCAGCCAAAAATGAAGTCTCTGCGCGAACGCTATGGTGACGATCGCCAGAAGATGGGCCAGGCTATGATGAAGCTGTATAAAGAGGAAAAGGTCAATCCTCTTGGCGGCTGCCTACCCATGTTGCTTCAGTTGCCCATATTTTTATCATTATATTGGGTGCTGTTAGAGAGTGTCGAGCTGCGTCATTCATCCTTTGTATTCTGGATCCAAGATTTATCAACCAAGGATCCGTACTACATACTGCCTATTTTGATGGGTATCAGTATGTTTGTAATGCAACGTCTACAACCGACGCCAGCGACTGACCCAATGCAGCAGAAGTTATTCCAGTATATGCCTGTCATATTTACGGTGTTCTTCTTATGGTTCCCGTCTGGCTTGGTACTCTACTGGTTGGTTAGTAACCTGATAACCATTACTCAAATGCTCATTATTTATAAAGGGCTTGAGAAGAAAGGTATTAACGTTCGCGGTAAATAACAGTAGAGCGTAAGAATAAAAAGCCCGGTTTCGACCGGGCTTTGTTTTTTCTGAGCGACTAGCAGCAATTTTCTTGTAAACTAGTCTCTAGATTCATTTTTATTTAGCGTTGAGGTCCCATTTATGAACCCTTCAATACATGAGCCAACGAGCACAGACGATGAGTTCAGTAATGACAGCATCGTCGCACAGGCAACTCCCCCCGGTCGCGGTGGCGTCGGTATTGTTCGTGTTAGCGGTCCTCAAGCAAAACAAGTAGCGAGTGCACTCATTGGCCATTGTCCACCTCCACGTAAAGCTGAATATGTCCCCTTCTATGATAAAGAAGGTCATTTGCTCGATGAGGGCATCGCACTCTTTTTCAAAGGCCCTAACTCATTCACCGGTGAGGATGTGCTGGAACTCCAAGGACACGGCGGCCCTGTTCTCATTGATATGATTATCAAGGCAATTCTAGAATTGCCCGATATTCGTCCTGCTCGTCCCGGCGAGTTCAGCGAGCGCGCATTTTTAAATGATAAACTCGATCTGACCCAAGCCGAGGCTATTGCCGACCTCATCGATACCAACTCCGAGCAAGCCGCAAAGGCTGCGCTGCAAAGTTTAAAAGGCGAGTTTTCTCACAAAATAGACGTCCTGGTCGACGCTGTTATTCACCTACGCATGTACGTTGAAGCGGCGATCGATTTTCCCGATGAAGAAATCGACTTTCTTTCCGATGGCAAGGTCGCCAACGATTTGGCAGAAATCATTGATCAGCTGTTCCATATAGAACAACAAGCCAAACAAGGCACGTTAATGCGTGAAGGCATGCGTATTGTGATTGCGGGGCGCCCAAATGCCGGTAAATCGAGCTTATTAAATGCCTTAGCGGGTCGCGAATCCGCTATCGTCACGGAGATTGCGGGTACGACTCGTGATGTGCTTCGCGAGCACATTCAAATTGACGGAATGCCACTTCATATTATTGATACCGCAGGTTTGCGCGATTCACCCGACCAAGTCGAACGTATTGGTATTGAACGCGCCTGGGATGAGATTCGCCAAGCCGACCGCGTGTTGTTTATGGTTGATAGCCAAGAAACCAGTGCAATTCATCCCGATGATATTTGGCCGGAGTTTTTCGCCCAGTTACCTGATGATATGCCGTTTACGGTCATTCGCAATAAGATCGATCTGACGCAAGAAAACACGGGGTTAACCGAACACAACGGTATCCCAGTAATTCAACTGTCTGCTAAGACAGGGCATGGGATTGAACAACTGCGTGAACACCTAAAACATTGTGTGGGCTATAGCGCCACCTCGGAAGGTAGCTTTATGGCGCGTCGCCGTCATCTCGATGCCTTGGAGAAAGCCAAGTCTCATTTGTTACTCGGACAAGAGCACCTAGAGCTTAACCTTGCCGGCGAGCTACTCGCTGAAGAGCTTCGGCTGACACAACAACATTTAAATGAGATCACGGGCGAATTTACCTCAGACGATCTGTTGGGCCAGATCTTTGGTTCGTTCTGCATTGGGAAGTGAAACGGCCAAAAAGATCGAAAAGCATCCAATAAAATACAAATAAGCCATTGTTTTATAACGAAATTCATTCTATTTCTTTGCAGGCAATTTGATCCGTTTTGCCCCCTCTTGCTCCGTGTGTGCTCCGAGTATAAGTTTTCGGAGCACTCGGAGCACAAAAGGAGCAAAACATGAAAATCACTATCCAAAAACGCGAACCAGACAAGAACGGCCACCGTGCCTTGCGACTGGTCTACTATCACGGTTCCAAGACGGGTCAGAACGGTTCTCGGGCGCAGAAGCGCTCATATGAGCCCCTGAACCTGTTCCTCTACGACAAACCCCGCCTTCCGGCGGAGCGTGAGCACAACAAGACCGTGAATCAGAAGGCTGAGGCCATCCGGGCAAAGCGGCTGTTGGAAATCGAGTCGTCACGACATGGCTTGGATGATCGGACCAAGCTTTCTGCCAGCTTCTTCGATTACTTCGATCAACTGACTGACGAGAAAGCTTCCGGAAGCAAATCCAACCATTCGATCTGGATCTCCACCCGTCATCACCTGCACCGCTTCCATGGCTTGTCTGAACTGACCTTTGAACAAGTCGATAAGCGATTCCTGGAGGGGTTCCGGCACTACCTTCAGCATGAAGCCACCACCAAATCCGGTACCAAACTGGCCAAGAACACGACCAGCAGTTACTTCAACAAGGTTCGGGCTGCGCTCAACCAGGCCTATCGGGATGGCATTGTCCGTGACAACCCGGTTCAACAGGTCAAGTCCATCAAGCCGGAAAACACGAAGCGGACTTACCTGACCCTCGAAGAGGTCCGGGCTCTAACCAAAGCCGAATGCCGGTATGAAGTGCTGCGGCGGGCTTTCCTTTTCTCCTGCACCACAGGCCTTCGCTGGTCAGACATCCACAAGCTGGTCTGGGGTGAGATAGAGGAATTCGCCGATGGCCACTACCGCATCATTTTTCGGCAGAAGAAGCTTGTGAACGCCGGGAACTCACTGCAATACCTGGATCTTCCAGACTCGGCTGTGAGATTGCTAAACCTGGAGAATCGCGGCAAGCCGGGTGATCGCGTATTCAAAGGTCTGAAGTATGACTCCTACACCAACGTTGCATTGGCGCAATGGGTCATGCGAGCGGGTATCACCAAGAGTGTGACTTTCCATGCCGGACGGCACACCTTTGCGGTCAATCAACTGGCCAGGGGTGTGGATATCTACTCGTTGTCCCGGCTTCTGGGCCACAGCGAGCTCAGAACAACGGAAATCTATGCGGACATACTCGAAACTCGCCGTACAGAGGCCATGAGGAGTTTTCCTGACATATTTGAGGAGACACTGGACGAGGTTGGGGAATGTGCAGCCTAAGTGACGAGAGGGGCTTTCAAAGCCCCTCTTTACACCTGCCCCACATCAAACACTCCGCCGTCCTGGTCTTCGATGGCTCACCAGATGCTGAGCAGCCGCCTTTTCGATCTCGTCCGCCGTCGCAATCCGATTCGACTGGAGCCACTTCAGAATATCTGCACGGCGAAAGAAAATCCGGTGACCATTTGGTTTGAAATGAGGGATCTTCTTTTGGGAGGTTAGCTGGTACAGGGTGCTTTTCTTTAGCCCAGTGTATTCCGCACACTCCTCAAGGCTCATGATCTCCTTGTCGGCCTCCGGCGCCTTGCTATCATTGATATGGTCTAAAATGATTTTTTTAAGGATCATCATGTCCTGCAATACTCGCTGTAACATTTCTTTTTCTGTCATCGCTCTACCCCTACACCGCCATAACCAAAGTGGGAAAACTGGGAAATTGGGAACACCACGTCAGTCCTCATGTTCAACCCTCTCCAGCTCTTCAAGTTGCCGCCTAACTTGGTCAGGCCTGAGCGCGAAAAACCGCTGTAAATCTCCATTGGCCCTGGTTTTGTAGGTCCCCCGAGAACGCTCATTACTTACCAGGCAGTCACGCTGTAACAGCACTTCCACTTCCCTCATGTAATGGGTCGGCAGCCCGAGCCGCTTCAGGAAGTGCGATTTATAGATCAACCACAACTCGCGCCCATCGTGTGAGCGTCGAAAACCAGCACCCCCCTGGCCACTCGCTTGTTCAATATCACTGAGACTACGCTCCCAGACTTTCATTGCCCGCTCCAGCGCTTTGAGAAGCCGGAATTCCTCAGAGTTTCTGGAGTGGCCTCTATTATCCAACCAAGCCTTCAGAGTTCTGTGGACTGCCGATAGAGACTCCTCTTCTGACCATGGTAGGATGAAATTTCTGCTTCCGAGACAAAGTGCTGCACCTATCAAGGCAAACCGCCGGATGACACGTTGCACCTGGGATGCCATCTGATCGTTTGACCACGCACCGCTCAAACGACCAACCTCGTGATTTAGATACTGACTGAGCTCAGTGTGACGCTCGGTCAGTAACGAAACCCACTCCCGAATGACTGAGCCGTGGTAGCGCTGACAAGACGATTTAAGCTCGTCCACAAATTGTTGAGGATGCTTGTGACCATGCAATTCGTCGAACGCACCGTAGGTCCCAAACACTGGGAGCTCCACCAGGCGTATTTGCTGACCAGCGCGTAACGGTTTACCGATCTGCTGAAGCAGCTCAGCAATCCAGACTTCACCGCTACTCAACACCAGCGTTCGCCAGTGCGACGTTGCGGCCAGCTCGCCGGAAACGTTTGCGCGTAGCTTCCCTGAGCCGTTCATGATCTGATATATCGCCGTATCGATGTCTTCCGGACGGGCCATACCGATCTCATCCAACGGCAGCAGCATGTCGTTGTGCTCTGAGGAGACTGCCGCTAATCCGTTGCTGGTTGAGATCCAACTGCGGACATAGCGGTTGTTCCCGTAGACGCTGGCTGCCAATTGCAACAAGGTCGTCTTCCCAGTCGACGATGTTCCAACCAGATGGATAGCGCCATTTTCCATCCCAGCAGATGCAATCAGTGGCGCCGCCAGTGCCGTGCCAATGCTGAATATTGCTAATGGATTGCCTCGGCATAGCTGCCCGACATAAGTCTGCCAGTCGCTGAGACTTCCAGACTCCTCTAACGTCGGAGAGCCTGATAATTGGCCTACGAAATGGTACGGTTCTTCAGCTGAGCCGATCGTCCAGTTACTGGTGGCAAATACTCCACCGTGCCAACCCGTTCGATTAACCACTGTCGCCGGTTCGGCCAGAGCCATCTGTTCCAACAGATAGTGCTGAAGCCGGCTCCAGCTCGCCTGCCCGGGTGTCAGTGGATAACCGGTATCAACCAGCATATCCCGTACCTGCCGGGCATTGTCACTGTTGAGATCTCGCGCATACACGACCTCGCGTAACTTCACACCATCGAAATTCTGCCATTCCAGCAACGCTCCGTGCCCGTGCCGTTTGTCAGTTAGCCTGGTGCGAGCCATTACCTGAATCCAGCCACCGACACGCTGCCAATGGTCCCCTGATAAGGCATAGAGCCCGTCATCTTGCAGTTTGTATTGCATATCACGCAGCCCCTCTCACAGCTTGTCCAGCCACGCTTTTACATCCTGGTAGCGAAAGCGAACGGCTCGGCCATTGGGATTTGGCTTCACTGGTGCCGGAAACCGGCCTTGCTTTACGTAGCGCCGTAAAGTTGCCTGTGACATTTTCAAAACAGTGCAAACTTCCTCATAGGTCAGCAAACACTCTTTTGAGGTGGTTATCTGTTTCTTCATGACTACTCCTGATTTTTTGTGAATCAATCGGGGGTAATCATCGGAAATATTCGTCTTGGGGGAGAACCGTGGAATTGCCCTTAAAGGGCACAAAGGCGAGGGTGGATGATAACTTGTTGATAATTAATAGATAAAAATCAAAATAAATTAAAAAAAACAAGTCATTACTGGAAATTTATGGCTTGCGCGAGTGGGTTTTGCGCATTTTATGATCAAATTAGCTATGTGTCTTTCACATGTGAAAGTCAGTGCTCGTTATCAGCTGCATTTTTTGATGCACTGAAACTGATAACCACTTTCTACATCAGCCACTAACCTGAAAATGGTAGCTGTTTACCATCTGACACTTCGGTAATGCCTATTCCCGCTAGAAAGCCGAAGAGCAACGAACAAAAAATCAATGACAAGGTAAACCAAAATAGTACACTTCGTTTTGTAGCTCCCATTGCCATAGCAAATGCGGCCGCAGCATGGACCCCAATAAGAAAAGGACCAAGAAAAGCTAAGCCAGGAACACCGAACTTTTCAAGAATTCGGTGTTTTCTGTCTTTACGTTCAGGTACGGATTCAGCTATATCATCAGTTTCAGATTTTTTTAGCCAACGGCGGACAAAAGCAGTTACTTTTTCACTGGCGTAGATAATCGGTAGTAAAGATACAAGGTTGCCGATAAAGCCAACCATAGCTGCGGGGAACCACGGCAAACCGGCCACTACTCCTAAAGGTACGGCAATCCACACTTCCAGAACCGGAATCGCGGCCCCAACAAATACACTTACATAAAGCATCAACTCATTCATGAAAAAGTTCCTACGCGTTCGCGCTCTTTTTATTAAAAAACAGTACATACAGGCTTGGAACAACGATAAAAGATGCCACGGTTCCCGAGATAAGTCCGCCCATAATTACAACATTAAACGATCTCCATAAGGGATCATTCGCTATGAGTAACGGAAGAAGTCCAAGTATCGTTGTTATTTGGGTTAACATAATTGGACGAAATCGTTCCATCAAAGCCGATTTAAGGGAATCGAGCTCAGATTTCCCCGATTCTTTTTCAATATCGACCTGCTCAATAATTAACATAGCATTCGATACAATAATCCCTATTAAGGCGAATATGGCCAGATTCGCCATAAAATCGAAAGGAAGACGGAAGATAACTAGCGCGAGCAGCAAGCCGATGGCACAAAAAGGTACGCTCAAGACGATAATTGTCACTTTTCTAAACGAATTATACTTATAAATAAACAGTATAATCATTGCTAAGATACACAATGGTAAGAAAGCAAATATCGCTTCTGCTGTAACTTCACTTTCTTCAATCTCACCACCAAACTGTACTTGAACGCCAAATTGCTCTTTTACTTCATCAATAGTGTTTGATATGGAGTTAACTAATTCTTTTGATGTCATTGAAGGATTCAATGCTGTCACCGTGACCGTCGGTGTTAGGTTGCGCTTCTTAATAAGTGACGGATCATGCCTGGTTTCAATGATCGCTATATCAGATAGATATACCGGTTTAGACGAGGACTCGGGGAATACTTGGATATTCTCCAATTGAGATAATGATAAATTCTCCGATAAATTCGTGCTCAGTACGATTGGAATTTGATACTCGCCCTCCCGAAGTACTGAGGCATTTTCTCCCAAACTATGTTCACGGAGTGCTAATAAGATATCCTCACGAGTCACCCCTGTGGATAGAGCTGCGGGACGATCAACCTTTACCAGAAAGTTCGTAACGGAACGTTCCCAATCTTGCTTTACGTTAATAGTGTGCTCTACCTCGTTGAGAGCTCCTTGAATAGCATCTGAAGCCTTTAGAATATTCGATTGCTTGTTACCAATAAGACGAATAGCGGCCTCTCCTGGCGGCGTGGAGCCCATAAAGAACGGGTTGATTTCGAGTTCGGCAAAAGGATATTCAGGAGGCATTTCTGCTCTTAGTTTATCGACAAACTCGCTGACAAGCGTATCTTTGGTGACGTTTACAACAAAATATGCCGAGTGAGGTGCTGGTTCAGGAGGGTTTAAACCAAGGATAAAGCGCGGTCCGCCTTCACTTACATAAGCTGTTGCACCTGTAATTTCCGGGAACCGATCATCATTACTTAGCCACTGAGTCATCTCTTCAGCTACAGCAGCCGTTTGTTCCGCTGGCGTGTTCGCTGGCAGCTCAACAGAAATCTGTAGTTGAGAACGTTCTGAAGGCGGGAAGAACGCCTCTGGGATGGTGCTTGACACAAACAATGCCACTACAAGACTTAAAACCGAAGCACTTAGAAACAACTTCGGACGCGAAATAACCTTGTCCCAAAAGGAAGACATTACGTTCATTACATAGGAAGGTTTACCGCCAGAGATCCCCCGGGTCTTGGACGATTGATTGATAAACCATTTAGCCATGATTGGTGTTAACATCGTAGCGACAAACCATGAAACAAGCAGCATCACACCAATGACAATAGTTAGTGTCTGCATATAAATAGCAGTAATATTGTCAGTGAACACCGGGGGAGCAAAAGCCAATATCACGGTTAAACTAGCAATAAGAATGGGCGTCCCCAGAGTCTTTCCCGCAGATAAAGCAGCCGACTCTCTCTCCTCGCCTTGCGCTACCCTTTTTGAGATGTCTTCAACAATGACCATGGGATTGTCAACGAGTATACCTAAGGCAATGATGAACGACGCAATGCTTACTTCGTTGAGTTCTACGCCAAAAATTCTTAGAAAAACTAACGTGATAACACCCGTGACAGGAACAGCCAGTGCCACCAAAGATCCCGCACGAAGACCCAAGGCAAGTACAGTGACGATCGTCACCACTAGAATAGTTTCGAGCAGCGTTGAAATCATTTTCGATATCACTTGATCAACGACTTTCCCCTGATCAGTGATGGTTTTCATTTGGTAACCTACCGGTAGCTCACTCCCCCATTCGTCCAGCTTACGGCGCAGTTGCTTGTTAAAATCCACCATATTAAGCCCAGGCGCCATATAACCAGCAACAACAATGGCCTGATCACCATCAAGGTATGCTGCACTATTCAGAGGTCTAGCCGGAACCCTGGTGACATCGGCAATATTTTTCAACGGAAGCATAGATCCGTCTGGTAGCGATATCACGGTTTCCTTAACTTCAGCCAGTTCGTCATAACTGCTCTCAACAAAAATTCGGCTTTGCTGAGTATCAAAATTGATACGCGCTACTTCCCCGAGAGAATTGCTCTTACTCAGTTGTAAAAAGATGTCATTAGGGTTCAGCGCATACTGTGATGCCACAAACGGCTTAAGTTCTATTGATATCTGTTCATCGGCAACACCGTGCAACGTAACTTTGTCCATCCCTGGAATACTATAAAGATAATTGCGAAGCTCATTTGCCTTGTCCCTCAACTCTCTAAAAGAATAATCCGTTGCACTTAGCGCTACTGTCATCACGGCTACCGCATCGTAATTATCATTAACGAATGGCCCTGATACCCCCTCCGGCAACTCAGTAAGTACATCGTGCATTCTCGCTCTGACTCTAAGCCACGCATGCGAATAACTTGGCGTACCATCTTTTATTTCAAGAGAGAGATAAATTTCTCCTGCCCTTATTGAGGTCGTAATATTTTTCGTTTCTTCTAATTCTCGCAACGCTCGCTCAATTGGTCGTGCAATAAGGGCTTCTGTCTCATAAACATCTAAGGCTGGGTGGTAAGCCGTTATGATGGTTTGGTTGATAGGTAAGGTGGGCTCCTCCCGAGAAGGGTAATCCGGATATAATGCCAGACCCGTGATCGTTAGTATTATGAAAATAAATAAAACAAGTCGGCTGTTTTTTATCGAAAAAGCAGTAATAGACATTATCGTACTTCCTCAGCCGGTCGAACCTTCTGACCCTCACTGATAAAGGCAGCACCCGCAGCAACATACGAATCTCCTTTCTGAAGATCACTTTTAATCCAGTAGCCACCTTCTTCAGCGTTAACAATACGGATGCCTGCTTTACTAACTCTCCCGGTTTTTTCGTTGTACTGGTAAACAAAAGGATTCCCATCAGTAGGCTCAGCAACAACAGCACTGTGAGGCACAAATATCGCGCCTTCTCCGTCGGGCATTCGATAACTGACGCTAACCACTAATCCTGGCAAAGGGCGTTTTTCTCGGGAAGTGTCGAGACGAAGTCTAACGGGGAAATTTAATCCCTCGTTTGCTCGCTCACCCAAATGCTCGACGGTGGCATTAAAATATGACCCCCGATAGTTCACTGTGATCTCTAGTTCTTTGTCATTTGATATATACTCTGCCAGATCACCGGGAATTGATGAGTCAACGATGAACTTCTCCATGCCGTCAAATGTAAAAGCGACTTGATTTGCAGTGACTTCTTCGAAGGGTTCGACACTACGACTTGAAATGACCCCATCATAGGGTGCCTTGATAGCGGTTTTAGAAAGGTTTCGCTCTGCAAGCCTGATTTGTGCCAGGGCATCACGGAGCGTCGATTGAGCGTTTTCGTATGTCGATCTGGCAGCATCTAAATTCTGTTCAGATACAGAGTTATTTTCACGCAACCGCACGAGTCGCTCATAATTTGTTTTAGCTTCTTCAAATGTAACCCGCGCTTTCTCAGCTTCAGAGCGAGCGCTCTCAAGGGCAAGCCTATAGGGCTCCTGATCCAGAACAGCCATCACATCTCCGGTGTTGAGCTGCGCGCCAATATCGAAGAGAACGTCGTTCACTGTACCATCAACACCAAAAGACAATTGGCTTCGGTTTTCTGTCTGTGTCACTCCTGGAAAACGAATGCTATTAACATAAGCATCGTCGGCCACACTGTTAATCGATACGGCTCTTACGTTTTCTGTAGCAGTTTGGGTCGGTTCTTCACTACAGCCCTGTAACAGCAGTAAAGTACAAATAAGCATGCCTAATACGAAAACTCGATTAGCCCGTGCATAATAAATATGTAACTGATCATTTATATAAATAAGCGATGTCAATTTGTGAAGTCCTATAAACGAAAATACTAAGGTCGAGGTCTTAAAAGCGTTTGTATAAACAGCCTTAACATGTCAGGCGAATACTCGGCGTCAGCCGTTGCAATATGGCAGGATATTCCGTCAATATATGCGAAAATAAAATGAGTTATCTGTTCAGGCGTTAGGTGATTACTAATTACGCCCGTGTCTTGTGACTTTTTAAACATCGAGCACGAAACATCATAAAGCTCCTTGCTTGAATTAAGTACAATCTTCTTTATCTCGGGGTTTCTAGACGATTCCGCGAGTATTTCTAAGTACATAATTGTTCCGGTCGTGTCACCGGTGAGGTGCGCTTCTTTCTCCAGAGCTGTTTGAAAGTCGTCGGCGCTTTCTACTCTTTTGAGGGCAGCCATGTCTCTTGAAAAATATCGCTTGGCGATTTCCAAGATCAACTCATTTTTTGAGGAAAAATATTGGTAGAGGCTAGCTTGACTAACGCCAGCCATTCGAGAAATCTCAGCGATTCCAGCCCCGTGAAAGCCTTTCTTAACGAAGCACTGGATGGCACCATTAATGATTCGCTCTATTTTCGCTTCACGAGCAGCATAATTGATTGGACGGCCAATATTCGACATCTTCACACCTTAATTAAGTGAATAATCATTTATATAATATACCGGTAGCATTGTCAACCATAAAGGTCCTTTCAGAGCCCCATTCAAGCCCTATTAGTAAACATCTACACCAACAATCGCGCAAAGAGTCCTTTTCGAGGCTCTTAAGAGAGGGAGAAGTGCTGGCAGGGAGGTTACTGGACTGAGAGCACGTCGTTTCCACCTGATTTGGAAAAACCACGCACTGGGATTCCGGCGACAACTTATCCAGATTAGTAGCGTATGTGCTGCTCATATCTCCAAGAGGCGACCTATTAGAGCGCATGGAATGGGCTCAAAGTTATCCAAATCAGATAGGTATGTGTAGCGATTGGAAAGTCCTCCAGGAGAGTCCCCGACCGCTGTTGGAGAACTCTCGCTCATTGTGATCGTCCAGCCACTACTTTCCGCCCCAGTTGCCGGGGCGCTGTTCCCACTGCTCAATCAGCATCGTTCCCCATCTGCTTTTCGAACGCCTGTCGAATGAGCCCCATTACATAGGCCAGCTCAGATTCCTCACTTAACCCTACTTCTACATCGCCATTTCCCCAACGTCCGAGGTTGGTCACGTCACGAGCCATCCCTTTCGGATCGCTCAACTCGTGAAACGGCATATTCAGAGACAGTCGCAAACGGGTCTTTTGCGGGACCACATCGACAAAGTTCGTCTCGGCTTTGAACGCTATATAGAGCTTGAGAACTTCTTCAGTGACGCTCGGGTCGAGCGCCTGGACTTCCTTTCGGAGCTGCTCAAATAGAGCGCGCATTGGGGTCCCGTTTGCTAGTTGAGGGTGATCCTCAAGATTGTAGGCTTCTGGTTTGACGGCCACGTTGCGGTAGGTATCGAGGATCTCGTCCGGCAATACCGGAGCCGCCCAAACCCGCACCGCTTCCTGGGCCAGCTTGGCGGCCCGATTCTTAATTGAGTCCTCATTCCATGCTTCTACAGCTCCCAGGCCCTCGTTGAGCCGTAGAGGGCTTTGTTTGAATCCGCCCTGCATATCGCGCTTCTCGATGAAAGCTCGGTCGCTGTACTCTGAGTTGTAGCCCGTAAGAGTCAGGTTACCCAGCGTATGCAGCCAGGTTTCATGCACACGCTTCCATTCCGGACCTAGCTCATCCTTCCATCTAGCAGACAGATTCTCATTCTGCGGCATGATGTGTTCAATCGTGTATTCGTCGACCGGAACCCGCTCCTTGCGCTCGAAATTCTCCAGGCGGCGTAACCAGTAACTCCGGCTGCGGAAATTATAGAGATCGCGTACTGCCAGTTCCCTTTTGAACTCTTCGTCATTCGGAAAACGCCGGTATGACTTCAAACCGAGCAGGTGAGCCTTGACGCTCTCCAGGTAACGGTTCTTCTGCAATGATTTGTGAAAGGTCGCAAAGGTCTTGTTCAGCGAGTTTGTGGGGATGGCACAAACGGCACGACGGAACACATAAGCCTCGATCAGCCGAATAGCGCTATGAAAGTCATCTTGGGACAGATTGTCCTGTTGGTAATCATGGTAAAGTTCCAACAGAAACGGATATGCCACATCGACTTTGAGTTCACGCAGATCTTTAAATGCCATTCCGAGCTGTTTATCTGTTTCTTTCCCCAATGCCATCGCACAAAAATACCGAGCGAAAGCATGTATTTCGGCAACCAATGAATCGACACCAGCACTCGCAACTTCGGCGCGACGTGAATGCTGTTTGAAAGCCTCGTACACTTCATCTAACCGTGGAATTTCCCCGGTTTTAACCGTGAGGTAGTGACGCATGAAGCTGTCAAAGTAAACGCCATAGCCTTCTTGCCCGAATTCCACCTCCATCGGACGCCAGTGGTCGCGATAGAGCCGAGTTTGATGCTCCGGCTCCAGTCCCATCAGCACATAGTTCCGGATCAGGTCAGCCTGGCTCAAAGCTTTTCCTGTGGAATTCATGCTCTCAAAAATGAGTTGCGGGTTATCCTGGTCTCGGCTCAGCGCAATATCAACGATGATGAGCTTTGAAAGGCCCCGGCAGAGGGTTTCCAGTTCCCCGTTTAGCCGCTCAATCTGGCTGTTGAAGAACTCGAAGTTTTCTTGGATTCGAAGAGAACCGTCATCAGGTAACGGCTTCTGCGTGACCAACGCCAGCAGGCTCTCTTTGTCCGTCTGGGTCAATAGCAGTTTGTAAGCTCGCTCACCGTCTTCCAACGGGTTAAGCAGGTAGTAATTGCGCAGCTTCTTAGCCGAAAACCCCTCCAGAGTCTCTGTGTTCCCAAGGTGTCGAGATAGCGCCTCAAGAATCAGCATGGTGGTAGTCAGTCGCTGTTGCCCATCAATGACCAGCAATGGTGATTGACTGGACACCTGATAAAGCCCCTTTATTGAGCGACAATTACGGTGGCCGGTCTAGCGGCAATTATCTTGGCCGGTTGATCTGATAAGGTTCGGCACAGCAGAACGGAGGGAGTTCACTGTGCC
>NZ_LSBQ01000029.1:0-18554 GCF_001577655.1 Idiomarina sp. T82-3 | reverse complement strand
GTGACGTTGCGCTGAATCCCTCCAACGTCGAGGAAATTAAGCGTAATACTGCGGTTGCTTAAAACAGGTTTTTTGGACAACTCGGTTGAAAAACACCGTACCTCCTTCAATTTACAAAACCTTTCCCTTGGATAGAAAGTCTCATCGCTTTTGGGCTGAGCTTCGGCAAGTTATTGATAAAGCTGATAATTCTAAAAAATAATGCATCCGCAAAAGGATGGCGTACCTTTGGGGGGGACCTTTGGGGCTTAAGTCTTAAAGCTCAATAATAAGCTTATTGGGAAGATCATTAGAGGAAGTATGCTCGGCAGGATAGTGCTGAGTTAGAATTTTTCCCATCTCCTCTATGGCCTTTATGATGGCATGAGTATGATTACCTGCCTTAAGAGCTAAGAGTAATTCCTCTAGAACTTTCTGCCATACCTCATTGGAATGTGTTCCAAGCTTACCTTGAAGACCGCTATCCACGGTGATAATCACTTTGTGCTCTAATAGCGAAATAAAGAGCTGAACTCCATTTCTATTGGGAGTGTCTACCACACCATTGGTGAGGAAGCTCTCCATGGCCCGTTGGCGGGTCTCTTCTTCCACCTCATCTTTGGTGGTAAAGAGCATCTTAAATATTCCTATATGGCCTAAAAGAAAACCAATAACGGCCCCGACAATAAAGAGATAAAGGAAGTAGATAGGATCAGTCTCTGAAGAAAATTGATAGTACAGAAAGTCTCCTAGGAAAGCTCCTAGGAGTGCTAGTCTAAAATGAGCAGCAGGGTAGAAATCTGATTGTTTAATAATGACAGGAACGATTTCGCCATTGTTATTCATTTCGGCCTGAAAGATGGCCTCTTTTATTTTTGCAAGATCATCTACGCTAAAACTACCAGTCGCCACTTGCGCCTCCTCCGGAGAATCCGCCGCCACCACCGCCGAAACCTCCACCTCCAAAGCCACCGCCACCACGGCGTCCGCCTCCTCCGCCACTTAACATCATGAACAGAAGAAGAGGGTTTTTTCTAAAGAGGAAAATTATAATAAGAAAGAATATAAGAGAGAACCAGCTCGACTTCTTTTTTCGTCGACGGGGAGTTTGACTGGCCCCTAGGTCCTTACTTTTTACATCGAGTTTTTTTAAGACTTGGCCTAGTCCGAGCTTTAGTCCCGCACCGAATTCTCCACGTTTAAAATACGGGGTCATTTGATCGATCACTCTCTTTGAAAAAAGATCTGTGATCTCTCCTTCTAGACCCTGACCAACTTCAATTCTTACTTTGCGCTCTTTCTTTGCCACTAAGAAGAGGAGACCTCGGTCCTTCTCTTTTGTTCCCAGCTTCCACTCGTCTACAACCTTTATGGAGTAGCCTTCAAGTGACTCATCCTCCAGAGAAGGGACGGTTAAAACGGCCATTTGAGCAATCTTATTTTGATGAAGTCTGTAGAGAACACTATTTAAAGTGTAGAGGCTGTTTTTATCGATAATCCCTGCTTGGTCGGTTACGGGTTGCCTTAGAGTTGGAACTTCTAGGGCAAGAGTATCTGTGACCAAGCATAGGTTTATAAGGATTAGAATATCGAGGAAGAGCAGCGCTCGCTGAGTCAGTTCCAGGATTTTCTCTCTAACCTTGAGCGGGCGAGAGCCAATAACTAGCCTGCCGGGGCGCAACGGTTTGCCGCCGCCCCTATTGGCTTTTTTATAACGTAAACCCCATCATGGAGTAGAATATGATTACCGTTTACCACCTTGGCGTTTCCCAGTCTGACCGGGTAGTCTGGCTGCTTGAAGAGTTAGGTATTCCCTACAAGCTTGAGTGGTTCGATCGCGGTGAAGACATGCTTGCACCCGAGGCGTATCGTGCACTTCACCCGGTAGGTACAGCTCCGATTATTCGCGATGGCGAGCGGGTGTTAGGTGAATCCGCCGCCATTGTGGAATATCTAAGCCAGAAATATGGCAACGGTGCTTTAAGTGTTGCAGTGCATGAGGATAACTACGCAGACTACCTTTACTGGATGCAATTTAACGGCAATATCATGGCAATCCTGTATGCAAAGTCTGTAAAAGGCGACGATGCAGACTCTTCAAACCCATTTGCCGTAGCGCTCACCCGGCGAGAGGAAGCCTATTACCAATACCTGAATCAGCGACTCGGCGAAGCCCCTTACCTGGCGGGTGATAAATTAACCTGTGCTGATATTATGGCCGTGTTCAACCTGACAACGCTGCCGCGGTTTGGGGGGCGTCAGGTGGATGACTTGCCGAACGTCGTCGCCTATCTCGAGCGAATTACTTCGCGACCGACCTACATCAAAGCCATGGACATTGCAGGCCCTGATGCCCATAAACCCGAATAGGAAGGAACCAATGACCGCTTCACGTACTTTGCCGCCCCTCCAGCTTTCTTGACTGGCACAAATTGTTTAGGTTATCAGTTATCTGCCCTCCATTCAGATCCACCTTGATGTCCTACGCTCGGGCAGATATCAGATAATCTTCGGTGGACGAAACCGCGGGATGTTACCCCTGTGGTTTGGCTATGGGGATTTCGATGGTGGATATGAGTCTGCTGTAGAGGATGATCGCCAAGATCACGTGTTTCCAGTGGCGCTTTGTTTCTATTTGCATCTGATTTTCACGTTTTTATTCAGCTCGGTTGTCTCATTCTATTCATTGTCATGGGGTTTATAGCGTTTCAGGTAAAGCATCATCCTCACCAGTAAAGGCGCTTTTTTATCTCCTTAAGCACTCTGCCTATTTAGGGGGCGCTCTTGGTAAGTATGCAGGTAGCCTGAGCGCCGACACCTTCATCGGTGATTGACATTGCCTGCACACGAAGGGTGCTGAGTCTGTCTCCGATTCATTGGCCGTCTTTTTGATGTCTGGCGGCGGAGCTACGTGCAGGGCTTGTCTGGCCATATTGAGTTTGGCTTTACTGGCCAGTAACCCATAATGCCGGATACGATGAAACCCGGTTGGTAAGACATGCAATAAGAATCGACGCATGAACTCGTCACACGTCAGTTGCATCGTCCGGTGCATGTTGTTTCCTTTGCGCCGGTAATCCTTATAGGTGAACGAGACATGTGTTTCATCAACGGATTGTAGTCGGCGATTCGCAATCGCTACACGATGCGTATAACGCGACAGGTACTTCAGCACCGCTTGTGGTCCTGCAAACGGCGGTTTGGCATACACCACCCATTCCATGGATTGTTGCTGTTTGCACCATGCCATAAAGTGCCCGGCGTGTTCAAAGCCACTGGTCTGCGTCAACTCCCCGAAGCACAGTAACTGCGTCGATTCGTATAACTCACGTACGCCTTGCATATACAAACGGCGGAACAAGCGTGATAACACTCTGACCGGCAAGAAGAAGCCCTTTTTACACGCTTTCCATTGCTTAGCCTTATCCAGCCCGCCACCGGGCACAATGCAATGCACATGAGGATGATGCATCATCGCGGAGCCCCACGTATGCAACACCATAGTGGTGCCAACCTCAGCGCCTAAGTGTCGCGTATCACCGGCAATGGTCAGCAACGTTTGTGATGCGGCTTTAAACAACAACTGATACATCTGTGCTTTATTGTAAAAGGCCAGTTGTGCTACCTCACCAGGTAAGGTAAACACCACATGGTAGTACTCTACAGGTAACAACTGCTGCTCTCTGGCTGCAAACCAGCGTTTGGCGCTTGACCCCTGGCACTTCGGACAGTGACGATTACGGCAGGAGTTATATGCGATGGCATCGGTATGACAGTGTTCGCAGTGCAGGTGATGAGCACCTAATTGGGCACTTCGACAACGCTCAATGGCTGACATCACTTTCAGTTGAGCTAAGCTTAAATGCCCATGCTGAGATTGTTTGTATTGGGCACCAGACAGACGAAACACATCCGCCACCTCAAGCGGTGGCCGTGAACAACTCGACATAACGTCACGCTCACAATGCCAGTGTATCTAACGGACTCACCACCTCTCGCAAGAGTTTGCTGGCGACTTGTGCATACAGCGCAGTGGTTTCTAGTTTACTATGCCCCAACAGCGTTTGGATGATGCGAATATCGACTTTATCTTCCAGTAAGTGCGTGGCGAAACTGTGCCGTAAGGTGTGCATGGAGACTTTTTTATTCAGTCCTGCATCCAGACACGCAGATTGACAGGCACGACTGAGTTGACGGGTGCCAATAGGGTTTAACGGATTCTGCCCTGGGAACAACCACCCACCCGGTAGCATTAGGTGATGCGCTTTGGCATGTTTGTACCATTGGCGAAGTGTACTCAACAGCATTGGCGATAACATTGCCATTCTGTCTTTCTTCCCTTTACCTTGCTCAACGCGCAATAGCATGCGAGAACTGTCGATATCCGTCACTTTCAACATCGCCACTTCGCCAATCCGCAACCCCGCCCCATAAGCGACCGAGAAGGCAGCTTTGTATTTGATGCTATGTGTGGCATCAATCAGTTGCTTGACTTCCTCTTTACTCAAGACCGTCGGCAACTTCCTTGGCACCGGCACGGTGCTGACTTTGAGCATCACATCAGGTCGATTCAAGGACTTATGGAATAAGAACGTTAAACCCGATAACGTGGCATTGATGGTGATGTTAGATGTACCTTGCTCGGCCAATGTGAGTTGGAATTGGCGCAATTCTTCAGCCGTGGCATCCTCTGGCGAGCGTTTCAAAAAGGTAGCGAGTTTCTTCACGCCTCTGATGTAGCCTATTTGCGTTTTAGGACTGAGCCTACGCATGGTCATATCTTCAATCATGCGTTGGCGTAAGGGGTTGGATCCTTCAAAGTAACTCATGGTTTCACTCCTGAGTAAATTCAGGGCGACATTGCCCTTCCTTCAGCTTAGAAGCGGGGAACGAGATCAGAATATAATTAATGAGGTGGGGGCGGCACTACTACCGCGGAGCGGTTTAGTCCTGTTGTCTTTAGGCGACCTTGACTATCAAACCAGTTTCTACCAAGTTTTGCACAAATCGGAAATGTCGCCATCTGGATGAAATTTCAATATCCAACCTTAGAATGCAAATAGCCGTAATAAAAAACAGAAAAACGAGAGCTTTGCAGTAAAGTTAAAGCAGTTTATTCAATCAAACCCACAGGTTTTGGATAAGGAGACGAACAAAGAGAGGTCTATGCTCTGGGGAGACATTGGGGTCCTCGTTAAAACTAATGGCGATGCAATGGAGCTAGCAAAGTCTCTGACAGAAGCTGGTATTCCAGCGCTATGTGAGCAACCTGGACTCTTAGAAGAGCCAGAGGTGGCGTTGGTTCGTGCTTTAATGGAGATTGCGTATAGTAATGAAAATCGCATCGCCTTTGCTGAGGTGCGCAGTATTATCAATTCAGAGGCTGTAGAGGCGTGGTTACCTGAGCTACTAAACGACGATGCAAAGCCGTCTGAGTTATTGTTTAGAGAGTTAACCGAGGCCTTAACTGCACTTAGAGATAAGAAGCAGCAGTTGTCTCCGACTGAAATGTTAACAGCGGTATGCGCCAATACTCCGGTATTATCGACTATCCGACGCTGGGATGATACATCGTTCAACACGCAACAACGTCTGGCTAACTTAGATGCTTTTCATCGGTTGCTTGAAGAGTATGAGCATGAAAATACGTCCCGGGGCCAACCCGTAACGCTTGAGGGGTTGAACAGGTTCTTATCACAAAGCGCTTATCGTAGGAACGATATCAAAGGAGTGCCGATTGGTCAGGCAGTATCGGTCATGACTATCCATAAAGCCAAAGGGCTTGAGTGGCCCTGTGTTATTTTGGCGTTCCTTGATAAGAATCCGAAAGACCGCTTGTTTGGTGTAACAGTCCAAAGCAATGGCGATGCGTTTACTGTCGATGAGCCACTGAGAGCGCGCCAGATTAAGTTTTTGCCGCCTTATACAAAAGGATCCGCGGGTAATGTATTTACCTCACTAAAAGAAACCCAATTTGGCAAACAAATGGCAGAGAAAGCCACTGAGGAAGAGCACCGTTTGCTCTATGTTGCGTTCACCAGAGCTCGAAATTATTTAGCGACACTTCATGATGGCAAGAGAGGTGACAAACAGGTCAAGTCGCTATTGAACGAGTGCGATTATGACTTTGCTGAAGTCTGCGATAGCTGGCCGAAGGCGGATGTTGAATGTAGTGAGTCGCAGCTGCCGTTTGTCGAACCGGGGAAGCAGGATCTAATGCCGCGCTATATTCAGCCTTCTTCAGTCACTCTCTCGGAGCCATTTGAGGCTGTCAACGTGTCACATTATGGTGCCACTCAGTCTCTGAGTGGCACCATAGATACCGCCCAATTGGGTAATGCGCTGCATCAATTGATCGCTTATATCGTTTTAAATCGTGACGAAGACATCAGTCGAGTCACTAAAAGGCTTCTGCTACCGCATATTTTAGATGAGCAGAAGTTAAAGCCATTAATGACTCAAGCCCAACGTTTTGTTGAGACAATCGACGCTGAGTTTAATCCAAGCAGTGCATGGGTTGAGATGCCAGTGAGTGCGTTGAATGATAAGAGCCAAACCATAAAAGGTAGTATTGACCTCTTGCTTGAAACCACCAATGGCTTGGTCGTTATCGATCACAAGCTACGTGGGGCTAAGACTCCTGAGCAACAACTAGGGTTGATAAAAGATTATGGAGGTCAGTTGAACGCATACAAGAAGGCGCTCGAAGCAAACGGCCAGCCAGTTAACAAGGTTATTCTTCACGCTTTCAATAGCGGCAGTTTGATCGAGGTAGCGACTGTGTAATAAAAAAGGAGCCGAGTGGCTCCTTTTTTATTTTGTGATGACTCAGGGTAATCACTCAGCCCGAATTAATGCTTTTTGCAATGATTCCTCAAAGGCATTTTCTTCGGCAACGACTAATACATGCAGACCTTGTGTCGAAGGGTCGACTAAGCGCAGCAGCACCCGCGTATTGCTTAAACGCTCGTCGATGACCTGTCGACTGGTTTCTTCAAAGGCTTGGGTATGGCGACGCGAGTCTCCGTTCTCAGTTAATTTGGCCTCGCTCTCAACCAACGTTTGAATTCGGCCTGCCAGTTTGACGAGCGCTCGCGCCTTTGCTTCCGATTCACTTCCTGAATGTGAGTACCCAGTCTCTGTCACGGTATAATCATCAATGGGGTAACCACAAACCCATTTCGGTGCTGGCGTTTTTCCATTTTTAAACGTGCACTCAGCAATGTACTCGTCATAAATTGCTTGATCTTGTGCGATCGTATCGAGCAAACGGTCGGTTGTTGAACAAGCACTAAGAGCAAGCATAGCAGCAAGTACGGCAGCAATTTTAATGTTGGTCATAAGACGCTCCTTAACAGTAAAGCCATTAGTTGCTGCCCATGTTACAAATTTAAAGCGACAAAAAATGTCGCACCGAAAGACCGTTTTGTTTTCGGTTCATGATGTACCAGATGATTTGCTCTTCATCGCCTTCTTTTAATCTTCTTGGCGATGGAGACCAGAAACGAGACAACAAACTGTAGCCACTCGGGTGACCAAGGTCGACGGGGTAGGAGGTACCTAAGTTCGGCAACTGACTATTCTGAGAGTTATAACCTTCTAGACTGTTGTCAGTGATAGACGGGATATTTTTTAATGGCTCATATAAGAATTGCCCATCGGGTTGTTTCAGGAAAACCGCGAGCTCTTGTTGGCATTTTTCTTCAGAGTCGCATGAACTACCGCCTTGAGTAACATCGATAATGTCTAAGCGTCCATCCTTGTTAAAGTCCTTAATGTAGAGAGATCCCTCACCAGAAACATAACCATACTCGCCAGTACCTAATCGCAACTCATTATTGATAAGTCGATCGGTTAGCTCAACTAGGTTTTCCTTCGAGTCGAGAGCAAACAAGCGCAATACTCGTCCATCGTAGTATGGCTCAACCCGGGTTTGTGCAATGACTAATTCATCACCAGGGTAATCTGAAGCGAGCTCGCCCATAATAGCGTAATTGGTGTGTGTATTATCCGTTCCCCAATACTCTTCTGGTAACTCCATCACCGTCGGTTGGTTAGCCATGGTGAGCGCATTCCCAGAAGTTGAGCTAATCATTAGCTGGTTGTTATGTATATCGACTGGATCAGGAAAGACCTGACGATAATCCAACATAGCGATATCCGTTTGGCCATCACCATTCATATCTCCAATAGCCGATGAAAATGGACGTGACCATTGTTCATCTGACGTATAGTAGTCATCCGTTTTATCGGTAAAGTGGCCAGTACCATCATTTAATAGAACGGATAAGCCAGTGTAAATGTCTGGGGTGCCATCATTATTGATGTCGCCAACAGATAAATTGTGGCCGATGGAATATCCATCCTCTGTGCTCATATGCAAATTTAATTGATCAGACTTATCTTCAAGTTGGCCTTCACCATTACTTAGTAAAAGTAAAGGAAGTTGAGGCCCAATTTCATGAGCAGCGAACTGTTCGTTCCATTCGTCATATACCTGATATAAAGCACTCGCAATAATGTCATCTGTGCCATCGCCATTAAAGTCAGCGGTTTTAATTCGATAGGCGCTATGTCTCTGAATACTCTCGTAGTTTTTTATGATGTCGTTATTGAGCGACATTGTTCCGTCACCGTTATTTTGGAAGATCATCACGCGTGAGGGGTACTTATCAACGTCTCTTGGCAAAGTATGTGGGAAATAAACGATGGTCGTCGCAATATCGGTATGGCCATCGTTATTGAAGTCGCCTTCGGCATAATCTGCAGAGCCTTCGTAAAATGCATAAGACTCTCGGCAGTCCTCTGGTGTCGGGTAACATACTGTCATGGGCTCACCATTCTCTGTGATCGTTGAGAAATAAAGTCCAATATTTTCTAGCCGCCACTCGTCTGTTTCTGTCGCGACCTCTTCAGCTAAACGATAATCGTCATAATCATTCGCGTAAAGCTGTCTGGGGTCATTGTCGATATTGACTGTAACACTCTTCGAATCCACAGTAGCGTCATTTTGTAGAAGTTCGACAATAAATGATGATGAAGTGCTGGCTGTGACCTCAGGTAATGTGACAGTGAGTTGCTTACCATCCAGTGATAAACCGAGCTCTGGTCCTGAGTCCTGAGTTACGCGCAGTTCTGCTTCGTCGCCTGCTGTCCAGGAGATAGTGATAACTTCAGTATGATTCTCATCGGCCGTGATCGTGCTGATGTCATTTAATTGAACGGGCTCTGTTGTCGGGTTACTGATGCTTGTATCCGTCGAGCTCGAAGAGTCACTCCCGCAAGCGGTCAATACCATACTGGCGGCCACTATCAGTAGCCAAGTTTTGAAACGGAAATATAAAAGCATAAAATCTCCTTTTTTGTGTAGTTTCGCTGGTCCACTAATGCCTGTAAAGCTACGAGACACGGGCAAGAAAACCCATGGTAGGATTATTTGTGCGCTTAAAGGCCAGGTTTAGGCGATTCATATCCTGGTGCAATTCACATTGCCTCAGCCACTGAATCAATTGCTGAGGCGTAGCAGAGCAATTATCGGGTAACCGAGTTGGTGTGAGTTGATGCCGAGCAGCAAACTCACTTGCTTTAGACTGGATCACCTGGCTTGACCATGGATTGAGGGTGAGCTTTACATCAAAAATCTCAGCGATAAGCGGATAGACAGTTAACGCTTTTGAGTCGCTAAATGTGATAACGAGTGGAGAGTGAAACTCCCGAACCACACCCGATAACCACCGGTAGAAGCTATCTGGGTTTGGCATGATACGCTCGGCTGCCGCAAGCAGTTGGTCCAGCTCATCGATCACAAGCATCTCACGTTTAGTAGCCGCGCGTTTAAAAGCATTCCCAACCGCAGAGAAGAGAATTTGCGGATCGGTAACCGTCAGGTCAGCACTGTGATAAAAATGCGTGCTTTGGCTACACTCAAAACACAAATAACGAGCGAGCGCGCTTTTACCAGACCCGCTTGTAGCCGATGGACTTGTTATTAACGTCCGGATTGCAGCGTTAGCTTTGTACTTGTCCGCAAGGTACTCAATGTTAATGTCGGCGGTTACATTACAGAGCGACGCATCGAACTCACCAAGCTCTTTGCTGTGCCAGCAAGGCATATTGGGGAATCGAATATCGAGAACATCATTCGCGGAAAGCTCGCTTTGTTTCGTTCGCGCAACCAACCGTTTTAGTCGCTCAATTTCGGCCGGAGTTTGGATCTTTAGGCTGGCTAACGCATGTATCCGTGAAGAAGTTATTTCGTTATCTTTCAGGGCATCTTGTAACATCCCAACGCGTGAGCGGTAATCAAGCATTGGCATTTTTACGACAAGATCAAAACGGCGCAAAAATGACTCGTCGAACTTGTCGATGTCATTGCAGATCCAGTAAGTTGTCGTGCAGCGACGCTCAAGTGTCTGGTTTATCCAGCCTTTTCGCTTTTGCTCATTTTCGCGCTCGTTAAGCACATCTTCAACTTCGTCGAATAGGATGTGACAAGTTGGTGAGTTCTGCAGCATATTTGATATGCGTAAAAACTCACCCAACCGGTAGGCGTTATTGTTACTGTCAGCTCGATTGTCATCAATAACAGGTACTTCATAGAGTTTCGCTCCAGCATCGCTGGCAAGAGCTTTGGCCAGCTGAGTTTTTCCAGCTCCAGGAGCGCCGACGAGTAAAATAGATAGAGCATCCGTAGAGTAGTGAGTTGCATCACTCACGGCATCTCTCAACAATTGAAGTTGCGCACCAAGGTGTGAGAAATCTGCAACGCTATGCTTTGTAGTTGAGCTTGCCTTCAATAACCCCGACAGAATGTTGTCATCAACGGATCGTGCATTGAGAACGCCAGCTAGAATGTCCTCTTGCATTTCAAAGCGAGCGCAATGAGACAAACAAAGGCTGTACGGCGCAGGGCCGGTCAAATGCATTTGGACAATCGTCGACTCATCGCTGGTTAATTGTAAAAACGAGGTGCGGTCGACTCCGATCAAACGACTAATGATGTCCAGTTGAGAGTCATCTGAGAAGGTATGCTCAAGGAAGTCCCGCAGTGCGCCAATCAAACGAGAGTGAGAGCTCAAAAATGCAAATGCGAGGATCCGATATTCTTGCTCCGTTAATTTAAGCTGTTTTTGGAGAGCTCTTACCCCAGTGATCTCAGCGACACGCGGAGACCAGTCGATATTTGGAGTGTCACCAAAACTGACCAGTTGTTCAAATAGGTCCTCTGGAAAATTATAGAGGCGGGTCAGGTGTCGAATACGCATCGATAACTTTTCTTTCGACTCTTTATTGCCACTTAAGTTAAAGCAGCGTGCTAACCAGTAAAAACTAAGGGGAGCGCATGCTGACTCAAAGCTATCTTGTTCGATACCGCTGAAGTCTATAGGTAAAGCAGGCAAAGTGGGCGAGACAGAAAGTGGTGCGTTCATAGTTATCCTCTCAATTAACATGAGGAAGAAGCATATGGCATTGCTGCGACAAAATATGACGTCACCACCCTATAGGCTGAATACAGTTACTTTTTAGGGTGGAGAATTATGAAGTTGATTCTGATAGCCATTTGCTCGCTATGCGTTGCTGCTTGCAGCAGTTCAGTATCGAAATACCAATACTGCTCAGTAGCCCACATCGACGATCCCGCTTGGGTGAAATCTGACCGAACTAAGGGGTTCTTGATATCTAAAGTAGGCGTACGGCATACTCGAGAGGCAGAGCGTGATATCACCCGTGTCGTCAAACTATCTTTAGCAGAGAGCCTATACGCCGATGTGCATTCTTATCGACAAAGTTACTCCAACAGTGACCAGTTAGCTGTCAACCAATCAGTGAATGTAGCAACCAATGTCGTGTTAAAGAACGTTAAAACCGAGTTTGAAAGGGCAGGGAGCTGTCTGGTCGCCTGGGCTACTGTGTCGCCGCAGGATGCTGAGATTGCTCTCAATAAATCGCACCCCATCAATAGTGCGGAGCATAAAGCCTGGCTCAAGATTAGTAATTCGAGCAGGAGGCAAGCGTATCGGGCGCATCTCAAAAAGTATCCAAGGGGTCTTTACAGTGAGACGGCTAAAGCACGAATAGAGCTCTTGGAGCAACGACACCGGCAGAAGACGATAAGCAATAGTTCTGCGAGCTCTACAACGAGAGTGCTTTTGCATCTAATAAATAGCATCGCTTATTGATGCTTATGCACGAGTTAGTATAGGTTGGTTGTAGGAATGGTTATGGAGATTTACTTGAATGTCTTTGTATGAGCGCGACAAGCTCCTACTTGAGCTAATACGAGAAAAGCCGAGGTCGTACTCGGAGTTAGAGCTGTTGCTAAGAGAAAGAGGATTTCTTTACTCAAAGAGAAGTATTGAACGGCGTCTGCCTAAGTTGAAGTTGCAAGGTCATCCAATTGTGAAGCTGACTAAAGGGACCGGCACCAAGAGACACGTTTGGAAGTGGCAAAACAGGCCGACTTACGAATCTGCTGAGCAAGATGAAGAGCATATAACTGAGGACTATCAAGCGCTAGCGATAGCGTTAGCTGAGAGATATTGGTCGATAACCGCGTTGCCAGAGAGGGAAAAGTCTTTATCGCGGCTATTTGAAGAAGCGCGCGAACAATTGAGTGAGAGCGAGTCGCGAGAGGCGCGCTGGTATAAGAAAGCTCGTGCCGTTGAACCATCGCATTGGCTAAAGGAACCGCAACTTAATAAGCAGGTTTTTGACACGATCCGAATTGCTCTATTAAGAGAAGAGCCAATAAAAATAAGCTATAAGTCCCATGCTCGAGACGCCCCGTATAAAGTCAGTGTGACGCCTTTGGGAATTTTTTTTAGAGGGCGAGTAGCTTACTTAATTACTTGCGATCATGATACAAAGAGGATAAGAAATCGCCCAATCTCCCGAATTGTTGAGGCTACAGAAATAGTATCTGAGCCAGCCATCCTGCCTGAAGATTTTGACATCGATAATTATATTAAAGCCCATGCAGAGTCTATTACGTACGGAGAGCCTCTTCGTTTAAAAGCAATCATTTTCGACTCAGTGGAGCGCGAGATATTTGATGCTCATTTAGGCGAGAATCAGGTCATCACACCTTACGGTACTGACGAGCGATTTAAACTTCTTGAAGTCGATGTTCCGTACACTCTGGATGTTATTCAATGGTTGTTAGCTCGGGCGGCCTATTTAAAGGTATTAAGTCCGAGTCCTTTTAAATATAAATTTGAAGAAGAAATTCGGCGCATGTACTTAAACGCAACGAGCGACAAGCCGAGTGTTCCCAAGCAAAAGAATTTTACGTAAGAGATAGAAAGACAATTCTGCGACAAAATTTGTCGCGACTACCGGTTATTATGCATTCCGTTGCGTTGCAATAGCTTTGCCGCGGCTTTTTCATCTTTATAAGAAGTCTGAAAAATGCATAGACTTGAAACTATTGTTGAGCTTGTCTTTTTGATAATGGTGACCGAGCGACTAGTGTGTTATTGTCGGCTAACTTGAATGAGGTACTTTCACTTCTAAGTGAATCGCCACTTATTTGTAGTATCAAACAATATAGTTTTGTAACGAATATAGTGAATGCTAATGAATTGCCCAAGATGCCAAACCCCGCGATTGAAACAAGATGGGCTTGAAATTGAGATTTGTGTTTGTGGTTATAATTTCAATGATTCAAGTAAATCAACCGTACACGCAAACGAAGAGTTTATATTCCATAACACACGTACGAGCCATAAGCGTTACGAGTCAATGGTAATGTATGCACTACATTACTCGCTACGAGATGTTGAACTGCTGTCTCAACATCATGTAATCGCTAACGATAATGTTTACAAAATTGACGGCTATTTCCCTGAGATTAATTTAGCAATAGAGGTAGATGAGCCCTACCATGAAAAGCAGCGCGAAGACGATGCTAAGAGAGAAGAGAGTATCAAGGGTCTTTTAGGGTGTGAGTTTATTCGTGTGACCTGTGACAGATCACTGTATGAACAGGTAGATGACATTGTTCGGCTCGTTAAAAGTCAAATTTCCACTAAATGGATACACAAGCGCAGTCAACCCAATAGGCATTCGGGCAAATATACTATTGATCTGTGGGAAGGCTTAGTTGCTAACCATATTCCTGACATGATGGATACTTTAGCAACTAAACTTGCTTCGCAAGGAGCCGAGGTTTGGTATGGTTCTATTAGTGGTATCCCATCAACGAGTAATGGAGAATATGGTTTTTTGTTAAAGAAAAGTGGGGTGACTTTCGCTATTTACTCAAGGAAAACGAGAACAATAAGAGTAAGGGTAATGGAGCTAGACGACCGAATTCCTGCGGAATTTATCGAAAAACATTTAATCCCAAAACAGCAAAAGGCAGGCAAAAGACCTCGTTTTTATGCAATTGAAGAAAAAAATTATTATTCAGATGAGGAAGCTGCATTAGACGCTTTGGATAACCTCTTGTCTCACTTATAGGAACATTGCATTTGCAGAGTCAATTTGGCCGCTTGAATTGTCATTGATTCGCTAGTTTGATGTCGAAAAAATTCGACATCAAAACTGGGACGGCCTGATTTTTATAGACACCTTCTAACTGCTGACCTTTCCCCTGAACTAACACCATCTTATCGATGAAATTTCCACGTATTTGCCACTACTAGAGAGGATGAACGTGGGATCCGGCAACGAATTTAATATGGCATTGACCTGTTTTGGTTCCATATGAACGTCTCATTAAGCTAATTAAAATTGGTTAAATATCAAACAGCCAAGCTAACTATACATAGGGTGAACTCCGTATTCTACTAACCCAGTAGGTTTCGTTGGGTACGCGTAACCCTGTTATTTACCGTAACTTAGCTGAACAAGCTTTTGTTTTGTGAAATTAAAATACGCTTATGCGTATAAAAAACAATTTAGACGTATAAGCGCATAAAAATTGACTTATACGCATATAGGCATAATACTTGCTCCATACGACTTTGCGTATAATAGAGGCTGAAATGAAAATCACTGATCCCAAAACATTATCAACCTACCTCAGGGATGAACGAAGACATCGCGGTCTGAGTCAAGCTAAGGTTGGTGACTCAGTCGGGCTTAGGCAAGGGACGGTCTCTAAGTTTGAGTCAACACCAGAGAAAATGCAGCTCGATACGCTGTTTCGCTTGCTGTCCGCTCTAGAACTCGAACTGGTAGTTCAGCCAAAAGGTAACACCTTAAACAGCGAGAGCTCTGCTTCCTCAACGTCTAGTGATAAATGGGCAGAGGAGTGGTAATGAATACACTCGATGTATATATGAACGGCTACCGCGTAGGTCAACTGACCCGTGATGATTCGGGCGCTCACACATTTCGTTATGATGAAGTGTGGATTGATAAAGAGGGGGCACGACCAATCTCTCTGTCTTTACCCCTACGTCATGACACTTATTCAGGAAACGAGGTAATAAACTTTTTTGATAACCTCCTACCTGATAGTGAGGAAGTAAGAGACCGGATTGTTGCTCGTTATCAAACCGACTCAAGTCAAGCTTTCGACTTATTGGCAGCTATCGGGAAAGACAGTGTTGGTGCATTGCAGTTCCTCCCAAGTGGAGAAGCGCCTGAGAATATTCGTGAGTTAAAATATGAAAAGCTCAGTGAAGAAAAGTTAGAGAATGTGCTAAGAGGTTACAGGTCAAAAGCACCCTTGGGAATGCTTCGAGAACTGGAAGACTTTCGAATATCTATTGCTGGGGCTCAAGAAAAAACAGCTCTTTTAAAAATAGATGGGGCATGGTGTGTTCCAAATGGAAATACGCCCACGAGTCATATTATTAAACTTTCGATCGGGAAGATTCAAAGCCATGATCATACAATCGATTTAAGTGATAGCGTCGAAAATGAAATGCTTTGTTTAAAAATAGCGCGGGCATTCGGTTTCAGAGCACCGAATAGTGAGGTGATTACCACACCAAATGTTAAAGCCCTCGCAGTTGAGCGTTTTGACCGTGCATATTCGAGTGATAACTCCTGGTTAATGCGACTTCCCCAAGAAGACTACTGTCAGGTGTTTGGACTTCCGTCTGCACGAAAATACGAATCGGATAATGGTCCGTCGATCACCAGCATTATGAAGCACCTCCAAGGTTCTGCTGATTCCACCCGTGATCGTGAGACCTTCATGCGTGCACAAGTGCTCTTCTTCCTTCTAGGCGCGATTGATGGGCATGCAAAGAATTTTTCTGTGCATATTAAGCCTTATGGGGCTTTCAGATTAACGCCTTTGTACGACATTATTTCAGCTTACCCCGCTGTTGGCGGGACAGGGCTCAATATTCGTGATTTGAAACTTGCCATGAGTCTGCGAGGATCAGCGGGGAAAAAGTGGAAGATCTATCAAGTGTACAAGCGACACTTTTTAAATGTGGCTAAGGAAGCTGAATTCAGCCCGACGAGAATGAATGAGATTATCACCGAGCTTTGTGAACAGGTTGATGAAGTTATTGAACGTGTGCGAGGAGACCTACCCAATGATTTCCCAGAAAGGGTTTCGGTACCAATTTTTGAGGGTATGCAAGAGCGAAAGCGCCGACTGCTTGTAGAATGAACACAAATTATAGCGTACCAATGTCGAAATTTTTCGACACCGAAACTCAGGTTTTATGAGTTAAGCCATAAATTTTGTAACGGGCAACGGTCAAACTGCGTACGTCTTTATGTGTCAAAAAATGACACTAATCGTTATGAAACACTTAAAATCAGAGTCGAAAAATGCTTAAAAATACTATTTAAGACATTGATAAATAAGCTAAAGTCTATTGTTAACGACTGGCCGATCTGCCCTCCGGAGGCAAAGGTCATAGGTTCGACTCCTGTAGGGTGCGCCATTCGTAGGTCGCGCATTTTGCGCGACAATATGTTCTCACCTACCGGAAACCCGTTCATAGAGCAATAAAGTGTTCGGGTATGCGATTTTCGTCCCATTAGAATCTCAATGATTTTTTCGCAAGTGAATTAGTCGGCGTGGACACTTCATTCTTGGGCAGGTTGACGATCTTAAACTCCAATTCGAGTACCGCACACAGTTTGATAAGCATATCGACAGAGACTTTTTCATGTCAGTTTTTTATGCAGAATTGTGAATAAAGCAAGTTTATACATATATCTGTATAAAAGCGGGCCGACGATTGGATCTTTAAACGATGTGAGTCTGTTTCGACGCTGGCTTTATTTTACATTGCGTTGGGATGTAACTGACTGGCTGATGGCACAGCAGAAGTTGTTCTATCAAACGCTACCGGAGCCTGAATTGCAACCGCCGGATATTGTTGAATGTCCGCAGGCATTACAGTTCTTTAGAAGTTTTTGAGACCCCACAAAAAAAGCGAGCCCTTAACAGAGCCCGCCTTTTATTAAACCACCCTTAAAACGGCTTAAAGCGTCTTCAACAACTCTTCAACGGCACGTTCTAATTGCGGATCCACGTTCTTAGCTTTATACGCCGGTGGATTAAAGACCTCAATATCAGGTTGTGCTGGGGTAAAGTCCATGTTGGCGTCGGACTCTTTTACCCACCAGCCTCTAAACGGCATTCTGATAATTGAGCCATCGACTAAGCGCTCAGCACCGGTACTGATAACCGCGCCAAAGGTCGGGCGGCCAACGAGTTTACCAATATCTAATGACTTATACGCGTGAGCGAAAATTTCAGCGTTTGAGTAGCTGTTTTCGTTGCTCATGGCAATCGATGGTTTGGTCCATGCTGACAACGGTAAACGTTCAGAGTAGGGGTATTTATCTCTGAATTTCTTCTGGTCTTCGTCCAGATTGTCAGTCGCACCGCGCGGGATCGTGTAAGCGTGTTGCTCTACGTTCAGTACGGCCATGAGGTAGTCGGTTGTCCAGCCACCACCGTTGTAGCGTACGTCAATGACGATACCGTCTTTGCCGTAGCCGGCGGCCATTAGTTCACGCTCAAAACGTTCGAAGCTGGTCCAGTTCATACCGCGAATATGCAAATAGCCCAGGCGACCGTTGGAATACTCTTCGGTTAGCTTACGACGTGTTTCGACCCAGTTGTCGTACTTCTCGTCACTTAAACTTGTGGTTGGCCAAAGTACCACTTCGGTTGGCTGGTCGGCTCGCGTAATATCGAGCAACACGCGTTGGTTGGCATAGCCGTTCAGCAACTGATAAAAGTTCGCGCTTTTAACCGACTGTTGGTTGACCTGTGTGATGACATCGCCGACTTGTAGGCGGCTCTCATCACGGGCGGCTGGGCTTTTATCCAAGACAGACGTTACTTTTAAGCCATCGGCAGTGGGCGCGACTTCAACACCGAGCAAACCGGTGCGGGTTTCTTGGGTGTCTTTCGGATTTTCACCACGATATAAGCCCATGTGACTTGCGTTCACTTGGCCAAGCATCAAGTTAAAGATGTACTGAAAGTCTTCTTTCGTTGATGCTTTTAACGCCAGTGGACGATATTTTTCTTTCAGCGCTTGCCAGTGTTACCAACGGAGTAAAATTGATCCACTGACAACGGTTTAAAAGTGATCCACCTGAGGCATCATAGCCGCACTTTTCAATAAGACAAGGCGGCCTAA
>NZ_LSBQ01000013.1:0-68144 GCF_001577655.1 Idiomarina sp. T82-3 | reverse complement strand
AACGGCACTATCCACGAGCAATAAAAAGGCGACCGCAACGTTATCCGATGCGGTCGCCTAGAAAAAATGCTAGTCGTTAGCTTAACTGACAAGCATTAGTCCTTTGGGGCGCTTTTTTTTATGGTTTTAACGGATGTAAATTGTCCGTTAGTGCATCGCTCACGATGCAGAATGCATGCTATCATTAACGGCTTTGGTGAAGGTGTTACGAGGAACAATATGGCAGGTAATGCGGCTCGTCTTAAAAAAATAATTATGATTAACGGTCACCTCCCGGGTATCGTGGAACTGGATTTAGAAGGGCACACCAATATTTGTGGTAGTAACGCGTCGGGGAAAACCACGTTACAACGTATGATCCCCGTGTTTTATGGCGAGCAACCCAATAAAGTGGTGCCTAAAACCCGCGACAACTTTGACAAGTTCTATCTGCCGTATAGTAATAGCTACATTATTTATTCATATCAGTCTGCGGCGCAACGCGACGTCCAAGTGGTGTTGACCAAACGCAACGATGGCATTGATTACCGTTTTATCGATGCTGAATATTGCCCACAAGATTACCTCGACGAGCAAGGTGATAAAGTGATTGCGGTTGACTACCAGGAGTGGTTGAAGCGATTGCGCGCGAAAGGGCATCTTTTTAGTCATAAAATTAGTGCAACAAGCGAGTTTCGTACGCTGATTCAAAATGATGTACAAGCGTTGCAACATACCCAAAAAGATAGCGTAAAACTGCGTCAATTGGCGGCACGCTTTGCATTGGTGAAAGCGCCTCATAAATTACGTCATATCGAAAAACTGGTCAGTGCTGTGCATGCTAAAGAAGGCAAAATGGATACTTTACGTAGCATGTTAGCAGCGATTCTAGAAGAAGACGGACACGCTGTCCCCCACAGTTCGATTCGTGGTGAAAAGATCCGCAGATGGATTGAGCAAATGCGGCAAACGATGCGCTTGGATGATCTACAGGCCGCTTTCACCAAACTCTCAAGCGGTGCTCATCGCTATGGCGATGAGTTAGCAGAGCTTTGGGCTATTCAACCTTTATTGCTTGAGCATAGAGAGCAGTTAGCTGATCAAGAGCGTGATTTAAAGGAAACGTTAAAGACAATTGAACAACGTATTAGTCAACGCACCGCCGATTATGAGCAGCAACGCGATCAAATCAATGAGACACTGAGCGAGTACAAGGCCGAGCTTAAACAAGTTGAGCGACAACTGGATGAAGCACAGAACAGGGCCGATGAATTTCGTGAAGCTAATATTGAGGAGTGGGAACATACAATTGATCGTTTGCCCGAGCTACAGGAACAAGCGGAGGAAGTTAAACAGCAGCGCATTGTTTTGCTTGAGGCCCATCAGGCTGAACGTCAACAACTCGATAGCGAGAAATTAAAACTAACGGAGCGGCAGCAACGGCGTGATGTGAAGCATCAAGCTAAACTCGACGCACTCGCGCAAGAACTGTCTGAGCTGCATGCACGCCACAGCGAGGCATTAAGTGAGTTCCGTGAACAACATCAACGCCACCGTAACGAGCAAACTGACCGTTGGCGTGATGAGAGAGAAGCCGTCAAGCTGAAACTGGCCGCATTTAATTCGGAGAGTCATCACGCAAATGCAGAGGAGCAACAGCAATTAGATGCATTGTCCGAGCGCGTTGTTGATGCGCAAGAGCATCTCACCCTGCAACGCGATCAACTCGAACAAGCGCGTGAACAGCTCAACCAGTCACAGCGTAGTCGTCTACGTGTCAGTGAGGAATTAAACCGTACGCGTGAGCAGTTAGCCTCAGTAAAAATCACCGTTAAGCAAAAAGCGATCGAGCTTGAGCCCGATCCTGATAGCCTTCGAGGCTTTCTGCATAGCCATTTACCTACGTGGCATGACACGATTGGTAAGGTCATTTGTCCGTCACTATTAGAGCGCACTGATCTGAATCCTGTTTTTGAAGAAGCCAACGACAGTGTTTATGGTTTACAGATTGATTTGACGGCGATCGAGTTGACACGACACGATAATGAGCAGGGCAGACGTGAACTCGAGCAACTACAGAGCCAACAACAGTCGCTGATTAAACGGGTCGAAGAAATTGAACAGCAGCTAGCCCGCGAAAGCGAGTGTGTATCCGAGGCTGAAGCTCAGGTTCATCAGGTGCAGCATCAGCTTCAAAAACAACAGCGTGAAGTCGAATATGCGCTTGATGCTCAAGCTCGATTAAAAGCGGATATAAAGCGACAAGTCTCGGAGCGAGCTCAACAACTTCGAGCACAACAAGAGGCTTATGAAGAGCGGCTAGAAAGTCTTAATGAACACATTGAAAGTAGTACGCAAGCGTTAATCGAACAGCAACGTAGTGCAGAAATTGAGTTGAAAGCTGAACAGCAAGATGTGATCGCACAACTTGAGGAGTCGCAAGAGCTAGAACGTCAACAGCAGGCACAGGAACGTGCACAGGTTAAGGACGATATTAAGGCATTGGAGCGAGCATTTAGCGACAAACTCGCTCAGCAAGGTGTCAATGAACAGGATATTGAACAGTTAAAACAACGAGAAGAACAGTTAAATAGCGCGATACATCAAGCGACTCAATGGAAAGAACGCGTGCGCGAGTATCGATATTTCAAACAATCCGTTTGGCAGTCAGCACGTCCGCAATGGCAAGCGCAAGAAAGACAGTTGCAGTCAGAGATTTTAACGCGAGAAGATCAAAAACGTTTAGCTAAAAATGTGTTTGAACAGAGTAAATCGCAAGATCTCGAGTTGCGTCAGCAGACTCAGTTGAAACTGGAACAGATAAGTTCGTTGTTACAGCGATTACGAGACAGCCTCAGTAAACTCGATCACTTGCCAGGACTTACGCCTGAGTTGCAGCAAAGACAACAGGCAAGCTCCTTAAAGGAAAGAGACAGTAGCGAACTTTTAGGTCGATGCGATGATGTGTACGAACGTTTCATGCATAGTGATAGAGTCCTTAGTGAGGAGCTTCGTCAGTTCGATAATCAACTACGTCGTGATGCGCAAGTAGACTTTCTTAACTTCATGGAAGAAAGCCGACAACGCATGAATGTGGGAGAAGACATTGCATCGAAATTGGCACTCTTCCAAGTGATGTTGGACTATCTCGAAGAGCACCAACAGGCAATATTGGCGACCGGTCACAATATTAGTAAAGATTTAGTAGACTTCTTTACTGTCTTTAATGATATCCATAAGCGTGTGGCTCAGTACAGCCGGCGTTTAACTGATGCCGTAGGCGATGAGCTGTCTTTATCAGGCATCGACCGCGCCGAAGTTAAAATCAGCTCAACTATCGATGCGTTGGGATTTTGGGAACCGCTCACACAGTTTGTAGCAAGTTATGAGCAATGGCAGCAGTCCGGCGATAGACTTCCAAACGAAGACTACTTGATGCAGTTGGGAATGGTCGCCGATATTTTGCGAGCCGATCAAAAATACAGTATCGAATCATTATTGAAGATTGAGTTGTTCTTGACCGAAGCGGGCAATGAGCTTGTGATTCGGAATGATCGCCAACTCGCTGAATCGTCGAGCCATGGAATGGCTTATCTGATCTTGTGTAAATTCTTATTAGCCTTCACACGTTTGTTGCGCACGGATAGCGAGGCGATAACGCTCCATTGGCCGATTGACGAAATCGGTACGTTGGCCTATCACAACGTCGAGAAACTTTTTGATGCGTGTGATAGCAATCACATTCAAATTGTAGGCGCCTTTCCTAATCCTGAGTCTGATGTTTTGATGCTATTTAAGCATCGTTACTTAATTGAGGCACATCCAGACAAGGTGGGAAAAGGACAGTTGAAACGCATTCAACCA
Organism: Idiomarina sp. T82-3; assembly: GCF_001577655.1. NCBI lineage: Bacteria > Pseudomonadati > Pseudomonadota > Gammaproteobacteria > Alteromonadales > Idiomarinaceae > Idiomarina > Idiomarina sp. T82-3. The sequence continues at coordinate 64,301 of NZ_LSBQ01000013.1, read as the reverse complement.
AAGGTTTCTGGATTATCTGAGAAGCTGGCTCACCTTGTTCAACAGGAGCACCACGTATGATGACATTTGGTCCCATTATCGAGACGCTACTGGCTGGCGAGTTTATTTGTAGTCAACGTTTCCCAGAGTATCATCGACAGTTACAAGATGAGACATTACAAAGTCAGATAAATGATTATTTGCGTCCGTTAAATCGCACCGTGAGCCAGACGGCTGACGGGAGCGTTTTTTTCTTAAGCTATCAGACGCTTGATAAATCGGGTCGTGAGCATTTACGTCAACAGTTTATTCAGACCCTTGCTACACTGATGCCGTTACTCGAATGGCTCACTCTGACACAAGAAGCGCTCGGCCACGATAGTACATTGGTGCCTGGCGACACGATTAAGCTTCCCGAGTGGGTTGTTGCCTGTGAGGACAACCCCAGTCTAAAACAACGCCTAGCAAATTTAGCACGTGACCGCTTTTTTAACTCGCAAGCCGAAACTGTCGATGCCCAAATAAAGCAAATTGCTAAGCGGTTGGTAGAGCATGGTTATTTTATCCAGCCTCACACGGACAGACCGTATTTTATTGTGACAGGGAAAGTGGATTATTTGATGGACGTGATCCGCTTTATTCGCGACGAAGAAAACCTTCCCGTTGAGGAGACACCTGAGCAAGAGGCGTTATTGTAGATGACTGATGAGCAACTCAATGTTTCCGACCAGCGGCTTGAGCAAGGTGAAAAGCGACTCAACCTGATAGGTCGACATGCAGGTATTTTGATGCAGGCCTATCAAACGGGGGAGCTTGATGCTTTGTCTGTTAATGAAGGAATACTGCGTAACCTCTTAAATGCACGGATTATTTATCAGCCGGAGCACGGTCAAGGGTATCGTTTGCGAGCGCCTATTGCACAACTCATTGCTAATTTAGTTGTGGATGAACGGCGACGGTCGATCCAAGCCGATGTTGCGGACAAGCTGGACTCTATTCGCAACCAGGTCGATGTGTTCAGAAAGGCGCACCAGCGCAGTGATATGTATCTAGCAGAGTTAAAGTTACATATTATTGAAGAGCGTGTTTATGACTTAGTCTCTGAGTTTGATGAAGCAATTCACAGTTTATGGAATCGATTGAATACCGATTTTGGCTTTGCCGCCAGTTTGGATGAGAAAATGGCTGAAAACCAGCGGGCACAAAACCAAATCGAGCGATTACTCGACGGACTTTCAATGGTCGATTACGAGGAGTGTATTGCGCTTGCCGATGGTCATGTAAAACTACGCCAACTACTGGTTGTGCAACTACAGCGCCGGACAAGCTTACAACGTGCAAGTATGCTCGAGATTCAACATCGAATGATTGAATTAATGAGCCGGTTTCGTGAACAGCAGTCGCGTAGTCTATTGGTTAATAATATGGCGCAGTTTCTGCGTCAACATCCCGAGCTTAAGGTCAGTGATTATACTGAACGCAGTGAAGTCCCCGAGTTGTTTAACCAAGCCTGTGGTATTCGTGCGGGTGCTCACGCGGATGTGCGTATTGAGAGTACTCAACAACAAACGTTAGACGTGCTGCATGAGGCGCTACATAAAACGCGTCACTTACGTACTGAACAAACTTCATCGAGTGAGTCAGCAAAAGCCATGGCGCAGTTTAGCGACGCGGTACTTGAAACTGAACAGCGACAGTTAAAGCAAGATGTTGATGAGTTTTTTATCGATGCAGCTCAAAGCCAGTATCCTCATTCCGCACTCGACTATCTAGTCAACAACGAACTGCGTTGGCAGCCAGAAATTTGGTTATTTCAGGTACTCAGTGAATACCAAACGCTAACGAAAAGTGTGCAAGTAGAATTGCCGCTGCAAAGGCGCGAACGCGCCGTAAGCAAAACTAATGAGGTGCATATTATTGAAGATTTAATTGTGCAGCCACCTAAACGAGTCGCCTAGCAATATCTTTCACTAGGGCAACCAAATATCTTGCAGCGGCGAATCCAGACTGTAGCGATGACGGATTTGCGCTTGTAAGAGCTCAGCACATGCAAGCGCATCGGTGAGCGCATCATGGGGTGCGTAAAAGGGCAAGTTATAGCGCTCGCGACTATCGGCAAGACGAATAGATAGGGGACGCTTACCCATTAACCTTGACCAAAACGAACGACGTTGACGGTGAAAGCGTGCTTCAATGGCCATGGTATCGATGACAGGAAAATGGATATGTTCATTGAAACGCGCATCCATTGCTTTTTGTAGGAAAGGGCGCTCGATTCCGTTGTAATGAACGACCCAAATCTTGCCCGCGACTAAATCCAATAGCTCAGGCAAAATAGCCTCGATATCAGGAGCGGATTGAATATCAGAGTGAGTAATACCGTGAATAACGACAGATTCGTCCGTTAAGTCTTGTCGCGGTTTGACCACCCATTGCCGCGCTTGCGACATAAAGATCCGTTGAGCGGACATAGGTACGACAGCAATACTGACGATGCTATTACGTTGACAATCTAAGCCTGTGGTCTCGAAATCAACGGCGACCATCGGAGCGTCTTTAATCAAAGTCTCTTTGTTAACCATGCCCTGTTCAAAATAGTGTTTAAACATCGGGGTGCTGACATGGGCAGCCCATGCCGAGAAGTCCATTGACCAATCACGCTCAGCATCCGAATTAATCACCTCACGCGGCTTTAAATAAAACATGCCGGCTTAGCCTCCTGCATAGCGATAGCGTAAGTATTTCTGTGCATTACTGAGGATCTGAAAAGCATCTTTTAGGTTTTTGCGTTCAAAATCCGATAGTTGCTCGGGCGCGACATTATTATCGGGCGTGTCGCCCTCCGTTAGGGCAATAGCCTGGTGTCGAATACGCACCATTGAGATTAACTCGAGGGCGTCACGTAAATCCGGTCCCCGACCTTTGGGCAGTATGTTGGCCTCCATGATATCCTCAAGGCGAGCAAACGAGTTGCGTTGCGTTGAGCCGACCGCGAGCGCATGTACGCGAATCAGATCAGCCACCGGTGCTGTGCCGCGTCGTTTCGTATTGATACTGTCGCGGTGCTTACCATCCTTTTCCATCACGAAATCTTTGAAAAAGCCCAGCGGTGGTGTTCGACTCAACGCATTACGCGCCATAGAGCCTAAGAAACGTTTATTATTTTTGGCTTTTACACGAATTAATTCATTCAGTTGTTTGGCAAAGCTAAACTCACCCCATACGCCGTCTAAGTCAAAAAAGATAGAGGAGTGCAGTAAGCGCTCGGGAGAGGGGTTATCAATCCAGTCGGTGAAGTATTTCTTCCAAACGCGCAGCGGTTGTCGCCACTGGTTATTGGTTGCCATAATACCACCGGTGCAGTACGTATAGCCGCATTCATGCAAACCGTCCGAGACAAACTTAGCCAAAGCTTTGAAATAGGCATCGTGTTCTTTAGGGTTAAAGTCGTCGTGTAATACCAGTGCGTTATCTTGGTCGGTTACGATAGATTGTTCATCACGCGCCATTGAACCAAGTGCGAGAAAGCAGTAGGGAATGGGGGGTGGGCCTAATTCGATTTCTGCTAACTCCAAAAGGCGTTGCTTGAAGCTACGACCGATGGTCGCCATCGCTGAGCCAATCATTCGTGAATTAGCGTCTTCGTTGACCAAACGCACAAAGCTTGCTTCTACACTCTCTTTTAACTGCGCCAACTCTTCAAACGTATTTTGTTTAAAGATACTACTGACTACGTAAAGACTTGATTTCGATTCGTGACGCACGACGTCAGATAAGGCAATAACACCAATCAAGCGCTGTTTTTTTAATACAGGTAAATGATGCAGGTTAGTCCTCAGCATGGTTAACATCGCTTCAAATATGCGTTGATTATGCTCAATATAAACTAAGTTCGAGGACATCACGTCACGTACGGGATCGCTGGGAGAACGTTCAACGGCGAGTACACGCTTGCGTAAATCTTTGTCGGTAATAATACCGAGTACGTCATCAGGGTTATCACCACAAATGAGTAATGACGAAACTTGCTCGTCAGTCATTTTTTGAGCGGCCTCTATAATACTGGCATCAGACTCGATAATAACAGGCTGGCGGCTCAACAATGTTTCGACGGTTTCAATAAATAAATCGTTACGCTGCTCGCGTTCGCGCACGGCTAAATTAACGCGTTGATGTTCTTCAACCTCAACCGCATCCGCAAAGGCGTCGTATTCGTCGTAAAGCCGATTAAATAGGGCACCGGGTACATAGTAAATCAGGCTGTCTTCTAACGCTTTTACAGGATAACGTACACGGCCTTTACGTAATAAGCCGGCTTCACCGAAAAAACCTCCGGCACTTAAGCGATTAAAAAGTTCGCCGTTGCGCTTATACGTTTCTATGGCGCCGCTACGAATTACATGGAGATCAGAAATAGGTTGGTTGTACTCAAGCACCTGATCACCCTTCTGAAAATAGCCGACCTCGATTTGTTGTGAGATCGTTTGTAATTCCGCTTCGGGAAGAATAGTGAAGGGTGCATATTGTTTAATGAAATTTAGTATTTCGACGTGTTCGGCTTCCATGACATCACCTCAGGTACAAAAAAGCGGCGCTTAGTGCGCCGCTTTTGTTTGAAGACAACAGCTGCGTGTTATCCGTTTTTACCGATTCGTGGTTCAGAACGCAAGCCCTGAATAACGGCGACGCAGGCCGCCAACAATACGATAGTAAATGGTAGACCCGCAGAAACAGCCATTGCTTGTAGTGCGACAAGTCCACCACCAAGTATCAAGGCGATTGCGACCAATCCCTCGAAGGTACACCAGAAAATACGCTGGGGTACAGGCGCTTCAACTTTACCACCCGCACTGATGGTGTCGATAACTAAAGAGCCTGAGTCAGACGAGGTGACGAAAAATACGATGACCAGTATGATTCCGATGAATGAAGTCACTGACGCCCAAGGTAATCCTTCAAGCATAACAAATAGTTTCAACGAAAGATCCGCGTCAACCAAGTCTTGTGCTCCGTTAATCACCTGTTCGATAGCAATATTACCAAATACAGACATCCAGAATACACAAGCCAGTGAAGGTACCAACAATACCGATACTAGGAATTCACGCACAGTACGACCGCGAGATACACGTGCGATGAACATACCAACGAACGGTGACCATGCAATCCACCAAGCCCAGTAGAACGATGTCCAGCCTTGAGTGAAGTTTAAGTCTTCACGTCCTACAGGATTAGATAAGGCAGGTAGGTTAGCAATGTAGTTGACTAAGTTTTCGCCGAAACCAGTGATAATTGCGAGCGTGGGACCGACAATAATGACGAATAGAAGGAGTAGTGCCGCTAACGTCATATTGATCTGCGATAAACGCTGTACACCTGATTCCAAACCTGCCAGCACCGATGTGAGTGCGATGGCTGTGATACCCATAACGAGAAGAATTTCTGTCGTATCCCCTTTGGGTACATCAAACAGAAAGTTGAGTCCAGCGGCAGCTTGTGAGGCACCTAGCCCGAGCGAGGTCGCAAGCCCGAATAGCGTCGCTAAGATAGCGATGGTATCGATAATGTGACCTGGCCATCCCCAAACGCGCTCTTTCAAAATCGGGTAGAAAATTGAACGAACAGTCAGAGGCAAGCCTTTGTTAAATGAAAAGATCGCTAGACCCAACGCTAGGATTGCATAAATAGCCCATGGGTGAAGTGCCCAGTGGAAGATAGTCGCTGCCATGCCTAATTCACGTGCAGCTGCTTCATTGCCGCCCGCAGCACCTAATGGCGCCCAGTCGGTACGCACTCCATTCTCCATGGAGATACCCCCGAGCGAAGACGAGAAGTGGGAAATCGGCTCAGACACACCATAAAACATAAGGCCGATACCCATACCTGCAGCAAACAGCATCGAGAACCACCCCATGTATGAGAAGTCTGGTTTGGCCTCTGTGCCGCCAATGCGAACGCGACCGAGTGGTGTAAAGATTAGGACCAGTGCAACCACGACAAAAATATTAGCCGCGCTTAAGAAGAACCAATCAAGATTTGATGTAAGCCAACCACGAATTCCACTAAATAATGGTTCAGCTTGTTCTTGGAAAATTAAAGCAAAGAGAACGAATGCAACGATTGCAAGGCCTGAAACAGCAAAAACCCGATTGTGGAAATCTAATCCAAACGGGCCTAAATTCATCACGACGTTGTCTTGTCCAACTTTGTAATCGGTATTGATGGGGTTGACTTCCCCATCCGGGATCATCGGATCCTTCTCCGCCTTACTTTCATCTATATCCTTGTTTTCGCTCATGGACATCCCCTTTATTTGTTGTGATTAGTGAGTACATTCTGCAAATTTACACTTATTTTACCGAAGTTTAGAGTAAACAGTTCACCCACGCGAGTAAAAACCCTTGTTTTTATAGCAAATGACAGAGAGTTTGAGTGGTGAGCCGGCTATTTTACTTCTCCTGTTGTGTAGAGCCAGCACTCCGATAGCTTAACAAACTGACTTTGTTCTTCCATCCATGTGAGTTCATCCCGCGTATAATAGAATGCGCGAAAATGAACGTAACCTCGGTTATTCGAGTGACTGTGAGATACAATTTGTAAGCGGATGAATTCAGGTAATCCCTCAAGTGATAGGTCTGGGGGACAGTAATCTCGGTGCCATGTCTTGCGGATATAGGGCAAGTCGCCAATTACGTACGCCGTATAACGCGATCGCATGAGTTGTTCGGGGGTTTGTGCGAGTGTTCGATCACTCAATAACAAATGGCAGCAGTGTTTAAAACTCTTTTCGCTACCACAGGGGCATTGATGGTCAAGATCCATAGGGCATACTTGTCTCACAAAATGCCAAGTATGCCATGTTCAGATGGACAACCCCACTTAAAACCAAAAACGTAGGTTAAGAAGATAGTTGTCTTGTCGATAATCGGTATCAGAAGCAGTGCGGCGTTGATAGCTGACGCCAAGTGCAGTGCGTGGGTTCATCATGTAAAACGCGCCCAATTCGGTCTGCCAATAGCGCACATCGCGTGTGAGGCGGCTATAGCTCGCAGAAGCAAATAGCGTTAGCTGAGTTTGAGTTTGGTGTTCAATACCGAGCTCAATGCCAGGACCCGTTTCTTGATCTTCTGTACGCGTGGTGCCGTCGTCAACTTCAACTGTAAGACGTTGTATGAATAACTCTGAAAACAACCGTGTGTTCGCTGATAAGAAATGTTGTGTGCCTAGTCGTAAACTCATTTGGTCAGTGAGCATGTCAATGTTGTTATGGCTGACTTCGGAAAATTGACCTGAGACACCAACGTACCAATCATTTTGCCATTGCAGTTGAAGTTCAGCACGAGCGCCACCACCATCAAATGCATTTTGTTTAGAGCCGCCATCTAAGTCGGTTTCAGTACTAAAACCGCTCAATGTTAACTGGTTGAGGGATTGTGCGGGCATGGTAAATGCGCTTTGAGCAAAACTAGGAAAAGAAACTGATGCAATTAAGGCGAATGCTGAAATATTAAAAAAAACTTTCATAAAGACTCTCAGTTAAAGTGACTTTCGTTGACTAGATTAGTTCGAATTATCATGTTCGCTATCGGTAAAAAGCCGCAAACGGTGTACGCTTTAACTGAGAAATGGCTCGACTCATTAATCGATAACTTGGAATAAATCGTATTTTAAAGGGAACAAATTGAAACCTAATCTGAGGTGTCTTGTGTCAAAAAGTAAACCAAAGACCAGTGGCAAGGTGCTCATTTTTTATGATGGCGGATGCCCTTTATGTGTGAAGGAAATGCGTCACTTAAAGCGTTTAGATACCAACAACAAACTGGCGTTTGAAAATATTAATGTGAACGATTTCAGTGCGCGGTATCCCGACATCGATCCAGATGCCGCCAATCAATTTTTACATGGTATCAACGCCGATGGGAACGCAATATACGGTCTTGATGTCACTCACGCTGCTTGGCAGGCGGTTGGGAAGGGCGCTTATATCGCGCCCCTGCGATGGCCTGTGATCCGTTGGTTTGCTGACCGAGCATATTTATTATTTGCCAAACATCGTAACCGTATATCACGCTGGGTTACCGGGCAAGCTCGCTGTGAACAGTGCAATTTATAACACTGAATTAGAGCCAACGCGGTGTCTTTTGCTTGTACTGGATATAGACGTCCCCATGGCTTTTTTCGAGCGCTATTTCTTCCTGACGAACTTGGAGACAAATCATGGTAACGCCCGTGATAAGGCAGACGAGTGTAAATAGTGAAGGGAAGGTTAAAAACAAACCGAGTTGACCGAGCAACACGCCCTTAAAGATAGGGTTGCGGGTTCGTTTAAAAGGACCACTCACTAGCAGGGGGTGTTGCGAATCTTCATCAATGCCTGAACGCCACTGGGATTGCATGTAAGCGTGACTAAAACTTACTAAGAAAAACGAACAAAGCATCAGAATAACCCCAGAATAAACGGTTACGGGCTGATAAATCACCTCAATCACGCCAAGCTGGGTGTCAATATCCCACAGTAAACGAGCAATACAAATGGCTAATATTGCCGAACGAAACATGTTGAAGGTTTGTCTTATCCACCATGGTGCGCTCAGAGCCTTGCCTACGTGCACTTGTTTTTGTTGTGTTCTTGCTTTTCGGCCAAGCGCAACGCTACTGTAGTGAACGGCTATAATAGTAAAATAAATCGCAAGAAAATACTGACTCAGTATGTCAAAGTTGAACACACGATACCCCTATATTTTCGAATGAATATAGCATCTATTGTACTATTATTTTAAATAATTGAAACCCTTCTGAGTGTGCATTCAAAAAGCAATGATTTGCCTTTTGGTCTACGCCATGCGAGCCTTGCTGTTCAATATTTGAGTTTTCATTACTTAAGGCTGGAGTGCAGTATGACGCGCGGTATTGGTTATCAAACACAGAACGAAGCATTAACTCAATTGGTGAATAGGGCAAAGGGAGCTAAACCAATTGGTATTGACGAGTTTAATCAACGTATCGAGCGCGCTCAGACTCTCATGAAAGCGCAGGGGATCGATGCTATTTACCTTAATGCGGGCACGAATCTTGAGTACTTTACAGGGTTGCGTTGGTATCCGAGCGAACGGTTAGTGGGGGCAATTATCCCAGTTGAAGGTACACCGCGGCTTATTGCTCCGGCTTTCGAACTCGGTTCACTAAAGCAAGCGATGCAGGTCCCCCTTGAGCCATTACTGTGGGAGGAGCATGAATCGCCCATTGAGCTGATGGCAAGCACGTTAAAGGATACGTTCGGCGCTAAATTAAGGCTGGGCATTGACGAGTCAACGGCCTACAGTTTCGTCGCTCGACTGGAGGAATACGTCCCGGCACAGCAGTTATGTGATGCCAAAACGGTTATTGCTGAATGTCGAATGCACAAGTCAGAGGCCGAACTTGCACTCATTCAAACTGCCATGGATATGACGATTGCTGTTCATCGCGCGACAGCATCGATGCTGAAAGAGGGGATGAGTGCGACGGAAGTGCGGACATTCATTGATGAAGCACATCGTCGAGTTGGTGCTTCGGGCTCTTTTTTCTGTATCGTCCTATTTGGTCAAGCAACCAGCTATCCGCATGGCGTACAGCACGAACAGTACTTGAACGCTAACGACTGGGTGTTGATTGATACAGGTTGCAAGTTGCATGGTTATCACTCTGACATCACGCGTACGTACGCTTTTGGTGAAGCGACGTCTGAGCAACGTGAATTTTGGCAATATGAGCGTCAATTGCAACAAGTCGCTTTTGACTCGGCGCATCTAGGCGAGCCATGCTCTAGCGTGGATGACGCAGTGCGGCAGGAGCTTGCTCGCTTATCCCTTAAACCGGATTATCAGCTACCGGGAGTGCCTCATCGAACAGGGCATGGTATCGGCATGGACTTACACGAATGGCCTTATCTAGTGGGCGGAGACGAAACACCTTTAGCGCGCGGTATGTGTTTTAGTAATGAACCCATGTTAATACAGCCAGAACAATTTGGTGTCCGGTTAGAAGATCATTTTTATATGACCGATGAGGGACCGAAATGGTTTACTGAGCCCTCTCGGTCGTTGGATGATCCGCTTAACCTAGAGTAATTAGTCCGCAGGTGCTAGCAGCAGCTGCTGACCTAACTGAGTAACTGGGCGTGCCTGGTTACTCAGTAGCACGACGCCGCGACGACCATCTAATGTAAATCCAACATAACTGGTGAACCCCGCTGTTTGACCGTTGTGCCAAGCCCATTCTTGTTGGCCGTTGCGTTGAATTAACCAACCCAGTGCCTGTTGCGTTTGTTGGCTGAGTGATTCGCGTGGTGCTAACACGGTCGCGACGGTTTCTGTTTGTGAGTCGGGCGGTTGCATCATCAGCTTTAAATAAGCAACCATATCATCAACCGTGGATACCACGGCGCCAGCACCCGCCATCGCATCGAAATACCAGTGTGGTGCTGAACGACCATCAAACCGATGTCCTTGAGCAAGCGCGTGAATATGCGCTTTAACATGCTCCTCATTTTCCAGAGCAAGATAACTATGGTTCATGTTTAATGGTCTAAATACGGATTCAGTGAGCAGTGTATCGAGCGATTGATGATGAAAAGCAACCAATGTTTCGGCGAGCACGGAGTAGCCAAAGTTAGAATACTGATAACCTACGGGTGATGCTAAATCGGTGTCGCGAAGGGCGTCCGATAACTGATTGAGATGATAGTCTGCATACGGATTCTGATCGTCGTCGACGTCGAGGTTGGCAGGTAAACGCGGTAAGCCTGAAAAATGGGTAGCAAGCGAAACTAAACTGATTTCACTGACCGGTTTTGATAACTCGTCCCAAATGTTACCCAACTGCGCATCACTCGCTAATACTCCATTTGCCAAATCCTTAGCCAGTAAAAACGCTACCATAGTTTTTGTCACTGAACCAATCTCAAATTGAGCATCCGCAGGTACTTGGTGAGTAAATCGTTTTATTTGCCAGCGGTCATTATTATAAGTGATCACCGCACCATCGACGTTGAACCCGGCAGGATCTAACTGTTGTTGGGTCGAAGCGGTCTGCGTTTGCTCAAGACACAAGGTAAGAGGTAGTTGCCCGCCCTGGGAAAACTGTCCTTGATAGCAACCTGATGATCCATCCTTGGTCAGAGTGCCTGTGTATGATGCGCCAATCAGGCTAGAGCTAAAAGTAAGTTGTTGGTCACCGATGTTAATTTGATTAATTGGAATGCCAAAGGACTCTTGGGCTGGGCTATCGAGGGTCGCTAAGTACCCATCGGCGACAACCGCAATGTTAAGTTGTAGGGGTAATGTTGTGCGAGTATTTATCTCTAATGTGCCTTTGTAGGCCCCTTCAAAACGCAGCCGTTGTTTGTCTTGGTTGTTTAAACGCGTCAGTTTAATCGGCGTCGCTTGGCCTTGCTGCCATTCACCGCTCAATACTTGGTCATCAACTTGACCGACAAATTGAGCTTTGAGCTTGTCAACTTTAATGGTTAGCTGGTTATTATTCACAGTGACTGAGGACGCTGGAAAATCGTACATGCCTTGATTAGGACTGTCGATAAAGACGCTAATCTCACCGTCTGTATCTTGATTGATATCAAACCCTAATACGATAGAAGCACCGCGCCCAACTTCAAGCTCACCGCGCCAAATACCCGCAAAATCGCTGGCTGATACGAGTGGGGTCACAAAAACAAGAAAATAAAGTAGAAATCGTTTCATAAAGCAGAGTGGGCTTGTAAAAGTAATGCGTATGTTATCATTTAGTTTGTTTAATAAATCAACAAAGATCAAGTATCCCTTAAACTCTAATCGAAAAAACCTTTTAAGGTGACCGTTTTAATAACCTTGGGCTATTTACCCTCTGAGTGCTATAAATCTAATCAGTAGAAAGGTTCGTAGTTATCTCAACACAACGAAAAGAGGGAAGCGACATATGAGCTCAGGTAAATGTCCTGTCATGCACGGTAGCATGACCAATACCGGAAAAACGAATACACATTGGTGGCCCAACTCACTCAAACTCGAGATCCTGCGCCAGCATGACACCAAAGCGAATCCAATGGATCCGGATTTTAACTACGCTGAAGAGTTTAAAAAAATAAACTTGGAAGAGTTAAAGAAAGACGTAAAAGACTTGATGACCGACAGTAAGTCTTGGTGGCCAGCTGACTGGGGTCACTATGGTGGCTTTATGATTCGTATGGCGTGGCACTCTGCAGGTTCTTATCGTCTCGCTGACGGCCGCGGCGGTGGCGGTACAGGTAACCAACGCTTTGCACCGTTAAACAGTTGGCCTGATAACGTCAGCTTGGATAAAGCTCGCCGTCTGTTGTGGCCAGTTAAAAAGAAATATGGCAACAAGCTATCTTGGGCAGATTTGTTCATTCTTGCTGGCACCATGGCTTATGAGTCAATGGGGCTTAAGGTGTTCGGTTTCGCTGGGGGACGCGAAGATATCTGGCATCCAGAAGAAGATATTTATTGGGGTAGTGAGAAAGAATGGTTGGATGCAACTAAGAACCGTTATGACTCGGATCAAGAGCGTGAGTCACTCGAGAATCCGTTAGCCGCTGTTCAAATGGGTCTTATCTATGTCAACCCAGAGGGTGTTGACGGTCAACCCGATCCGTTGCGTACTGCGAAAGACGTGCGAGAAACGTTCAAACGCATGGCTATGAATGATGAGGAAACGGTCGCTTTGACAGCCGGTGGTCATACGGTTGGTAAATGTCATGGTAACGGTAAGGAAGAGAACTTAGGTCCAGAACCAGAAGCCGCCGATGTGGAAGAGCAAGGCCTAGGCTGGCGCAACAGCGCTGGCAAGGGCATGGGTCGTGACACAATGTCGAGCGGTATTGAAGGCGCTTGGACAACTCATCCTACTCAATGGGATAACGGCTACTTCTACTTGTTATTCAACTATGATTGGGAACTTAAGAAAAGCCCGGCGGGCGCTTGGCAGTGGGAACCTATCGACATCAAAGAGGAAGACAAGCCCGTTGATGTAGAAGATCCTTCGATTCGCCATAACCCAATTATGACGGACGCCGATATGGCGATGATTAAAGATCCTGAGTATCGTAAGATTTCTGAGAAGTTTTACAATAATCCCGACTATTTTGCCGAAGTGTTCGCACGTGCTTGGTTTAAGTTGACGCACCGCGATCTGGGTCCAAAAGATCGGTACCTTGGAGCCGATGTACCTGAAGAGGATTTGATCTGGCAAGATCCGATTCCGAAAGTGGATTACAGCCTGTCTGATAGCGAAGTGGCTGAGCTCAAGAAAAAGCTACTTGAAAGCGGTTTAACCGATTACGAGTTGATTTCTACGGCATGGGATAGTGCACGTACATTCCGTGGCTCAGACTATCGTGGCGGTGCTAATGGCGCCCGCATTCGTCTTGCGCCACAAAAGGATTGGCACGGTAATGAGCCCGAGAAATTACAACGTGTGTTGGCGACTTTAGAGCGTGTTCGACGCGAACTCGAAAAGCCTGTTAGTATTGCTGACTTGATTGTTTTAGGCGGCACGGCCGCAGTTGAGAAAGCTGTGCACAAAGCAGGATACGATTTTACTGTGCCGTTCACGCCAGGGCGCGGTGACGCGACCGACGGGTGGACCGACGCTGAGAGCTTTGAACCACTTGAGCCCTTACACGACGGGTACCGCAATTACTTGAAGAAGGACTACCAAGTTCCAGCAGAGGAGTTGATGCTCGACCGAACTCAACTGATGGGGTTAACGGCACCTGAGATGACAGTGCTCGTCGGTGGTCTACGCGTACTTGGCGCGAACTATGGTGAATCCAAACATGGCGTTTTCACTGACCGTGTGGGCACATTGACCAATGACTTCTTTGTCAACTTGACGGATATGGAAAATGTCTGGAAAAAAGCGGGTGATCATTATGAAGTCCGTGATCGAGCGACTGATACGGTCAAGTGGACAGCCAATCGTATCGATTTGGTATTTGGTTCAAACTCAATTTTGCGTGCTTATTCTGAGCTGTATGCGCAAGATGATAACCAAGAGAAGTTTGTAAAAGACTTTATCAATGCGTGGGTCAAAGTCATGGATGCAGACCGTTTTGATGTGAAAGCAGCTTAGTCTGCGTTAAAAGTCGATATCTTAGAAAGCTCGTGTGTTAAGCACGAGCTTTTTTTATGCGCTCAAATACTGTGAACAGAATCGCGTTCAATTACGCGAGGCTCAAACACGGTCTGGATATTATCGAGTTTTTGCTGATAAATATGTTTAAGTACCCAACGCGCAGCCATGACGCCCATGCCGCCGATGGGGTAATCGATAGTGGTTAGTTTTGGATACATATAGTGGGAGAAATTGACGTTATCAAAGCCGACAATAGACAAGTCGTCGGGCAACGTTAAGCCTTGTTCGCGTGCGGTGGTCACAGCCCCCGCGGCCATCTCGTCATTCGCGCATACAATAGCGGTGATGTCAGCATCGGCGTGTAATAGTGCTGCAACGCCTTTAACACCGCCAAGTTCATGGAAATCACCTTCATAAAATAGGCTACTTTTGGATTCGATGCCATACTCCGCAAGAGCGCGCAAATGCCCTAAGTACCGTTGCTCAGCATCGTTTTTCCACATCGGGCCGGAAATATAGCCAATTTTACGGTGACCATTACGCAGTAGATGTTGGGTAGCGAGGTAGCCACCGTGCTGGTTATTCAACGTTACACAGCGATCTGACAAGCTCTCGACAAAACGATTGAGAATAACGAATGGCGTGCCACCTTGATTAAGTTGACTTAAGTAGTCATCTGAAACCGCTTCAACATGTAAAATGAGGGCATCGCAGTTACGACTTTTTAAAAATGCGATACTTTCCTTTTCGAGCCTCTCATCACTGTGTCCAGCCGCTATGATGACATGCTTTCCTGCACGTCTGAAAGCAGCCTCAATATCACTTAACAAAGTTCCAAAAAATGGACCGTTGAGTTCGGAAACGACAATGCCGATTGAGTTGGAACGGCTCGATGCCAGAGACTGTGCAATAGAATTAGGGTGATAACCCAGTTTATCCATTGCATCGAGAACTTTCACTCGAGTTGCCTGGCGTACGGGCGCGTTATTGTTAATAACACGAGACACGGTCGCTAAGGAAACGCCCGCGAGTTTCGAAACTTCGTAAATGGTCGCCATGTTAAGAGTATTGCTCCAACGCTTCTGATATTTGCTGAACACGCTTTTGTTTTAAGGTGTAGCGAAGCATAACTGCTGCAACGAGCAGGGATGCAAGTGCCGGCAGCACGGTAAACGCTAACTGAATGCCGTGTTGCGCCTCAATATTTTGCATTTGATTGGGGGTGTAGCCGTAAAATGCCAACCACCAACCGCTAATCGCCCCCCCTAACGCGAGGCCAAACTTGATAAAAAATACCACCGATGAATACACCAGACCCGTCGCACGCACGCCTGTTTTCCAGTAGCCATAATCTGCTACGTCGGCGATCTTAGCCCACAGCATCGGTGTTCCCATCTGTAAGAAAAGGCCCCACAAGAAGTACATAACAAATGCCGTCGTGAGTTGTTCGGGCGCTACCCAATAGGCTGCCACGCAGACGATAGCGGCTAGAATCTGAATACCGATATATGCATTCACTTTATCCATATATCGACACACATACTGGGCTAATGCGCAACCCATGATATTACCGACCATACCAGTGCTTACAAAGGCGGTCACTAGATCATCGCGCACAAGGTAATACTTTACATAGTAAACAGCGAGTGTATTTTTTAAAGCGATACCTGTCAGTACAAGCGCTGCTGCAACGGATAGTCGGCGCCATTGTTCATTCTGCCATAAGGTCCGAAGCGCCTGTCGAAACGAAAGATGTTGTTGCTTTGGTGGTCTGAGACGTTCTTTTGTACCCAAAAAGCATACAACAAAAAGTATCATTCCGAATATGCTCAACGTGACGATAGTGAGTTGATAGCCAACGACTGGACTACCATCGCCGAACCAATCGACCAGAGGCAACGTACAAGTGGTGACTAATAAGCCACCTAACATGCCAAGTACAAAGCGATACGATTGAATTGATACACGTTCCGATGGATCTTCCGTTAATACGCCACCAAGTGCGGAATAAGGAATATTGATCGCCGTGTAGGCCAACATGAGTAACGTGTACGTAATGTATGCATAAATAAGTTTACCGAAACCGTCTACTTCGGGAGTAGTAAACGCCAATACGCTGAAAACTGCAAAGGGTACTGCCATCCATACTAGGTAAGGGCGGAACTGACCGTGATGCGAGCGTGTCTTGTCGGTAAGTAAACCCATGAGTGGGTCGGTGACGGCATCGATAAGTCGCACAACGAGGAACATACTGCCCACAGCGGCGGCTGAGATGCCAAAAATGTCTGTATAAAAAAAAGCCAGAAACAACATAACCGTTTGGAAAATGATGTTACTGGCAGTGTCACCCAAGCCATAGGCTATTTTTTCGGTGCGACTTAGCATATATCCTCCACAGCGTGATGCTGTGATTGTCTAGCTAAGAAGAGTTTCTGTAAAGCTTTTGCACTGTTTTTAAATGTGCGCTGTTGTGTATTGTAGTCGACATAGATAATCCCAAAGCGTTGTGTATAGCCCTCTGCCCACTCAAAGTTGTCCATCAGGCTCCAGGCAAAATAGCCCCTTATATCCACACCGTGATTAATTGCGTCGTGAACCGCCAATAAATGGCTTTGAAAATAATCAATACGCATCACATCGTCAACTTCACCTTTATTACAGCTGTCGGCGGTCGCAATACCGTTCTCGGTAATGTAAATCGGTGGTAGGTTGTCATATTGGCGATCCAGTGTAAGCAAAATTTCAGTCAGCCCCTTCGCATAAACTTCCCAACCCATGGTGGTTAACCCGTCGCCCGATGCCGGTACATCACTGAAACCATGTTGCTGGTTGGCCTTAAATACGGTTCGGGTATAGTAGTTCACACCGAGAAAGTCGAGTGGCTGATTGATGATCGCCATATCGCCGGCATTTATTTGCGGACGATCCGTAACAGCCAATTGCTCAATAACATCGGGATAAGTACCGCTAAGCATTGGTTGTAGATACCATAAGTTGTGGTACTGATGAGCAAATTCAGCGGCGTCGCGATCGGCTTGCTGTGAAGTCAGCGGATGACACGGGCTAAAATTAAGTACCACGCCTAACGCCGGCGCTTTACCATCAGCGAAGCTGTCGCGCAGGGCTTGTAATGCTAAACCATGTGCTAAAAGCAAATGGTGAGCAGCTTGACGTCCTTGCTTGCGACGTGAAGCATCACCTGCTTGAGGTCCTGGAGCATGAATACCTGCCTCATAACCTAAATATGCACTACAGAAAGGCTCATTCAGTGTTGCAATACTTGATACTTGGTGACCGAGTGCATCGGCTATCACACGCGCGTAATCAGCGAAACGATAGGCAGTTGCGCGATTTAACCATCCTCCTTGATCCTCCAAATACTGAGGTAGATCCCAGTGGTATAGCGTTATGTGAGATTGGATTCCGCGCTCCGCGAGTGCCGCAACGAGCTTGATATAAAAGTTTAAACCGCTTCGATTAATTTCACCATTGGCTTTGATTACACGCCCCCAAGCGATGGAAAAGCGATATGCATCAACACCCAGCTCGCTAATTAGTTCAACATCTTCTTGCCAACGGTGAATGTGATCGCAAGCCACGTTGCCGTTACTGCCATCTTTTATCGTGTTCGGTTGCTCACAAAAGCTGTCCCAGATACAGGGTTCGCGGCCAGCAATATCGCCCTCAATTTGAAATGATGATGTAGCAACACCAAACGTGAAACTCGGATGGTTTAGTCGTGACTGATAAGGTAGCGTTATTTTTTTCATAAGAGTTCGCTCGCCAGGCAGGTTTTAATTGCCTTTGAATTAAATTATGCTATACATGAAAGCGCTTACATAATATTAGATGGTCTGATGGCTATCGTCAAAAAATAAAGCAAGAGGGAATTATGACAACTCCACAAACCTCAGCGTTACACGGGAGTGAACAACCGACCAACTATCGGTTTGCTCTGACTGCGCTCACATCACTATTTTTTATCTGGGGCTTTATTACCTGCCTCAATGACATTCTTATTCCATATTTGCGTTTGTTATTCGATTTAAATTACGCGCAGTCTATGTTGATCCAATTCTGTTTTTTTGGTGCTTACTTCATCATTTCAGTACCGGCAGGGTTGATGGTGGGTCGAATCGGATATAAGTCTGGGATTATCGTTGGCCTACTAACCGCGGGGGCAGGTTGTGTGCTGTTTTATCCCGCCGCACAGCTAGAGATTTACGGTTTATTTTTAGGTGCCTTATTTATTTTGGCTTCCGGGGTTACGATTCTACAAGTCGCAGCGAATCCCTATGTCACACGGTTAGGTCCAGAAAAGACCTCATCCAGCCGCCTAACGATGACACAAGCTTTTAACTCTTTGGGCACAACGGTAGCGCCGTTCTTTGGCACTTGGCTTATTTTTGGTGGTGTAGCCGATCCCGAGGTATCCGGTGTGTCAAAGGATACCGTTTCGTTACCTTACTTTATCTTAGCGGCAACACTCGTCATTATGGCGTTGGTTTTCGTTCGGTTGAAGCTCCCCGCGATGGGCAAAGTCGACCAAGCGGCACCACTTCCAACTGGAGGCGGTGCATGGGGTCAAAAGCACTTGGTATTAGGAGCGCTGGGGATTTTTGTCTATGTCGGCGCAGAAGTCGGTATTGGCAGCTTTCTAGCGATTTACTTGTCACAAGACCACATTGGCGGAATGACGACATCGCAAGCCTCTCATTATATATCTTGGTATTTTGGCGGTGCTATGGTTGGACGTTTCATTGGAGCCGCCGTCATGCAGCGTTTTGCTGGCAATCGAGTGCTATTGTTTAACGCAACATGTGCGATATTGCTTGTTCTTACTACCATCTTGAGTTCAGGTGCCATCGCAATGTGGTCGATTCTATTTGTTGGATTGTGCAACTCAATTATGTTCCCAACGATTTTCAGTCTTGCATTACAAGGCTTGAAAGAAAGCACGGGTCAAGGCTCTGGCATTTTGTGTTTAGCTATTGTCGGTGGCGCGGTGTTGCCACTATGTCAAGGAGCGTTGGCTGATGTGGTAGGCGTGCAAACAGCCTTTATTGTGCCCCTTATGTGTTATGCCTACATCGCATACTACGGTTTCGCTGGCTATGTACCCCGTGCCTTTAAAAAAGCAAAGCAAACAGCTGAGGTGGCAGAATAATGAGACAAAAAAAATGGCTATTGGCTGCGTTACCCGCAGCCATTCTTTCGGCCTGTACGGCAGACACAGCAGCACCTACGAGTGAGGACTCAGTTTGGCCACAGTTGGATATTCCTGTTGCTCAAAAGCCAGCAATGGAACAACGTATTGATGCATTACTCGCCGAGATGACGCTCGAGCAAAAAGTGGCGCAGATGATCCAGCCTGAAATTCGTGACATTACTGTCGAAGACATGCGTCGTTACGGTTTTGGTAGCTACTTAAACGGTGGTGGAGCTTTCCCAAATAACGATAAATATGCCACACCGCAGGATTGGATTGCTCTTGCAGAGTCAATGTATCAAGCTTCTGTTGATGATAGTGTCGATGGTATTGATATTCCTACGATGTGGGGTACTGATGCGGTGCACGGTCATAATAATGTATTGGGCGCAACCATCTTCCCTCATAATATTGGTTTAGGAGCCGCACGCAACCCGGCGCTTATCGAAGCTATCGCTGAAGTAACGGCGACCGAAGTGATAGTCACCGGGATAGACTGGGTGTTTGCGCCGACTGTTGCAGTGGCACGCGATGTGCGCTGGGGGCGCACCTACGAGAGCTACTCTGAGGATCCCGCGGTAGTGCGCGATTATGCAGCCTCAATTGTGCGCGGATTGCAAGGCCATGTGGATGGCGACTTTCTTTCAGAAAAGAATGTCATTAGCACGGTAAAGCACTTTATTGGTGATGGTGGTACGACCGACGGTATCGACCAAGGTAATACAGAAGTCGATGAGCAAACCTTATTTGATATCCATGCTCAAGGCTATGTGGGAGGCCTCGAGGCTGGCGCACAAACGGTGATGGCAAGCTTCAATCGGTGGAATGGTGATAAGATTCACGGTAGTAAATACCTGCTGACTGATGTCTTAAAAGAAAAAATGGGCTTTGATGGTTTTGTCGTGGGTGACTGGAACGGTCATGGACAAATTGAAGGCTGCACCAATGATAATTGCCCGCAAGCAGCAAATGCAGGGCTTGATGTCTATATGGTGCCAACCCAAGCTTGGAAACCGCTATACGAAAACCTCATTGCACAGGTAAAAGATGGCACTATTGCAGAATCTCGTATTGATGACGCAGTGCGCCGAATTTTGCGTGTAAAAATGCGTGCTGGGCTATTTGATAAGCCGTCACCCGCTAACCGTCCATTGTCGGGTAAAACCGAACTCATTGGTGCTGAAGAACACCGCGCAATTGCTCGTCAAGCCGTGCGAGAGTCTTTGGTGTTACTGAAGAACAACAACAACGTGTTACCGATAAAGCCGAACCAACGTGTGTTGGTTGCTGGACCGGCAGCCGATAATATTGGTCAACAGTCCGGTGGCTGGACGATAAGCTGGCAGGGTACGGGTAATACCAATGAAGACTTCCCAGGTGGCACGTCAATCTACGATGGCATCGCTGATGCTGTAAAACAAGCAGGCGGCGAAACTGAGCTTGCTGTTAATGGTGAGTATCAAGAAAAACCTGATGTTGCAGTGGTCGTTTATGGTGAAACACCTTACGCTGAAGGTAATGGCGATATTGACAATGTAGATTATCAACGCGGTAATGCGGTTGATCTTGAACTGTTAAAACGACTTAAAGAGAAGGGTATCCCTGTTGTTTCGGTGTTTATCAGTGGTCGACCCATGTATGTGAACCCGGAGCTCAATGCTTCTGATGCCTTTGTAGCGGCGTGGTTACCTGGTAGCGAGGGAGCAGGCGTCGCGGATGTACTTGTGACAGACGCCGAAGGACAGACACGTTTCCCAGTCTCTGGTCAATTGCCTTTTTCTTGGCCGAAGACGCCAACTCAGGGACGCTTAAACGGAGATGAGGCAAATTACGATCCACTGTTTAAACTCGGCTATGGTTTGAGTTTTGACGATAATGTAACCCTTGATACGTTAAACACCGACTTTGCGACTAGCGACCAACCGTTAGAAATGGCGATCTTTGAGCGCTCGCCACAAGCGCCTTGGCGCTTGATGATAGGCAATAGCGCAAAGCGTATTGAAGTGACAAGCAGCATCCAGTCACTGAATGGCGTAAAAGCTGAAACTTTTGATGATCAAGTTCAAGAGGATGCCCGACGCTTTATGTTTGAAGGCGAGGGTGCAAACTACTTTAGTTTTGTAAGTCCTTTCCCACGCGATTTGCGGGCGTATAGTGTCGAGGATGGCGTGTTGAGTGTGACGGTTAAAGCGAGTCCAGATAAGCCGCTGACATTGTCACTGAACTGTGGACCTGATGCCTGTGAGTTTAGTCAGAACATTGAAGCGTATCTAAATGAAGACTCAGCGCAACAATGGACCACGTTAAATTTCTCGGTTCAATGCTTGGAACAAGCCGGCGTAGACACGGCGAGTACGGGTGAAGTACTGCGTCTGGGAAGCTCTGCGGATAGCCATGTCAGTATTCGCGATGCGCGCTTGCAAGTCACCAAAGCCATAAACGATGAAGTGCTATGTTTGTCGGAAGACGTTAATTAGTTCGCTCATTAATCGGTGATAGGGCAAAAGCAAAGGCCAGCTAATAACTTAGCTGGCCTTTTTAATGGGTGTTGCTTGTTGGTCCAGGGAAGACAACAAGCAACTGAGTTACGCAAGCTTAGAAGGTGTAACGTGCACCGACTGCGTAACGCGGACCGTATTGACGTGCGAATAAGAACTGCTCTTCGTAGCGTCCGTAACCTTCTTCGGTTTCGTTGTTGAGGTTAATACCTTCAAAGAATACCGTTAGCTTTTCAGTCACGTCATAGTTAACACTTAAGTCCCACTGTCCATAAGACTTAGCGAACTGTGGTGGCGCATCAGAAGAGCCCTGTGCCTGACCAACACCAATCAGGTAGCTATCACGCCACGCGTATGTAGCGCGGATAGACCAACCATCTTTCTCGTAGAATGCTTGGAAGTTAGCTGAGTCACTTAAGCCTGTAAGCGGTGCTTGCTGCTCAAGGCTGGTTACGTCAAAACGCACATCGCCATCGACGAACGTTGCGTTAGCAGCTAAACCAAATCCAGAGCGTCCAAAGAGGTGTTGCGCCGCAATTTCGAAACCGTCGACGCTCTTACTATCGGTATTGCTTGGACGGCTAATACTCCACACAATTAACGGGTCGTCTGCGTTCGGCTCAATAGCACCATCCGCATTGCCGTAACCGTTGGCTATCATTTGCTCAAAAATCGCCGTGCTGGTGGCTTGCTCACCGCGCGCTTCAACATCAGCGACAGCTTGCTGATAGCGAGGCCCTTCAAAGATGTCACGCAAACCTTCTACCGTCGTTTCGGTGATGGTGGTTTGAACAAAGTTATCAACATCCTTCTTAAAGTAACCAACCGATGCATAGCTACCTTCGCCATAATAATATTCAATGGCTAAGTCGAGGTTGGTTGACTCAAATGGCAACAGGTTAGGGTTACCTGAGCTACCTGTGCGAGCACCCGGTTTTGGACTTGCTGATAAACTGCGACCACCGGCTAATGCGCCTAATGGTGCACGAGAGATGGTTTTGCCTGTTGAGAAGCGACCAATCAATTGATCAGTAAAGTTGACCTTCAAATCGAGCATTGGCAAGAACACGTCGTGTTCACCGGTTTGCGTCAAGAAAGTCGCATCACCTTCTTCATATTGCATGATCCACTCTGAAGCACTGACCCAGTTGACTTGCTGTTCTACTCGTTGACGCACTGTACTGGTAACATCCGTTGTTTCATAACGAACACCGACATTGAGCTCCGTTGGAAACGCACCGAGCGAGAATTCCCATGATGTTTGCAAGAAGATAGCATCTGTTTTCTCACGTACGTAGCTTTGGCTATCAATACCGTCATAGTAGGCATCGGCTACAAACTCATCAGCACCCATGAGATCTTCGGTCAAATAGGCCACATGACGCGCAAGCGCTTCGTTGTAATCGTAGGTGTAATAATAGTTTTGCGCGAGGTCAGAACCGCCACCTTCAAATTCGTCTAGGAAACCACTGGTGTCATGGTATTCGAACATACCGTCTGGGAATATTTCGGCGAAACTAGGACTGAAGCCGGGCCCACCGCGTAAACCACTCCAAGCTTCGTAACCGCTCATATCTTGGTCGGTGCGTGAAATACCCGCTTTCACAGAGACCAGAGGAATATCCAACACCGAATTATACCAAGTACCTTCAATCTGATACTGTTTTACGTTGGATTCGCCTGGAGAGTGGATGAATTGACCAAAGTTAGAGCCAATTTCGTTGGGTGCTAGCACCGAAGTCCCATTGTTCCAAAGTACGCTCGCTTGCGGAATTTCGCCGTTGCGATAATCGTAGAATTTGGTTTGTAACTGGTCAGAACCCATAATGATTTGACCATTTGAACCGAGACCGGGATCTGCACCGTTGTCGATGCTGTTGCTTGAGTCATGGGCATCGACCCAAAGTCTAAAGTCGGGCGTGATGTCCCATGTCAGGTTTAAACCGACGGAATCCGCCTCGATTTCAGTGGTATCCCAGTTTGCGGTAAATGAGGCATCATTACCTGCGATATCGGCATAAACCGCTGTACCGTTCTCATCTAAGATATAGGAATTGATGTTACCACCAAATTCGTTCCATATACCCCAGCCAAAGCCGACGCGACCCGACGTTCGGCGTGAACCGGTGTAGTCGGCAGTCAGTACCATGGTATCGGTCGGTGCAAACTGTAGCGTCACTTGACCGTTAGTACGTTCGTTTTGAACGTCGGTAAAGCCATAGTTCATATCTTTAGGAAAGAAGTGGTTGCCGATACGCTCACCATCCTCGCCGATGGGGCGAGGATCAACATAGTCCCCTTCGTCAAGGTCAGGTAAACCGACATTCGCCTGCCAACCTTGTATATTGGCGTACTGTTGGCGGAAGTCACGGCGTTGCTGGGAAACCGAGAAAGCGATACCGAACGTATCATCGGCAAACGTATTACTGTACACCGCAGCCAGTTCTGGCGTCACGCTATCGCCTTTTTCGACTGAGCTATCGTGCAGGGCTTTGCCCATGATTACGAACTTTTGTCCTGAGTGCTGGAATGGGCGAGTAGTAACAATATTTACCGTTGCTCCTAAACCACCACTGGGTGTATCAGCCCGTGCAGTTTTATACACTTCAAGTGCTGTAACTCCCTCAGACGAAAGGGCTTCCATATTGTAAGAACGACTAAAGCCAGTGCCTGGCATTTGCCGGCCATTGAGGGTGATCAAGTTAAACTCTGGGCCAAAACCACGTACGGTTATTTGGCTACCTTCGCCATCATTGCGACTCACCGAGACACCGGTAATACGCTGCAGTGATTCTGCCAAGTTGGTATCTGGGAATTTACCCATTTCCTCAGCAGAAATCGCGTCGACAACACCGCTTGACTGGCGTTTAAAGTCAGTTGAGCGTGCTAAGCTACCGCGAATACCACTGACATTAATGACTTCAATGGATTCATCTTTGGCTTTTTCTTCGTTATCTTGTCCTTGATCTTGCGCATATACAGGAAACGCCAGACCCGCGGTCAGTACGAGAGACACTGCCGTCGCAACAGGACTTATGCTAAACGTCATTGGTTTTTTCATTGTTCTATCCATTTCTGTTTGTCGTACTGCTTAGAAGTTATCGATGACTAAGTTATCGACTTGATACTCAGCACCGAGCGACTGACCCCAGGTCGGGAAAATCATAATGGTTTTGATATCGCTAATATCTAAACCTGCGTCAAACAGTGATTGCAGGGTAAAGTTATATGTCGCCCATTCACCTGCTACTGGCTCTTCGCCGTAGTTACCGCTGGCCAGAGGCACTTCCACGAATATTTTGCTATCGCTCGATTCAACTTTAAATAACCACTGTGCGTCAGCACCTTCCGGCTGACTCATAACCCGAATATCAAAACTGATTGCACCGTTAGCTAACATCGCTGAAGCGTCAAAAGAAACCTCGTCCTTCGCTTGGAAACCAAGTACCGTATCAGGGGTACTTTGAATGACGAACTCAGTG
The DNA here is from genome assembly GCF_001577655.1 of Idiomarina sp. T82-3. Classification (NCBI taxonomy): domain Bacteria; kingdom Pseudomonadati; phylum Pseudomonadota; class Gammaproteobacteria; order Alteromonadales; family Idiomarinaceae; genus Idiomarina; species Idiomarina sp. T82-3. The sequence goes on along the minus strand of NZ_LSBQ01000013.1, from coordinate 39,003 downwards.
ACTTGTCCATGATCATCGCCACTATCGACGACGCCAGGTTTGGAACCGGCACAGCAATCAAACAGGTTCCAGTCTTCGTTCAAGGACTCTTCGAATATCGCCAAACCTTCTTGCCCAGCACTAGGATTATAAATGCGTGCCTCATCAACACGATAGACAGCGCCTTCACCGGTGTCCCAAGCAGGGTACATCATGACAACGTCAATGGCAGAGAGGTCAAAACCTTGATTGGCGATTTCTTGCAAACTAAAGGTATAGGTTTGCCATTCACCCACGACCGGCTCTGCGCCACCGCTACCCTCAGTGAGGTCAAGTTCAAGCGCTGATTTCGCGTTGTTGGATTCAATCTTGAATTTCCAAACAGCGTCAGGATTAGAGGGTGACTCGACGACTTTTAAATCGAACTGAACCACACCTTCGACCATTAGGGCGCTCGCATCAAACTTGATACCTGAATCTTCCGGTGGCTTAAAGCCCAATACTGCGGGTTCCGCGCCAACAGAAAACTCCGCGACATTGCCACGTTCTTCATCAGTAACAACAATGGGCGTCGTACCGCCACAACAGTCCCACATGGGCCAGTCAGGGTTTTCGCTGTCACCGAATAAAACCAGTTCAGGCGATGCCGCTTCTGGTGATACGATCTCGGCGTTAGTAACAAGGTATTCAGCACCATTACCCATATCCCATGTCGGGAAGATCATTAACACATCGATTGCTGAGGCTTCTTTTAAGCCGGCGTCGACCAATGCTTTAATTGGGAAGGTATAAGTTTGCCATTCGCCGACTGTTGGAGCGACACCTTCTTCGCTCGCAGTTAGCGGCAGTTGTCCTGCGTATTGACCGTCGTTGTTTTCAACCTTGAACAGCCATTCTGCGCCGCCGTTACTGGGTGGCGTTACCACTTTTAAGTCAAAGGTGAAATAGCCTGAATCGATGATTTGTGAAGCATCGTAAGGTTGTGGCGAAACGGTTTCGTCTTCAATAAATGCTTCGCGACTTACAAAGCCATTTACAGTCGGTGTTTCGTTGACCACAAACTTGTAAACATCACCTTTGTCGGCATCACTGATCAACTCGGGGGTTGAGCCACCACAGCAATCCCATGCAGGCCACGCTGGATTAGGCGTGCCGTCAAAAATGGTTAACGTGTCGGGGATAGTTGTACTTGGAGGTACTGGAATAGGGGCTTTACCTGTGACAAGGGTTTCTTCGTCTTTATAACCCGCACGAACGGTTTCACAACCTTTACCCGTATCCGGGTTTTGTGAGCATTGGAATACGCGAATATAGTCGATTTCTAACGTTTGACCTTCTGCGAAAGCGCTTTCATCTATGCCCGTGTTATTCGTGTTTTCTGGCCAGTCTCCGCCGACTGCAAGATTCATGATGAGGTAAAAACGTTGGTCAAATGGCTCAGGACCATAGGCAACTTCCAGCTCACCTGTACTCTGATTATAAAACTCGGTATACCAACCTTGATGATTCAAACCAATGGCTTCACCTTTGCTGTTATAGCGAACCGTGGACTCCATTTGAGTTGCATATAGATAATCGTCTACGTACCAACGAATTTCGCCTTCTTGCCATTCGATAGCATAGGTGTGGAAAGCATCTGCTGGATTACCTTCTACCGCGTATGACTTGCCCGAAGAATCGTTATCAGGCCATTCGCTACCATAATGAAGGGTACCGTGGACATTGTTCTCAACGTTACCTTCTTCGTCGGTCGTTTTGAGGTTAACGGCTTCGACAATATCGATTTCGCCAGATTTCGGCCAAGTACCATAGACTGAATCGGTTGGCATCATCCAGACTGCGGGCCAACTACCTTGCCCGGACGGCATTTTTGCACGTACTTCGATACGGCCGTACTTGAAGTCACCTTTCATTTTGCTGTTTAAACGTGCTGATGTATATGGTTTCTCAGCACCTTCTCCAGCGGGCAGGGCAACTATTTTCAAAGTATCGTCGGAAACATACGCATTGTCAGGACTGTCGGTGTAGCATTGTTGCTCATTATTGCCGCCACCTTGGCAGTTGACTTCAAAGTTCCATTTACGTTCGTCAATACTGTTACCGTCGAACTCGTCACTCCAAACAAGTTCCCAGTCCTCAACGGGAGCAGTAGTATCAATTTGGGTGTAGTCAGTGTTGGTTTCGACACTGTCGCCACCACACCCCACTAAGCCGAGCGCTACGAGCGCTGCGGCAATAGGGCGTATTTTTGTTGTTATCGGGTTCATAATTGAATTCCTGATTCATCGTTCTTGTTGTACGGCTGCGTAGAAAATGTAAGCGCTTTCACAAATTAGAACAAAAAATTAACAACGTCAATGTGTGGTATTAACTTCTTGTTTAGAATTTGTGACAACCTTTTTGGACGCCGCATTCATCAGAGCTATTGTATTATCAAGCATACGATTACTAAAGCCCCACTCATTGTCGTACCACGCCATCACTTTAACTAACCGTCCATTGACCCGAGTTTGGCGCGCATCAAAAATACTCGAATGATCATTATGATTGTAGTCAGAGGAGACCAAAGGTAACTCGTTGATCGCCAAGACCTGGCTCATAGGCGCTTGGTTTGTAGCGGCTTTAACGATAGCGTTCACCTCTTCTACGGTTGTATCACGTGCTGCGATAAAGTTGAGGTCCACTAAAGACACATTCGGGGTCGGGACACGCACAGCCAAACCATCAAAACGACCCTGTAACTCGGGAATAACGAGTCCAACCGCGGCAGCTGCGCCTGTTTTTGATGGAATCATGTTTTGTGCAGCTGCTCGGGCACGTTGTAAGTCGCTGTGATAGGAGTCAGTTAAGCGCTGATCGTTAGTGTATGCATGCACGGTGGTCATCAAACCGGACTCAATACCCAGGGATTCGTGCAGTATTTTCGCCACCGGTGCCAAACAGTTAGTTGTGCAGGAGGCGTTCGAAATAATATCCATGTCTGCTGTTAGTATTTCATCATTAATACCGAACACGACGGTCGCATCAACGTTTTTGCCTGGTGCAGAGATAATTACTTTTTTTGCGCCAGCATCAATGTGTGCTTTGGCTTTATCGCGTTCCGTGAATAAGCCTGTACATTCTAGTACAACATCAATGTTTAGTGCCTGCCAGGGTAGCTGGCTCGGATCACGCTCAGCGTAAACACTTACAGTATGGCTATCTATCGACAAGCTATCGATGCCAGCTTCCACTTGCGCAGCAAATCGACCGTGCACCGTGTCAAATTGAAGCAGATGTGCAAGTACATCGGGTGAGCCAAGGTCGTTAATCGCGACGAGCTCGATATGGTCAGTCAGACCTCGTTCATAAAGAGCGCGTACAATATTTTTTCCGATTCGTCCAAAACCATTAATTGCTATACGAATGGGCATAACTACTCCTAACTATTCTTTTGTTGTGGTTTGTTTGCTGTAACGGGAGCCCTTGAGACCCTCTTTTACACGCGCGAGTTTTTCTCTAAATTTAGGGCCTCGTTGCAATGTGTAACCGGCAATGATCGCGTCAATTAGTACCAACTGAGCGATACGAGAGGCCATTGGCATATATTGGTCGGTATCTTCGGGCACGTTTGTCGACACAGTAAATTGACAGTTTTCGGATAGCGGGCTATTCGGTGCCGTTATACCGATGACCGTTGCCTTGTTGTTGTGTGCTATGGCGGCTATTTCACAGAGTGCCTTGGTGCGGCCCGTGTGGCTTATGCAAACAAGGACGTCATTAGGTTCGCTATTAATAGCCCACATACGTTGGACCAGTGGATCATCTGAAAACACCGATGGCGTATCAAATCGGGCAAATTTGTTCTGTGCGTCGTGGGCGACAGAGGCGGACGCACCGAAACCAAAAAATGCGATTTTTCGAGCACTCACCATGGCTTCAACGGTGGCAGCAATAGGGCGGCTATCCAGCGACTGCCGCGCAATACTCAACGCATTTAATGTTGAGTCAAAAATCTTCTGTGTGATTTGATCAACATTGTCGTTCTCTTCGATATCGCGGTTCACGTACGGCGTACCTTGCGCCAGACTTTGTGCTAGCTGTAACTTAAAGTCAGGATAGCCTTTGCATCCCAAGCGACGACAAAATCGATTGACGGTCGGTTCGCTGACACCCGCCAGAGCCGCCAAACTGGCAATGCTTCGGTGGATGGCTTGCTCGGGCTCATGCAAAATCAGCGCAGCCACTTTGCGTTCAGACTTGCTGAACTGACTCTGCTCTGACGAGATACGGTTAATCAAATCCATATGTTTTACGACTCATTATGTAATTTAGTTACGAAATTATTTGTTATATTGACAAAGTTATCACCCTTAAACTAGTCTAAATGTAGTAAAGTTACAAAAACAAGCAACTAAAATTAATCGAGGCATGCATGACAGACAGTTTGCAACGCAGTGATTTAGTGTTATTCGGGGTGCTGGGTGACCTGTCACGGCGCAAATTAATTCCTGCGCTTTTTCAATTAGATCGCAGTGGGTTATTGCATCAAGAGAGTAAAATTATTGGTGTCGCCAGAGAGGAATTAAGTGCCAGCCAGTTTGAAGAGCGTGTTAAGGATACGCTGCAAACGTTTGTGTCTAACGATGAGTTAGTTGACGATGTATTGGCACGTTTTTGTAAGCGCTTTCATTATGTTGAAATGGATTTTTCTCAAGATGAAGCTTACCAAGCACTCAAAGCCTCGACCTCCGATGAGGTCGATCGCGTGTTTTATCTCGCTACGCCACCTAGTCTGTATGCCACTATTTGCGCCGGCTTAAGCCGCCAGTCACTGATTCATGACAGTACGCGGGTTATTCTGGAAAAACCTATCGGTCACAATTTAGCTTCTTCACAAACGATTAACCAAGCGGTGGCGCAGTACTTTCAAGAGAGTCAAATCTATCGAATCGACCATTACCTCGGTAAAGAAACCGTATTAAATTTGCTCGCGCTACGTTTTGCCAATGCACTATTTGCTTCCAACTGGGACAACTCGGCTATTGACCATATTCAGATTACGGCTGCCGAGAAAGTGGGTGTCGAAGGGCGTTGGAGCTATTACGATGACGCGGGTCAGTTACGTGATATGGTGCAGAATCATCTACTGCAAGTGCTCTCGCTCATTGCAATGGAGCCACCCTCTCGGCTTGATGCAGAGAGTATTCGTGAGGAGAAGTTAAAGGTCTTGAAAGCTCTACGACCGATTGATACGTCAAACTGCAAAGATGTTTCGGTACGAGGTCAGTATCAAGGTGGTTTTATCGGTGAGCAAAAAGTACCGGGTTATTTGCAGGAAGAGGGCGCTCGCGAGAATAGCGATACAGAAACCTTTGTCGCCCTAAAAGTCAATATTGATAACTGGCGTTGGTCAGGCGTTCCATTCTATTTGCGTACAGGCAAGCGCATGCCAGAAAAACGCAGTGAAGTCGTCATTACATTTAAGAAACAGCCTCACAACATCTTTAGCGATACAACCACAGATTTACAGCCAAACAAATTGGTTATTCGCCTCCAACCCGACGAAGGTGTGGAAGTGCAAATGTTGAATAAGATCCCGGGTCTTGGCAAACAAATGCACCTAAAGGCGACCACACTGGATTTAAGTTTTGATGAAACGTTCGAGAAAAAGCGTATTGCCGATGCTTATGAGCGACTCATGCTCGAGGCAATGCAGGGTAACCAATACCTATTTGTGCACCGTGACGAGGTCGAGTATGCATGGCGTTGGGTCGATGGCATTCTCGCTGCATGGGAACAAAATGAACAGCCGCCAAAACCTTATCACGCAGGCACCTGGGGACCTGTATCCGCCGTTTCTTTATTAGCGCATGACGGAAGACAGTGGGATGAATAAAATAGAGGGAATCAACGTGAATACTTTTGATAGTAACCAAGCATTATCGAGTTCATTAAGCGATCGTATCGCAGAAATTCTTGCGTGCGCCATCGAACAAAAGGGCGAAGCGACCTTAGTGGTATCCGGTGGACGCACACCGAAGCCTTTATTTTCTGAGCTTAATGAACAGTCTATTGATTGGTCAAAGGTTACTATATTGTTAGCTGATGAACGCTGGGTGTTACCCGATTCAGACGACAGCAACGATAAGCTGATAAAAACTTGTTTATTGAAGAATAAAGCGGCTGCTGCTAAGTACGTCAGTCTTTTTACAGGTCATGAACATGCTGAAAATGCTGCTAAAGCATTAGAAACCAGAATAGCGAGTTTACCCACATTTGACGTGGTCGTGTTGGGCATGGGTAACGACGGGCATACCGCTTCACTCTTTCCATGTTGCGAGCAACTTGAAGCTGGGTTAACTCAGCCGCAGGCACTGATTGCGACGCAGCCAACAACGGCACCTTATACACGACTGAGTTTAACCAAACAGCGCCTGTTGAACAGTCATAATGTGTTTTTCCACATTACGGGCGATGATAAATGGTCGGTATTGCAAACAGCGCTCGAGCAACCTGATCCGAAAAAATATCCGATTAGTGATTTTGTTCACGCGGGAACAACGCCTATTAATGTTTACTATTCAGCCGCGTAAGAGGTGCTTATGAATCCGGTAGTAGAACGCGTAACGCAGCGTATTGAAGCGCGCAGCGAAGCAACACGTCACGCATATCAGGAGCGCATGAAACATGCGCGACGCAAAGGTCCACACCGTAGCGCTTTGTCATGCGGTAATTTAGCGCATGGATTTGCTGCTTGTGGTCAATCGGACAAAAGTGAGCTGCGCAGCTTGACGAAAGCAAATATTGGTATCGTGACAGCGTATAACGATATGCTATCAGCTCACCAGCCTTACCATGATTATCCGGAAAAGCTAAAAAAGGCGATTCGTGATGTTGGCAGCGTCGCACAAGTCGCCGGCGGTGTGCCCGCTATGTGTGACGGGGTTACGCAAGGACAACCGGGCATGGAGTTGAGCCTACTGAGTCGCGACGTCATTGCCATGGCAACCGCTGTGAGTTTGTCACACAACATGTTTGATGGCGGCTTGATGCTTGGCATTTGCGATAAGATCGTACCCGGTCTATTGATCGCTGCATTGAGCTTTGGTCATATGCCATTTATTTTCGTACCTGCAGGTCCCATGCCGTCGGGTATTTCTAATAAAGAAAAGGCGCGTATCCGCGAGCTTTATGCGGAAGGTAAAGTTGATAAGGAACAGTTACTTGACGCTGAATCTGCATCTTATCACTCGGCGGGAACGTGCACGTTTTACGGCACCGCCAACTCGAATCAGCTGGTCATTGAGATGATGGGGTTGCACCTGCCCGGTGCTTCGTTCGTGAATCCTGGCAGTGAACTGCGTGAGCAATTGACTCGTGCCGCTGCGCAGCACGTCACGCGTATCACCGATCTGGGAGCCGATTATCGGCCTATCGGCGAAATTGTGACGGCTAAGACTATCGTAAACGGGATCATTGGTCTGTTGGCAACAGGCGGCTCGACCAATCACACCATGCACCTTGTAGCGGTAGCAAAAGCCGCAGGTTATCAAGTCGATTGGAATGATTTCGCTGAGTTATCATCCGTTACGCCGTTATTGACACGAATATATCCTAATGGACAAGCGGATATTAATCACTTTCAACGCGCCGGCGGTATGCCGTTCTTAATTCGTGAACTATTGCGAGCCGGTTTATTACATAACGACGTTGAGACGGTTGTCGGCCACGGGCTCGACAAATATCAGCAGCGCCCAACGCTCACCGAAGAAGGGCAACTGACCTGGGTCGATATTGCTGAAGAATCGCTCGACGAAGACGTTTTACGACCGCACACCCAAGCATTCAATAAGCATGGAGGCTTAGAGGTCCTGTCTGGTAACTTGGGCCGTGCGGTCATCAAAACATCCTCTCTACCTGAGGGCATCAAACCGATCACTGCACCGGCAGCGGTGTTTACCAGCCAGCATGAACTGGTTGATGCATTCAAAGCGGATAAGCTCAACAAAGATTGTGTAGTCGTTGTGCGTTATCAAGGACCCAAAGCCAACGGTATGCCTGAGCTGCATAAGCTAACGCCATCACTGAGTGTTCTACAAAAGCGCGGTTACCACGTGGCTTTAGTCACGGATGGGCGTATGTCAGGCGCATCAGGGACAGTGCCTGCGGCTATCCACGTAACGCCCGAAGCGGTCGATGGAGGGGTGATCGCGAAGATCAAGGATGGTGACTTGGTTAGCGTTGACTTTGAAAATGCCCGTTTAGAGGTGCTTGTTGACGAGAATGAACTCAATGCGCGTGATATAGTCGCGCCAGATTTATCAGAATATCAATTTGGCATGGGACGAGAGTTGTTTGGCAACTTTCGAGCTAATTTGAGTGGCGCTGAGTCAGGCGCATCCGTGCTCTTTAGGGAAGATCAGTAAATGGTAAATGACTCACAACTCGACCTAAGCACGGAATTTGCCGTGGTCGCAGATATTGGTGGTACCAATGCGCGTTTCGGTCGTATCAACTTAAAAACCTTTGAACTCGATCGCATACAAGTGTTTCCTTGTGCGGATTATTTGAATCTAACTGATGCGCTCATTGCTTATCGTGAGCAACAAGACGTTGCGTTAGAACATGTCGCGATTGCCATTGCTTGTCCAGCAGAGGGTGACTCGATTCAAATGACTAACCACCACTGGCAGTTTTCCGTGCGTGGTACGCGTGAAGCACTGGGATTAACCAGTTTTATCGTATTAAACGATTTTGCGGCCGCTGCGATGAGCTTGCTGACACTCGATAAAAGTGAGATGAAGAAAATCGGCGGCGGTAAAAAGGTGGAAACGGCTCCCTGTGCTGTACTTGGCGCAGGTACCGGTCTCGGTGTGGGACATTTGGTGCACATGCCTAACGGTGATGTAATGCCGTTGCCGGGTGAGGGCGGGCATGCCGATTGGGCACCACTTAATGAAAAGGAGTGGGCGATTCACGAATTTCTGGCACGTCGTTTTGATGGTCGGGTATCAGCAGAACGTCTTCTTTCCGGCCCCGGCATTGAAAACCTTTATCAAGCCATTGCGCACTACCACGACAGAGCAGTACCGCCGTTGCGCGCGAAGACAATTGGAGCGCGCGCTTTAACTAACTGCGATGCGATAGCGACAGAGACCGTCAATCAGTTTTTTGCCAGCCTGGGTAGTTTTGCGGGCAACCTTGCGCTCACGCTTAACACTCGTGGCGGTGTGTATATCGCAGGAGGCGTGGTACCCAAACTATTGCCACTCATGGCCGCTTCCGAATTTAGAACACGATTTGAACAAAAAGGTCGTTTCTGTAATTTAGCCGAGTCGATTCCCTGTTATGTGATAACCGCCGAACATGCGGGCATGCGCGGCGTGGCACAGTACTTAAAACAAACATTGCGTAAAGCACCAGCGACAGCTGATATCGATTGAGGACTCTAATGAACTATTCTGCTAACGATATTCTTAATGCGTCAAGCGTTATTCCAGTCATTGTCATTGATGACATTCAACAGGCTGTGCCGCTCGGGAGAACACTTTGTAAGCAAGGCTTTAAAGTGTTGGAAGTGACCTTAAGGACGACCGCTGCGTTGCACGCGATTGAGGAAATGCGCCGCGAGCTACCCGATGCTATTGTTGGCGCGGGTACCGTCACAAACATCACTCAGCTTACCCAAGTACAAACGGCCGGCGCACAATTTGCGATAAGTCCAGGTGCCACGCCCGCTTTATTAGAGGCAGGCAAGGGCGCTGATATTCCATTGATTCCCGGCATTGCAACCGTATCTGAATTAATGATGGGGATCGAGTACGGCTATGATCGGTTTAAGTTGTTTCCGGCTGAAGCCGTTGGCGGCGTAAAATTATTGAAATCGATTCATGGACCGTTCCCTGACATTCGCTTTTGCCCCACAGGCGGTATCAACGAGAGCAACTACCAAGACTACCTCGCGTTACCTAACGTAAGTTGCGTGGGTGGCTCATGGATCATGCCTAAGTAATGTTGCAACTGGGTTATCTGTATTCCAGGTAACCCACATCTATTGACCCTTCCTATTGCATGGGCAACCTACGAACCGCTACTATAAGGTACGCTTTTGCCCTATTCGTCAACCAAGGACGCATTCATGCCCGCCGATACTCAATTAACGGTCAAACAAGCCCAACAAATTGCTAAGTTACAGACTCAATTTAATCAGGGCCTCGATGCACACTGGCCGATAGCGCCAAAACTGGTCCGTGATGATTTCGCGGCTGTCATTGTGGAGCTTGGTGAACGCTATGAACACCTTGGCTACAAGTGGTGGAAAAAGCAAACCGTCGACCACGCCCAAGCCAATATGGAGTTGATCGATGTGCTGCACTTCGCGGTGTCTGACGTTATCGAAATTTTGGTAGAAGATGACAGTGCCAGTCCCGTTGAGACAGCCGCACTTAAGCTCGCTGAAGCGAGTATTCGCGCACATGCTGATGAAGCTCGAGACGCCCGGTGGTTGTTGCGTCATACTGCGTTAGAAGGACGCCCAGACTTAAACCGTCCGTTGTGCTTTGGTGATGAATCATTGACGCAACTATTTAGCATGTTATATCAAGCCTACGGTACTGCAGAAGCGGTTTATATCAGTTACGTAGGGAAAAATGCGCTGAATCATGTGCGCCAACAACGGGGCTATAGAGAGGGCAGTTACATTAAGATGTGGCGAGAGGAGGAGGATAACCAAGTGATGATGCGTTTGCTACTCGACAGTGCTGACATCCTGAAAAGTGACTCGCCGCTTGACGATGCAATATCTCTTTTACTCAATTACTATGACACCCATGTTGCGTAGGTCGCGCATCATACGCGATTAACCCAGCACTATGGGCGCGTGCCATGACATTTTGGAAACCGCTTGCAACCCCAAAAAGATTCGCCCCTATGGGGTCCACGACGGGCTATGCGTTTTACCATAGGCCCTTCACACTTGGGACAAACCTGTGTGGTTGGACGTGTGTTTGGGCTTGGGGGAAATCTAACAGCGGCTTTTTCGCGTTGTCGCACAAATCGATGGAAGGTTTCGCCATCGATAATATGTATGGGTTTTCCCTTTGCGAAAATGTGCGCGTCATGCGTCAGCTCGCCAGACGTTACGATAAAGCCACCAGCGGCGCCTTCTGCTATGACAACACCAAATAGTTCCCTTACGACTGAAACAGGTACTTTGCGATATTTCCACTGTTTACATTGCACCAAATACAACTGACCGTTTCGTTCGATCCTTAAATCAATTCCACCATCTGGTCCAGTAGGTGTTGGCTTCACATGATAGCCCTCGCGGCTAAAAAATTCGCCAACGAGTTGTTCAAAATGCTCCCAATCCACAGTTTTTAATACGGCAGGTTCGGACGATTGGATAACACGTTCATAGCGTTGTTGGTTCGATAAAGCGTTTATTAATGAAACGATACTGGCCAAAATTAGAAGTGCAGGGAGCGCAAATTGCAATAGAGGTAACAGCAGTTGCCCCATGAAGTGGGCCATATAAGCGGTCATGCTGGTGGGATCATTAATGTCTATTTCAACGGTACCCCATGTATGCGACTGAACAATGAGATTGATACTAAAGTAGGTAATGGGGGCAAGAAAAAGACTGATATACCAAGGCCAAGTTGAGAATAAGTCGAGCAACCCCTCGATTAATGATTTACTTCTACGCGGCATCACGGTTCCTCGCTACCGTTAACTCAACGTCTATCGAACTCACATTACAGATAACATGCAAGCGAATCGCTATGACATTTAAAGGATACTTATTTTTAACATTGTGCTATGAATATATATTTGTGTCGCACTTAAATCAATAGATTCGTCAAGTGCCGTGTCTATTTTCTCGGCTTCAGCGTATTTTATTTGTTAAACAGTTCTGCGTGAATTACGATAACGGTGCTCACCATCATAACTTATGTACAAGGACTTTCTCGCTTGTCATTACAACAAAAATACAATGACATTAATTGGCTAACAGGGCAGTTTAGGGATTCACGGCTCGAAGCAAGCTATCGCGACTCGATAAAATTACGGGTTAGGCATGACTCTCGCTTAGCACTGATGCTGGTTTCCCTTATTTTCGCGATGTTTGCTGTCACTGATTATAATCTGCTCGGTCATTCAACTGATTTTTATACCTTAATATCGATGCGAGTGGTCGTGGTTTCAAGTTGTGTCGTGTTGGCATTAATTCTTGGACGGGTCGGTAGTTTTTCTCGAAAACCACTTCTACATGCCTTGCCGTTATGGGTTCTTGCCGCGGGTATTATCTCGATTGTCCCATTAAGACCCGAAAGCCTTTATACTCAAATTACGGCGGTTGTTGTCGCCATCATGGCATTCTATTTACTCATTCCAAGTCTATTAACCATTGCCAGTTGGGCGAGTGGATTTCTCAGTGTTGGATTTATAGTAGCTTCAGTGGCCTATGCCGACGTATCCGCACCTACTGCTACGCGTCTCGTTCTTCTTCTTATCATGGCGAATATTGTCGGTTATTGCGCGTTGTTAAGACTTGAAATACTCCAACGTAAGCAGTTTTCTTTATTAAATGAAGAGCGCGACCAGAATTTAGCCTTGCAACAAGAAGTAGAACACCGAAAGTCTCTCGAAGCACAGTTAAGAAGATTAGCCGAACGGGATACCTTAACCGAGCTTGATACGCGTAGTCATTTTATTAAACGTGCTGAAGCTTTATTAGAAAGAGCTTTACGCGAAAACACGGCATTTTGCTTACTTATGATAGATGTCGATCACTTCAAGCAAATTAATGATACTTGGGGTCATACGCGGGGTGATGAGGTACTTAAGCAGGTTGCTAAAACCATTCGTCAATCGCTTCGACGTGTCGATGTGGTTGGTCGTTTTGGTGGTGAAGAGTTTATCGTGGCGATGCCGAACACGCACCATAAAGAGGCGGTCAAGTTAGCTAAGCGGTTAACTTCCAATATCAACGCAATCGAGTTACCACCCCCGCTCAACCAAGTTTCGGTCAGTATCACCGTCGGTATCGCAATGAAAAGCAATGAGCGCAGCTTGGATCTGCTCATTCAGCGCGCTGATGAGATGCTTTACAAAGGAAAGCGAAACGGTCGAAACCGAGTTGAGTTGGCGCGCTGAGAGACTCATCCACAATAATTGATTCGCATGTCAAATAAACTTGACTTTATTCTTTGTGTGTCTACTATGGTAAAGTGTATTTTACATTATGACGTGTTTTATTTACTTTACTGAATGGAGAACAAAAATGACTGAACGTAACGAATGGCAGCAACAGCAGTGCCGATCGAATAAAATACTGGCGGTTTGGACAGGGTTATGGGTACTGACACTGGCGTTGTCGAGCTTTGGACCACAACAATGGTGGGAAAGCGCGACAATGACCTATTTAGCTACGGTGGTAAATATTATTATGGGCGCTGCCATGATATGGGCGAACAAACGCCACTTAGACCATCAAGACGAGCTACAACGAAAAGTTCAACTCGAGGCCATGAGTTTAGCGCTTGGCATCAGTGTTGTTTTAGGCCTTGCGGCGACATCTCTAACGCAAAATAGCTTGTTGGGCTTTGATTTTGAGATTTCACACTTGATGATGGTGCTCGGCGTCACTTATATTGTTGCGCTTTTATTAGGGATGAGGAAATACCAATGAAAAACCGACTCAAAGTGTTAAGGGCTGAGAGAAACTGGACTCAGAATGATCTTGCGCAAGCACTGTCGGTTTCGCGTCAAACAATCAACGCGATTGAAACAGGAAAGTTTGACCCGAGTTTACCGCTGGCATTTAAAATTGCCAAGGTATTTCAATGCTCTATTGAAGACATTTTTTTTGACGAGTAGTCGGTTGTACAGCCGCCTGCGATGAACACGCAAGCGGCTGAAATATTATAGTTTGACCAGTAATTTACCTTGGTTCTCACCACTTAGAAACATGTTAAGTCCTTCAATCGCAGACTCTAAGCCTTCAAGCACGTGAGCCCGATATTTGATATCGCCATTTGTCACGTAAGGCGTTAATTGTTTCAGTAAGGTCGGGATTTGATCAAAATGGTCAGGCATCGTGAAGCCCTGAATTGTCAGTCGCTTCTTAATGATTGGAATCCAGCTCGGTCCAGGGCTTGGTTGCTCTTTATCGTAATCCGCAATCATGCCACAGACAACAATGCGTCCATGTGCATTCATGCGTCCCATGACCGCATGTTGAATCGGACCGCCGGTATTCTCAAAATAGAGGTCAATGCCATTAGGCGTTAATTCAGCTAACTTGGCGGGAATATCATCAGTCTTGTAGTTGACTGCGCCGTCAAACCCAAGTTCGTTAACAATCCACTCTGCTTTTTCGTCTGAACCGACTACGCCAATAACCGAGAGGCCATCGGCTTTAGCCATTTGACCGACAATCGAGCCAACGGAGCCGGCTGCGCCTGTGACTACCAACGTTTCACCTTGTTTGGGTTTTCCCACGTTTAATAGACCTTGTGTTGCGGTAAGGCCGGGAAGAGCAAACACCGAAAGCACCATTTCATCGGGCGCATCTGTTTGCACTTTATTAATTCCTTGACCATCGCTAAGCGCATACTCCTGCCAGCCCATCATTCCCATGACACGATCGCCTTCGGCAAAATCAGGGTGTTTACTTGCAACGACTTCACCGACACCTGAACTGCGCATCACAGAGCCGAGTTCAACCGGTGGAATATAACTTTCTTTGTCTGGGCTCATCCAGCCAAACATGGCGGGATCCAATGACATGTGGGTTTGTTTAATCAGTATTTGACCGTCGTCGACGCTGGGACGATCGAGTTCAACGATCTCGAAAATATCCTTGGAGACAGGACCAGGCTGAGGACGTTTGACTAGTTTAATTGCTTTATATTGGCTCATGAAGCTCCTCGCTACAGGTAAGTGTACTGACGATGCAGATTAACTATGTGCGAAACTTACGAATAGAGCAACTTGAGCGGATCAGAGGGTATAAAAATAAAAATTGTTAAATTTAAGGAAGTGGTGCGTCCGAGTAGACTCGAACTACCGACCTCTGCCATGTCAAGGCAGCGCTCTAACCAACTGAGCTACGGACGCACTGTTTGGGGTTGTCGTGAAGACGGGCGCTATATTATTGATTTGAAGTTAAGCATGCAAGTACTTTTTTATCGGATAGCGTGTGTTTGCTTGTTAAATCACCAAAGTGTACGAAATTTAGCGTCCAGCCTTAAATCCACATGCTTCAAAAAACTGTTGCCAGGGTTGGACGAAAGACTTAGTTGCTTGCGTTAACCGCGCGTCGTAAAGGGCCCATTGATTTAAATAGTGTTTAAGCTCAGGTTGCGGCGCTCTCATTGCAAGCGTGTTTAATGCCTCGCTAAAACGTTGGTACTGGCGTTGTATATCTGCTAAGTCGCCTTGCGTTTGTTTGATAAAAACTGAAATAAAGGCGCTATGTAAACGGTGAGCGCGCTCGGGTATACCTTTCGATAAGCAACCGGCAGGCTGAGCAAGGTTATCGAGTTGCAAGGAAAATTGCGTGAGTAAAACAGAGTACTCAGCGATGCTTCGCATCAGTTGAGGCAAGTAGTTTTCTTGCGCCAAGACTTTTAAGGGCTCATTAAGGTCAACGGCTGTATTTGGCTCCTCAAGCCATGAAGTGACCGCATTCAACGCATTTATACTGTGACTAAATTCAGTGTCGGAAATGGTAACTAATGGCGTTGCAGCCATCGTTAGCGCGTGCCTGAGTCCTTTGTCCGTTGCAAGCGCGCGTGCCAGACGAGCAGACGTTGTGTCGCTCAGTTGCTGCGCAGCGGTAATGAGCTCAGCTGCAAAAGCTTCTGACTGCGGTGACTTAGCACATTGTCTGAGCGCTTTAATGAGGCTTTGATCATCTTGAAAACGAGAGAATCCATCATCAAGGCGACCTAATGCACTGTTACGCTCAGCAATCAGTTGACCCGCGCGACAATGATTCAGTTGTAGCGCTGTTAAAAAGCGCATGGTGGGTGTTGATGCCGTCGGTTTGAGGATGCGAATGTCAGGTAACTGTGGCGGTCGGGGCTCGAATGTGAGCGGCGTTAATTCAATATCTAAGGTAAAGGCTACGCGCTCGTGTAGATCGTGCAAACTGGATACAGTCGAGGGCTGCGAACAACCTACCAACGAAACTAATAAAATTGCCACTGTCCATGCGTTGACACAACGCTTTGGCTGGAGTCGCGTAAATAAAAGCTTTAAACTGGTCAGTATTGTGTTGTCAACTAAGGACATAAGCTAAATGTTCACAGGTATTGTTCAAACCAAAGCCAACGTGGAATCGCTGACTGATAAAAGCGATTTTCGTCATTTGACCGTCTCAGTTGAGCCGCACCATCTTGATGGCGTTCAACTGGGGGCCAGTATAGCGATAAACGGTGTTTGCTTAACAGTGGTTCACTTTGATGAGACACAGGTTTCATTTGATGTGATCGATGAAACGCTGCGGCTGACTAACCTAGGCGAACTAAAAGTAGGCTCGGAGGTTAACTTCGAACGCTCGTTGCGGGTTGGCGATGAAATGGGCGGTCACTACGTATCAGGGCACATTCATTGCACCGCTTCGATCCTTGATATTGAAGTCAGTGAACATAATTGGTCAGCTTGGTTGTCGTTACCGCAAGCTCAAGTACCTTATTTGTTCGCGAAGGGCTTTATTGCAGTGAATGGTGCGAGTTTGACGGTTGGGCAGGTACAGGGTAATAAGTTTAGTTTGCACCTTATTCCTGAAACATTGCGTTTAACGAACTTGGCTGCACTGAAGCCAGGCGATAATGTGAACATTGAGATGGACCAACAAACTATCACGACTGTCACAACGGTGGAACGCGTCCTCGCTGCACGCGGTCAATAGAATTGTTCATCGTTGCCGTCGACCCTTAAACGAGTTTGGGCATTAATGGGGTCCACGGTGAGCTGGATATGAATCAGATCACCGCAGGCTGAACATTCTTCTTGATAATCCTGATTGCCGTTACTGGTATCTACGCCGAGTTGCGTGGTATGCCCGCAGTGGGGGCAACGAACGATGGTATGGGTCAGGTCTTCCTCGTGCATAACGGTCACCGTTTGGTTTTTTCGTATAGCCTTAATTATAGAAAGAGAATCGCAATACCACCTAATGATACCAGTGCGCCGAACAGCGAACGCACGGTAATCTTTTGTTTTTTCAATAAAGAAATTGGAATTAAAAAAAGTGGTGCAGTGGACAGAAGTGTTTGTGTTAAACCCGGATTGATATGTGCAATAGATAGCTGCTGTAACCAAATCGCTAAAAAGGTCCCAAAAAAGATAGCACCCAGCAGTGGCAGTGGGTTAATGGCACGGCACTGGCGAAAAATGGCTTGAAAAGCGTGGCGTTGTGATATTCCAACAATCAGCGCTAATAGAATAGAACCGGCGGCAAGGCGAATAAATGCCGCACTGAGCGGATCAATGACATCATTTTGTAATACCGAAAAAGCCATTACCAGCCCAGTTGCTTGACAGAGCGCAGCACCACAGCCAAACAGGAGTCCGCTGATGGATAGCGACGGCTGCTGATTAGGCGCACGTTCGGTGACGACCAACAAAACACCCAACAAAGTCACGAACGCACCGATAATTTCGATACCTGAAAGACCGTCGTTTAAAAATAACCAAGCCATAAACGCAGCTAGCGGTGGCGCTAAGTATTCGAGTAGCATGGCGTGCCAGGGGCCCAAACGGCGCAATGCGGCAAAATGGCAGCTGTCGCCTACGGTAATACCAATTACTCCGCTGAGGGCGAGTAACCAGAGCCCTGCACTAAATACCAACGGTGCGCCAAGCAGGGCACTCATACCGAATAGCAACGGACTGGCAATTGCGCCTTTGATGAGATTCATTTGTAACGCCGAAAAGTGTGCACCGGCGCGATGATAAAGTATCGAAGCCACTGCCCAAAAAGCGGCTGCTGTTAACGCTGCTAGCTGCCCCCAAACACTCGCTAGATCCATGTGTTACCCTTGCTCTCACAAAAAGCCTGCATTATAGTGTGGGTTTACGTTCGATGGTACCGAACGTAAACAATTTCGTATGGTTCGACAAAGAATCGATGTTAGCGCATGTGGCACTTGGTAGGTGTCACCACTGTAGAAAGGAAGTTTCATGCCTGTAATCACTCTCCCTGACGGTAGTCAACGCGAATTTGATCAACCTGTATCCATTATGGATGTGGCTCAAGATATTGGTGCTGGCTTAGCTAAAGCCACCGTGGCAGGTCGTATTGACGGGGAACTCGTCGATGCCTGTGAAATGATTGAGCACGATGCGCGTATTGAGATCGTGACACCGAAAGATGATGACGGTGTACATATTATTCGTCATTCCTGTGCTCACTTATTAGGCCATGCGTTTAAGCAATTATGGCCGGACGCAAAAATGGCGATAGGTCCAGTCATCGATAATGGCTTCTATTACGATGTTGACGTTGATCACACTTTAACGCAGGACGATCTCGATAAACTTGAACAACGCATGAAAGAACTCGCGAAAACCGAGTATCAGGTCATCAAGAAGAAAGTCAGCTGGCAAGAAGCGCGTGAAACGTTTGTCGAGCGCCATGAACCATACAAAGTCGAAATTCTCGACGAAGATATTCCAACGGACGCTAAGCCGGGTCTTTACCACCACGAAGAATACATTGATATGTGCCGTGGACCACACGTGCCAACGATGAAATTCTGCCAACATTTTAAAGTGATGAAAATGGCGGGCGCATACTGGCGTGGTAACTCAGATAACAAGATGTTGCAACGTGTGTACGGTACTGCGTGGGCGGATAAAAAACAGTTAAAAGCGTATCTGCAACGTTTAGAAGAGGCCGAAAAACGCGACCACCGTAAAATTGGTAAGGCGCAAGACTTGTTCCACTGGCAAGAAGAAGCGCCAGGCATGGTATTTTGGCATCATAATGGCTGGACCATTTTCCGCGAACTCGAAGACTTTGTGCGTGAGAAGCTACGCGAATACCAATACCAAGAAGTTAAAGGTCCGATGATGATGGACCGTGTATTGTGGGAAAAGTCCGGTCATTGGGAGAAATTTTCAGACCTGATGTTTACGACATCATCGGAAAACCGCGAGTACGCGGTAAAACCAATGAACTGCCCAGGTCACGTACAGATCTTTAACCAAGGCCTTAAGTCTTATCGTGATCTGCCATTACGTATGGCAGAGTTTGGTTCGTGTCACCGGAATGAACCTTCAGGTGCGTTGCACGGGCTGATGCGTGTACGTGGCTTCACACAAGACGATGCGCACGTTTTTTGTACTGAAGATCAGGTGCAAGAAGAAGTCGCTGCGTGTATCAAAATGGTCTACGAAACATACGAAACGTTTGGTTTCGATAAGATCGATGTGAAGCTTTCAACACGCCCAGAAAAACGTCTCGGCGATGATGCAACCTGGGATCGCAGTGAAAAAGCTTTAGCCGATGCCTTGAAAGCACATGATATCGACTTCACCTATTTACCCGGTGAAGGCGCATTTTATGGTCCTAAAATTGAATTTACTTTATTTGATTGCTTAGGTCGTGCGTGGCAGTGTGGTACAATACAGTTAGATTTCGCCTTACCAGGTCGTTTAAATGCGACCTACGTAGGTGAAGATAACGATCGCCATACGCCTGTAATGATTCACCGAGCCATTCTTGGTTCACTTGAACGTTTTATGGGCATTCTTATTGAAGAGTATGCGGGGAATTTCCCGTTGTGGCTTGCACCGACGCAAGTTGTGTTGATGAATATTACCGATAATCAACGCGATTACGTCAATAAAGTAGTGAAATCCCTGAATGAAAAGGGAATTCGTGCATCAGCCGACTTGAGAAATGAGAAGATAGGCTTTAAAATCCGAGAACACACTTTAAAACGTGTTCCCTATTTGCTAGTTGTTGGCGACAAAGAAGTCGAGGCTGGCGAGGTTGCGGTTCGTACTCGTAGCGGTGAAGATTTAGGTAAGTTCCCGCTCGAGCAGTTTGTTGAGCAGTTACAAGCAGAAGTGCGTACACGCAAAATCAATTAATTAGTTTGGAGGAATAAACCATTAAAGGCGGAAAAAGAACTCAGAAAAGCGCTGACAAAAATCGTATCAATGACGAAATTCGTGTTAATGAAGTTCGCTTAATTGGCACGGAAGGTGAACAGATCGGTATTGTAAGTATCAATGAAGCTCTTGAAGCAGCAGAGGATGCTGGTGTTGATTTGGTCGAAATGAGTCCAAATGCTGAGCCACCTGTCTGCCGCCTTATGGATTACGGTAAGTTTCTCTACGAAAAGAGTAAAGACCAGAAAGAGCAGAAGAAAAAGCAGAAACAGATTCAGGTTAAGGAAGTCAAATTCCGACCTGGCACAGATGAGGGCGACTACCAGGTAAAACTGCGCAACCTGCGTCGCTTCCTCGAGGGAGGTGACAAAACTAAAGTCACTATCCGTTTCCGTGGCCGGGAAATGGCACACCAAGAGTTGGGTATTGAGCTGCTAACTCGTATTAAAGACGATTTAGACGAAATCTCAACTGTTGAGTCGTTCCCTAGAAGGGCCGAAGGTCGCCAGATGATAATGGTTCTGGCACCGGCTAAGAAGTGATTGTGGTACACAAGTAGTTCAGCTTCGGTTGAACTCACCCTGTCACACTTTTAATCAACAATGCGGAGTTTTATTTCATGCCAAAAATGAAATCAAACAAGGGCGCGTCAAAGCGCTTTAAAAAGACTGCTTCAGGCGGTTACAAGTGCAAGCAATCTCACTTGCGTCACATTCTGACTAAGAAGACACCTAAGCGTAAGCGTCAGCTTCGCGCGAAGAGCATGGTCCACGAGGCCGACGTCAAATTAGTCGATCGTATGTTACCATACGCGTAAGGAGGGATTAGCAAATGGCACGAGTTAAACGTGGTGTGATCGCGCGTGCGCGTCACAAGAAAGTCCTAAAGCAGGCGAAAGGTTATTATGGTGCTCGTAGTCGCGTATATCGCGTTGCGGTGCAGGCAGTTACTAAAGCAGGTCAATACGCATACCGTGACCGTCGCAACAAGAAACGTCAATTCCGTCAATTGTGGATTGTTCGTATCAATGCGGCAGCGCGTCAAAACGGTTTGTCATACAGCCGCTTTATCAACGGTCTGAAGAAAGCATCGGTAGAAATCGATCGCAAAATCCTTGCCGACATCGCTGTACATGACCAAAGCGGTTTTGCAGCCTTGGTTGAAAAGGCGAAAGGTGCACTGTAATCGGCAATAAAGGCTTTGCCAAAAACCGATAAACAGATTTAAAAGGGAGCCAATTTGGCTCCCTTTTTTATGGCTTTTTCGTTAGAATAGAGCTTTCGTAATTTGCATGATAGGTTGAGGGAACGAATGCAGTTAGAACAAATCGTTGAACAGGCGCAGCAAGCTATTGCTGAAGCTGATTCGCCGCAAGCACTGGACGAAGTGCGCGTTGAATACATGGGCAAGAAAGGTCGGTTAACTGAGCTGTTAAAAGGCTTAGGTCAACTTGAACCATCTGAGCGTCGGGACGCGGGACAAAAAATTAACCAAGCTAAACAACAAGTCCAAGCTGATATTAACGCCCGTAAAGAGGTTTTAAAGGCGGCTGAGCTCGAAGCAAAGCTTGATGCTGAGCGTATTGATGTGACCTTACCTGGACGCGCTAGCCAAGTGGGTGGCGTACATCCCGTTACACAAACCATTCGCCGTATTGAATCATTCTTTGGTGACTTAGGTTTCAGTGTGAAGCAGGGCCCAGAAGTGGAAGACGGCTTTCACAACTTTGACGCACTCAATATTCCGGCGAATCACCCCGCACGTGCAGACCACGATACGTTCTACTTTACTCCCTCAACGATGCTAAGAACGCAAACTTCGGGTGTGCAAATCCGCACTATGGAGGCTGAGCAGCCACCATTACGCATCATTTCACCAGGTCGCGTTTATCGTAACGATTATGACCAAACGCACACACCGATGTTCCATCAGGTAGAAGGCTTGATGGTTGATAAAGACGTGAGCTTTACGCAGTTAAAAGGCATTTTAGAAGACTTCTTAAATAACTTTTTTGAGGAGTCGTTAACGGTTCGTTTCCGTCCTTCTTATTTCCCGTTTACTGAACCTTCTGCTGAAGTGGATGTAATGGGTAAAGATGGTAAATGGTTAGAAGTATTGGGTTGCGGAATGGTTCACCCCAATGTGCTTCGTGCAGTCGGTATTGATCCTGAGCAATACACGGGCTTCGCTTTTGGCATGGGTGTTGAGCGATTAACCATGCTGCGTTACGGCGTGACCGATCTGCGTGCGTTCTTCGAGAACGACCTGCGATTCCTAAAACAGTTTAATTAAGAGGGCGGCGAACATGAAATTTAGTGAAAATTGGCTAAGAAGTTGGGTCAATCCAGACATTTCTAGTGAAGCGCTGAGTGAGCAACTCAGTATGGCTGGCCTTGAGGTTGATGGCTTAGAACCGGTTGCAGCAGACTTTCATACTGTTGTCGTGGGTAAAGTCGTTGAATGTGGTCCTCATCCAGACGCTGATAAGTTGCAGGTCACTAAAGTCGATGTGGGTGAGGATGAATTACTTGATATCGTTTGCGGTGCCCCAAACTGCCGTAAGAATTTAATGGTTGTGGTCGCTAAGGTTGGCGCGGTATTACCGGGTGACTTCAAAATTAAGAAGGCAAAGCTGCGCGGACATCCATCGCATGGTATGTTGTGCTCGTTTAAAGAGCTGGGTCTAATTGATGACCACGACGGTATCATTGAGCTACCTTCAGACGCACCCATCGGCAAAGATTACCGCGAGTATTTGGGTCTGGATGACTTAACTATTGATATCGATTTAACACCCAACCGCGGTGACTGCCTGAGTATTCGTGGCATAGCACGTGAGGTCGGTGTACTGAATAACATTGATGTGTCCGAGCCGACAGTAGACGCGGTTGCAGTAACCCTCGAAGAGACTAAGGCGATTCATTTAGATGCACCGGTTGGGTGTCCTCGTTACTTGGGGCGCGTAGTAAAAAATGTCGATGTTAAGCAACAAACACCGTTGTGGATGAGTGAGAAACTACGTCGCAGTGGTATACGTAGCATTGATCCTGTGGTTGATATCACCAACTATGTATTGTTGGAGCTCGGCCATCCGATGCACGCATTCGACCTCGAGCGCGTTCAAGGCGATGTGCATGTGCGCTATGCCAATAAAGGTGAGACCTTAACTTTATTGGATGAGCAAGAAGTGAAGCTCGATGACGATGTGCTAGTTATTGCTGATGACACGCAGGCATTGGCTATGGCGGGCGTTTACGGTGGTCTCGACAGTGGTGTAACACGAGAAAGCAAAGATATATTCCTCGAAAGCGCGTTTTTTGCACCTGATGCGATTTTAGGTAAAGCACGCCGTTTTGGTTTACACACGGATGCGTCTCATCGTTATGAGCGCGGTGTTGACCCCGAATTGCAACGTCAAGCCATGGAGCGCGCAACACAGTTATTGATTGAAATTTGTGGTGGCGAGGCGGGTCCTATCGTCGAAGCGAAGTCAGACGAGCATCTACCTAAGCCAGCTGAGGTGACACTACGTGCAGCACGGCTCGCGAGTGTATTAGGAATTGATATTGAAACTGCTCGCGTGACTGTAATTCTCGAGCGTCTAGGCTTTGACGTCAAAGTGGAGACAGGCGAGTGGTTGGTCAAAGTGCCGACTTATCGATTTGATATTGCTATTGAAGAAGACCTTATCGAAGAAGTCGCACGCGTATTTGGGTATAACAATATTCAGGCAGCTGCGCCTGCTGCACAATTACGTATGCGCCCACAACAGGAATCACTGATCAGCACACATCGCTTAGTGGATGCGATGATCGAGCGGGGCTATCAAGAAGCAATTACGTATAGCTTCGTCGATCCGAAACATCAAGCGGCGTTATTTGATGAAAGTGCATCGTTAACATTACCCCATCCTATTTCGGTGGACATGTCATCAATGCGGTTAAGCTTGTGGCCAGGTCTATTGAATGCGCTAGCGCATAACCAAAAGCGTCAGCAATCAGTGTTAGCTTTTGTCGAAACAGGCTTACGTTTTATCCCTGATGAAGCGGCTGAAAATGGTGTGGTGCAGCAACCGATGTTTGCTGGCGTGCGTTCAGGTAAGGCCTATGGCGAACATTGGTCGGCGGAAGACCGTGGCGTCGACTTCTATGATGTAAAAGGTGATGTCGAAGCCTTGTTGAAAAAAACGGGCGTCAATGATGTTCGTTTTGTAGCGAGCGAACACAGCGCTCTGCATCCAGGGCAATCGGCAGCGATATACCGTGGTGAGCGGTGCATTGGCTATATGGGCGCCTTACATCCTAAGTTTGAGAAGACATTCGGTCTTAATCAACGCGCGTTTGTGTTCGAATTGCAACTTGATGCGATTAACCAACGTAGTATTCCATCGGCTCAACCCGTGTCGCGGTTTCCGAGTATCCGCCGAGACTTAGCGGTTGTTTTAGATGAGCGTATCGCGGCGGGTGAAGTGTTAACTACGTTGAAGAACATTGGCGTTAATCAGTTGATTGACCTAAACTTATTTGACGTGTACCAAGGCGATAACTTGCCAGAAGGTAAGCGTAGCTTAGCTCTTTCTGTTACACTTCAAGATAACGAAAAGACACTTGAAGAAACCGAAATAAACGGCATTATGGAAAAGCTAGTATCGACGTTACAGTCGGAGTTTGATGCAACCTTGAGGGATTAGGATATGGCGCTGACTAAAGCAGAACTCGCTGAGGTACTTTTTGACAAGTACGGTGTAAGTAAGCAAGACGCTAAGGATTTAGTAGAGGCGTTTTTTGAAGAAATACGTTCTGTTTTAGAGTCGGGGGAAATGGTCAAGTTATCAGGCTTTGGTAACTTTGAACTTCGAACAAAGAATCAGCGCCCAGGCCGGAATCCAAAAACGGGTGAGGATATTCCTATTTCAGCTCGCCGAGTGGTGAGCTTTAAACCCGGTCAAAAGTTCAAAAGCCGCGTAGAAAACACAAAGCCCGAGCATTAGCTCGGGCTTTGTTATTACGTTATGCTTAAAACGTTAGCGAAAAAATAAACTACTAAATGGATTGAGCAGGCGACTAATACCCGACGTAAAGAATAACGGCGCATCGAGTGTCGCGAGCGTTAAGCAGTCTTCCGTCGCAGTGCGAGGGGTATGCTTACGATCCGCATCCAACAAGATGAAATCACCGTCATAATAAGCATCGTGCTCATCATTGAATACGCCATCAATCACCAGTGTGGCTTCTTGCCCTTTGTGAGTATGTTCCGGTACTTGCGCACCAGGTTCCATGTAAATTAAGTTGGTCTGCCCATCATCGGACAAAGCAACTGGTGCTCTCCATAGCTTACCCACTAAGTGAGTCCATTCTCCGATACGATGAGCGTTGTGCGCCAAAGTCGTCGGTAAATTAAAGCGACGACCCTCAAGGCTAATTAAGTCTTCGCGTTGAGCCGCTGGTTTAGCCTGAGAGTTAAAAATCGCTTCTAACATTTGGTCGCATTGAGTTTTCGACATGGCACCTTTAGAGGGGGCACAAATCGTCTCAACAAGGCTATCCAAATGCTTGTTACATAAACCTTCCTCTATTTCACAAACTGTTCGCTTGCAAATAGGGCACATATCAATATGTGTACCAACAACTAATGTCATTGACGCACTAAGGTCGCCTGAAGCGTACTGATACAAAATTGCTTCAGAGGGATGTGACTTAATCATGCTCAACTATTAACTCTTTCAATTTCTTTAATGCAAGGCGCGTACGAGACTTAACCGTGCCCAATGGAATTCCAAGAGAGTCGGAAACTTCTTGTTGCGACTTACCCTCGACATATATTTTTTCTACCACGATACGTTGCGCATCTGGCAACTGACCGTAGTAGTGAGAAATCTCTTGCAACAGAATGTCTTGATCCAACGCGTAATCGTCATCTAGGTTATCATTCTGTTCAGCCAAAATCGGCCAAAGTTCATCTGCACTTATATCATCTTTGCGTTTTTTATTCTTTCTCAATAAGTCGAATCGAATATTACGCGCGATTGTGAAGATCCACGTTGAGGGAGAACCTTTATCGGCCTTAAATAGATGAGCCTTGTGCCATACGTTAGTCATTGTTTCTTGCACAAGATCCATCGCAGTTTGTTCGTTACCAAACTGACGCGTTCCATAAGCTTGCAACTTAGGCGCAAAGTGTGAGAACAATTCACTGAACGCTTGACGGCTACGCGTTTCAGCAATTTGAGCCAAAAGTTGCGCAGCTTTTTCTGCAGTGTCCTGCTGGGATGTGGTCATAACTCCCCGTTGTGAAGTATGAGATGTCACCGTTTGCATAACTAGACCTGCTATTGTTGTTAGTTGGTATATCTAACTACGAGAACAAGTTTAAGTTTGGATCAGTCGATCTCAAAAAAGTTACGTAACCAAGTTTAGCAGATAATCAGCAACTTGCTCACTTGATTGCGATTTAATTAACTCTTGTTTGGTGTGAACGTCGAGTGGTAAAATTTCGAGCCAACGTTGACACACCCAGTCGAGTTGTTCAAACGGTTTTTCATCATACAAATCCCCGAGTTCTGGATAAACACCATAAATTTCTTCAAGACGTTCTCTAAGCACGGCAACCTCATCCGTAATCGGTGTCGGCTGCCAAAAAGGCAGCGCTTCGACGTCACCGACTCGAAGACCATCCTCCTCGAATTCGTGATGTTTTATATGAACTCGACGTTCACCTTGTACAGTAATACCCAGAAAGCCATCGTTGAGCATTTCAAAGTCAACAATAGTGACTGCGGTGCCAAAGGGCAGAATATAGTCAGCATCATATTTGTCGATACCCGGGTCAAACATGCACACCACAAACTCGCTTTGGCTTGCCATGCAATGTTTAACCAGTCGTGTGTAGCGTTGTTCGAAGATGCGCAATTTAAGCTTCCCATTCGGCATGACATGCGCCGTCAAGGGAAATAAGGGTAAACGCTGCACTTTTTCCATACGATACAACTATCCTGAATTTGGTTTGATTTAACATGCTTTACGCATGCTTATTCAGCTTGGATCTAAATTTGTATAACTTAAGCAAACCTTTTTTGCTGTAAGTCCGTTATGGTAGATGGCAACACCGATGCAACAATATATATAATGTATTATAAGCTTGTAAATAAACGGAGTTTTGATGCGTCTAAAAGTTGGAATAAGTGCCTGTTTGTTGGGTGACGAAGTGCGTTTCGATGGTGGACATAAGCGTTCACCTTTTTGTGAAAATGAACTTGCCAAACACGTAGAATTTGTCAAGTTTTGCCCGGAAGTGGGCATTGGTTTACCAGTGCCTCGACCCACCATTAGGCTTGAGTTTCACGATCAGCAGATACGCGCTGTCATTCCTAAAACCGGTGAAGACGTAACCGATTCATTGAAAAGTTTTGCAGACCGAGTTCAACCAAAAGTTAAGGATCTATCGGGTTACGTGTTGTGCGCGAAGTCACCCAGTTGCGGTATGGAGCGGGTAAAACTCTACGATCCGAAAACCGGCAGCGCGCGCAAAGAGGCGATGGGCTTGTTTGCCGAGCGATTGCATGAATTGGAACCTGCACTACCGCTTGAGGAAGATGGTCGTCTGAATGACCCTCACTTACGAGAAAACTTTATCTTGCGTGTATTTTTATACGGTCGCTGGAAATCCTTGCCGCATCCGTTGAGTAAGTCGGCATTATTAAAATTTCACACACAGTCTAAATTGATTTTGATGGCTCACAACCAAGCCGAATATCGCGCCCTGGGGCGCGAGGTCGGTGAAGCAAAATCAATTGATGAGGGCTTCTGCCAACGTTACATCTTACAAGTTATGAACG
Source organism: Idiomarina sp. T82-3 (assembly GCF_001577655.1). Classification (NCBI taxonomy): domain Bacteria; kingdom Pseudomonadati; phylum Pseudomonadota; class Gammaproteobacteria; order Alteromonadales; family Idiomarinaceae; genus Idiomarina; species Idiomarina sp. T82-3. Next base: position 11,075 of record NZ_LSBQ01000013.1, on the reverse strand, counting down.
CGCTTAGTAAGCCGGCTTCAAGGCGTAACCACACGAATGTATTGCAGCATATTCAAGGTTACTTCAAGCAGCATTTAGATAAAGAACAGAAGCACGAATTAAGTCAACTAATACTCGACTATCACGATGGTACGTTACCGCTTATGGCTCCCTTGACGCTTATTCGTCATTACTTACGCGAGTTTCCCAATGAATATCTAGCCGAACAGTGGTATGTCACACCATACCCTGAAGATTTAAAATTAAGATATGGACTATAACTATGGCGGCAGTTGTTTGGTTTAGAAGTGACTTGAGAACGGTAGACAATCCGGCGCTCGATGCAGCCTGTCTTAATCACAAACACGTTTATGCGTTATTTTTAGTACCCCAGCGTACTTGGCAGGCGCATGACTGGGCGCCCATTAAAGTCGATTTATGGTGGCGTCATTTAGCAGAGTTTAAGCAGGAGCTCGCTGACAAAGGAATTGGTTTTTCGATTTTTACAATCGATCGATTTAGCCAAAGTGGCGCAACGATTGCCGATTTCTGTGAGAAACATAAAGTCAATACGGTATACGCAAATAGAGAGTATCCACTGGATGAGATAGAGCGTGATAAGCAAGCCAGGGCATGCTTTGAGCAGCGTAATATCGAGTTTCAATTATTTGACGGTAACTTACTCGTGCCGCCAGAGGCTGTGGAAACAAAACAGGGCGGCTACTACAAAGTATTCACGCCATTTAACCGAGCTTGGCGTACTGAGGTTGCTAAAATCAGTGATTGGACCCCAGAGTCTTGGCGCGTTGAAAATACCGTAGCGAGCAGTACCGAGCTACCGCAGTGTCCGTTAGAGCGTAAAAATAGTCAAACCTACCCGGTCGGACGACAAGCCATTATGGGTAAACTGGGTCAATTTATTGAACATCAGGTTGACGACTACAAAGCGCGTCGCGATCAACCCTCCGTTGATGGTACCTCGATGATGTCTGCATATTTTGAAATGGGAGCGATTGCACCGAAAACTGTAGCGCGCGCACTCTCGTCATTGTCACCAGAGTTTCCGTATGGGCTCGAGCCCGGCGCAGACACTTGGCTAACAGAAGTTGCGTGGCGAGAGTTTTATCAGCACCTCATGTTTCATGAACCGCGATTAAGTCGAGGAGAGAACTATCAGACAGAAACCCAAGGGTTACCTTGGCGAGACGCTGAAGAAGATTTTCAAGCTTGGTGTGACGGGCGCACAGGCTTTCCTATCGTCGATGCCGGCATGCGACAGCTCAATGAGACCGGATGGATGCATAATCGTTTACGTATGATCGTGGCTAATTTTTTAGTCAAAGATCTACTGATCGACTGGCGCAAAGGAGAGCAGTACTTTATGCGTAACCTTGTGGACGGCAGCTTTCCAGCTAACAACGGCGGCTGGCAATGGAGTGCATCGGTTGGTACTGATGCGGTCCCTTATTTTCGGGTTTTTAATCCTGTCCGGCAGAGTGAGAAGTTTGATCCCGACGGAATCTACATTCGTACTTGGATAAAAGAACTGGCGGATGAACCGAGTAAACATATTCATTGGCCACATTCGTATTTGAAACAGCATAAAACGGGGTACGTGTCTCCGATAGTCGATCATAGCGAGGCGCGTGAGCGATTTTTATCGACGTTTAAGCAGGTGAAAAATGGATAACAAAGAGTTAGTGGAAAAGCTTAAGAGCTTTTACGAGGAATTTTCGACGGATCAACTCGATGATTTAGACTCGATATATCATGACGATGTTGCGTTTAATGATCCCATTCACCAAGTCGTGGGCCGAGATGACTTGCGCAACTATTTTGAGCACACCATGGAAAACGTAGAGTATTGTCATTTTACGTTTGAAGACGAAGTCATTGGTGATAAGCAGGCCTACTTGAGTTGGCAAATGCGATTTTCGCATCCAAAGCTCGCCAACGGTCGTGAAATCATTCTGCCAGGCGTTTCACATGTTCAGTTTGAAGACGAAAAAATAAGATTACAAGAAGACCACTATGATTTGGGTGCCATGTTATACGAGCATGTACCGTTGGTCGGGTTTGTTATTGATAAGATCAAACAGAGGCTGGTGTCATCATGAAAGTACTCATCACCGGTGCTACCAGTGGGATTGGTCAACAACTTGTTGCAGACTATGCCTGCGAGGGTCATAACGTGATCGCTTGCGGGCGCAACGCCGATGCGCTGAAAAAATTGGCAGACGAGTTCCCTGACTATGTCGAAACGTTGCAATTCGACACGGTTGATCGCGATAAAACAATTGAGCTTTTGGGATCAATCAATCAAATCGATGTTGCCATTTTGAGTGCGGGTGTCTGTGAATACTTGGATATTGAATCATTTGACGCAGAGCTCTTTGAACGGGTATTTACCGTTAATGTGCAAGGCACAATGAATTGCGTGCAAGGTTTGTTGCGGACGCTTCAGCCAGGTTCGAAATTAGTGTTGGTAGGTAGTCTTGCACGACTATTGCCATTTACGCGGGCTCAAGCCTATGGCGGATCAAAAGCAGCGATTCATTATATTAGTCGCTCACTCGAAGTGGATCTTGCCCCTAAAGGTATTCGGGTGCTCTCGATTTCACCTGGGTTTGTTAAAACCCCGATGACCGATGCTAACGATTTTGAAATGCCGATGCGAGTTTCTGTCGATTATGCCTCTCAGTGTATCCGCAAAGGTATCGACAAGAACAAACGAGATATCGGTTTTCCTACCATTTTTACATTGATGTTAAAAACCATGTCTATTCTGCCTCAAGCGTGGCAAGTAGCGCTCAGTAAACGTATGTCGAAGGGAAATTAATGCAAATAGCAGTTGTAGGAAGTGGTATTGCAGGCTTAACAACGGCATATTACTTAACTGACCACCATGAGGTGACGGTATTCGAAAAAAACGATTATATCGGCGGTCATACAAATACCATTGAGGTCAATGATGAGAAAGGCCCTGTTGGTGTCGATACGGGCTTTATCGTGTTTAATGACCGAACCTATCCGCGTTTCAAACGTCTAATGACTGAAGTGGGTGTGACGTGGCGGGACACTGAAATGAGCTTTAGTGTGCAAGATCCAGAGTCAGGTCTTGAGTATAACGGACATACTTTACTTACTTTGTTTGCCCAAAAACGTAACTTGTTTCGACCCAAGTTTTATAGATTACTTAAAGGTATTGTTACGTTTAACGAAGCGGCAAAAAAGGCTGCACAAGAGAATAGCGATAACGACCATATAACCTTGGGTGAGTTCATCGATTCGCTGGATTTAGATGAGCAAGTCGCGCATTATTATTTGCTACCGATGATCTCCGCGATTTGGTCATCGAGTATTAAAGATGCCTACCAGTTTCCATTAGGCTTTTTCTTGCGCTTTTTCTTAAACCATGGTCTGTTGGACATCAGCAATCGACCCCAGTGGCATACGATTGAAGGTGGTTCTAGCGCTTACATTCCCAAATTAACCGCTAAATTTAGTGACCGTATTCGTTTGTCTCAAGATATTAGTGAAGTCCGACGCACCGAGAATGGCGCATCGTTAACCTTCTTAGATGGTCATGTTGAGCACTTCGATCGTGTTGTGTTTGCTTGTCACAGCGACCAAGCATTGGCACTGCTAGCCGACGCTAATGATGCCGAAAAGCGCATTTTGGGTAGCATCCCCTATAAACTAAATGAGGTTGTATTGCACACCGACCGTGCTCTGTTGCCGCTTCGAAAGGCCGCCTGGGCAAGCTGGAATTATCGTTTAAGGGTCGGTGAGTCGGCGCAGCGCGAACCAAGTTCAGTGACCTACAGCATGAATATTTTGCAGGGTTTAAAGACGCAAGCGCACTACCTTGTTACGCTCAATAATAGTGAGGCTGTTGATCCGGACAAGGTGATTAAAAAACTGTTTTATGCACACCCTCAATACAGCACAACCTCAATGGCTGCCCGCAAAGATAGAGACCTGATCAATGGTCATCGCAACACCTATTTTTGTGGTGCTTACTGGTACAGCGGCTTCCATGAAGACGGTGTACACAGTGCCATAGACGTGGTTAATATGATTGCGCCGGAGCTTAATGTAGATAATGGATAGCGGTATCTATTGGGGGCAAGTTTTTCATGAACGTCGAACCCCAAAACATCATCAGTTTAACTATCGGTTTATGCAGTGGTGCGTGTGCCTAGACGAGCTTGACGAGGTACACCAGCAAAGCCGCTGGCTCAGTACCCGAGGCTTTGCGCCGCTGTGGTTCAGACGTAATGATTACCTACGGGGCTCAACAGGGGACCTAAAAACCGCTGTGCTTGAAAAAATGAACCAGCTCAATTCGCGAGCGCTTAGCGGTCGAATCTGGTTTGTCGGTAATCTGCGAACCTTTGGTATTTATTTCTCTCCTCTCAACCTATATTTTCTGCAGCAGGGTGAGCACTTTACCCACGTGCTCGCTGAGGTCAGCAATACACCTTGGCTGGAGAGGCACTATTACCTTGTTGACTTGGCCGAAACCGTGCCTGAGCACGAAAAGGCATTCCATGTTTCTCCTTTCAACCCGATGGATATGCGTTATCGATGGTATATCGAGCCACCAACTGATAAGTTGTCGGTAACCATAAAAGCTTGCCGCGAAAGGGCTGAGTTTATCGCAGGCATGAAGTTGTCTAGAAGTGAGTTAAACCGTAAATCAATAAAACACGTAATAAAAACTGTGCCGTTTATGGCGCTAAGAATAATCGGTGGAATTTATTGGCAAGCGTTAAAGTTGTTCATCAAGCGCATTCCCATATACGACCATCCTAAAACAAAAAAAAGTAAGACTAGATAAAGGGTACGATCGATGTCTCAAGGCGAAACTGTAATGCAAGCACCGCTGACTTACGGCTCGATAGATAAAGCAGCAAAACGTATGACGCAGGCGTTGCTTGCTCATTTAGGCGAAGGCCAGTTGATTGTTAAAGAACAAGGCAAACTGGTCGGTCATTATGGAGATAAGTCTTCAGACTTATGCGCTGAGATAAATGTATTAGACGCTAAATTTTATGTGCGCTTGTTGACCGGTGGCAGTATTGGCGCGGCTGAACTCTTTATTGATAAAGCGTGGGAAACACCAAATTTAACGGCAGTGATCCAGGTATTTGCTCGCAATATGGACGCGCTTGATAAATTGGAGCGAAAAGTCGCTTGGCTCACCTTTCCAATTAATAAATACCGTCATTGGGCCAACCGAAATCACAAGGCGCAAGCTAAGAAGAATATTTCGGCACACTATGATTTAGGTAATGAGCTGTACACCCGCTTTTTAGACACAAATATGCAGTACTCGAGTGCTCTGTTCTTACAAGGCAACGAGACACTTGAACAAGCGCAATTGAATAAAATGGATCGTCTGTGTCGGAAATTGGAGTTGAAGCCGAGGGATCACCTCTTAGAAATAGGCACTGGCTGGGGTGGCTTAGCAATTTTTGCTGCGCAGAATTATGGCTGTCAAGTGACGACTACAACGATTTCAGAAGAGCAGTATCAATATGTAGCGGAGCGTATCAAATCGCTCGGACTGGAAGACCGTATCACACTGTTGAAAGAAGACTATCGCGACCTCACCGGTCAGTACGATAAATTGGTATCGGTCGAAATGATCGAAGCGGTCGGTAAGCGTTATTTGCCTGGTTTTTTCCAAGTTTGTAATGATCGCCTAAAGCAGAATGGACTGATGTGTATTCAGGCGATTACGATTGCTGACCAACGTTACGCGAGTTATTCCCGCTCGGTCGACTTCATACAGAAACATATTTTCCCCGGTGGCTTTTTACCATCGCTCTCTCTAATGACCGATTTATTTAAGAAAGAAACATCGTTGGTGGTTCGCGATGTGCGAGATTTTGGTGAGAGTTATGCCAAGACATTAGCGGCTTGGCGTGATCGGTTTAATGGTCGTGCCGGTGAACTAGAGCAGTTTGGTTACGATGCTCGATTTTCGCGCTTGTGGAATTATTATTTTGGCTATTGCGAAGGCGGATTTTTAGAAAAGACCGTATCTGTAGTACAAGTCACTGCATCCAAAACGTCATAAGGCGCCTCCAAGGAGACCTATGTCAACTTCGCTACAACACAAGATCGTTAGCTTCGTACTGTTTAACTTATTGTGGTTAAGTGCAGTTGCAGGACGGAGTGATTACCTATGGCTGACTATTGTGCTGGCCATCGCCCAATTTGCCTATAGCTACTGGATTGCTGAAATACCCGTTAAGAAAATGGCACAACTGTTAGCTGTGGGCTTATTACTCGAGGCGATAGCCATTAGCCTCGGTGCGATTGACTTTGTGGGCTCGGTTTTTCCGTTGTGGTTGGCGTTGTTATGGGTCGGATTTGCTGCGATGGCACCGGTCGCATTGGATTGGCTCGTTAAGATGCCGTTCGTTGCAGCCTTATTAGGCGCAGTTTCTGGCCCGTTTACTTACTATGTTGGATTAGGGTTCGGTGCGGGGACGGCTGAATCGCTATTCTTTACGTTACTCGTCTACGCGGTTGTGTGGGGACTCTTTATGTTGTTTTTCTGTCGTGCTATGCGAGCCAGTCCAAATGAGAGGTTAGTTCTATGAAAACCAAGTCATTAGCTTTAGCAAGTGCCTTAGTATGTGCTGGGCTGAGCACGGCTGTCGGCGCACAATCTATCGATGAATGTAAGAAGCCATTGGCTGATGAATATAAAGAAGTTGGTCAAACACGTCTCCGTGTGCTGTTTTGGGACGTTTACGATGCCTTCCTTTATACGACAGATGGCGATTTTGACTGGTCGCAACGCAAGCAGCAACGCAAAGCCCTATTGTTGCGCTACTTACGTGATATTGAAGCAAAGGAGTTGGTGGAAACCACGTCAGAAGAGTGGGAGAAACTTGGCTTCAATAGTCAGGAACAGTCGCAGTGGTTAGATAAGCTTTCGGAAATGTGGCCTGATATCAAAGAAGATGACTGTATCTTATTGAAAGAGACCAAAGAGGGTTATGCGGCATTTTATCAAGGCGATAAAAGCTTGGGTGTGATTAACTCGAGTCAGTTTACTGAACAATTTTTAGCGATTTGGTTATCACCTGAGTCGCGTTTTGAGGAGGAAAGAGATGAGCTGGTTGGAAAACAGTAATAAGCGTGTATCTCAATGGCTATTGGCAGTGGTTGCCTTGTTATCGCTTTCGGCGTGTTCAACAGCGATAGAAGAGTATCAAGGTGAGCTACCGAAGTTACAGTTAGAGGAGTTTTTTAAGGGCGATTTGGTCGCTCATGGTGTCGTGCAAGATTACTCTGGTAAGGTCATTCAGCGTTTTACCGTGCAAATGCAAGGCTCTTGGGATGGTAAACAAGGCACACTTGACGAGCAATTCACCTACGCGGACGGTCGCACACAGGAACGTATTTGGAAGCTCACAAAAACGGGTCCCAACACCTACGAGGGGCGGGCATCGGATGTTGAAGGTGTCGCTGTTGGTACCACAGCGGGTAATGCACTTAACTGGGAATACGTGTTACAGGTTGAAGTCGATGGCGAAATGATGGCGCTCTCGTTGGATGATTGGATGTACTTGGTTGATGAAAACAATATGATTAACCGCACGCAAATGTATAAATACGGCTTGCCCGTGGGTGAAATTACGCTCTATATCGGAAAGCAGTAGCGCATTTACAAGAAATGGTTGTAGAAAATAGGGCGCTGGTCGATATAATAAGCATCTTTGAATATTAGGGTGTATGAGTCATTTATGGCAGGACCGACGTTTTCTTACAATAATCCGCGCATTAACGGTCAGACCATTTTTGTAAAAAGAGGTCCCCACTGCGGTAAGCTAGGTATTGTAAAGCAACAAAATAAAGATGGCTCTTATGTGGTATCTCAGGCTGATTTTGGTGATGAGCTTATTAGCTTTAAACGTGAAGAGTTTATCGTGTATCGCTACCGCAAAATCCGAGTCCCTATCGATCGTGTCGCAGGTAAAAATCCCGACGTGCTATAAATAAAAAAACCAACCGAAAGGTTGGTTTTTTAGTTCCATTAAGACCCTCTGGGGAAGCGACAGCGACCGGATTTTTGTTGCAATTTCTGTTGCCACAGCTCTTTTGCCGTTAATCCGCCTTTGCCACTTGATTTTACGGTAGCTTTTTGGGGCGCTGATTTGGACACCGCTGCTTTGGGTTTGCTCTCTTTTTTTGCGGGCGTGCCTGAGCCCTCAGCAAGTGACTCTGCTTCTTCCGCAAGCTGAGCTAAACGAACGTTTTTACCACCGTTTACACTGTACCAACCGCTTTTTGCCTCAATGGATGGCGCCTTACCGTGTGCTTTCTTGTAAGCTGCGGTGTAATCTGCAAGAACTTTCTCTTTATCCAGTTTGCTCATTAATCAAACCCTATTCGATTATAAAAATTTAACAGAAACGATTAAAAAGTAATCTACCTGATTGGTTATACCGTTTTTTCGGATTTATGTCTAATTTAAGGTAAAATAAGTCGCAAACACGCCGTAAAAGTAGGTGAATAAATGACAATTGAAGTAAGTCAGCTCACTGACTATTTAGATGAGTTGTTAAAAGCACGTCAAATAAAGGATTTTTGCCCCAATGGCTTGCAAGTGGCAGGCAAATCGCACGTAAAGCGTATCATGACAGGTGTTACTGCGAGTCAGGCATTGGTCGATGCAGCCGTTGCTGCCGACGTTGATGCCTTATTAGTGCATCATGGTTACTTCTGGAGAAACGAACATCAACCTATTGTGGGGATGAAAAAACGTCGTATTAAGGCGTTGTTGGAAGCCGATATCAATTTGATTGCCTATCATTTACCACTCGATGCCCACCCTTCATTGGGCAACAACGCGCAATTGGCCAAGCTAATGAGTTGGTCAATCGACGGTACGGCTAACCCGAGCGATCCTGGCAATGTGTTGATGCACGGTCATGTTGAACAACCCCACACAAGCGAACAGTTGGCGGATGCGTTGATCGAAAAGCTCAACCGCGATTTAACGTGCTATGTTCCGTGTCAGCAACCTATTCGGCGGCTGGCATGGTGCACAGGTGGTGGGCAAGGCTTTATTGACGAGGCGGCCGCACTCGGTGTTGATGCATTTATCACCGGCGAGGTATCAGAACAAACGGTGCACAGTGCTCGCGAGCAGGGGATTGCCTTTTTCGCCGCTGGGCATCATGCGACCGAACGCTACGGAGCCAAAGCACTCGGCGAACATTTGGAACAGCAATTTAACCTCGACGTGAGCTTTGTCGATATCGATAACCCTGCATGAATAAAAAACAAGCACGTGGCGATTTCACGGGTATCAGTCAAAAATTCGCCCGAAATATTTACGGTTCGACCAAGGGCCGACTGCGCATGGCTGTGTTGAAGCGTGACTTAGCGCCATTCATTGATGGGCCTAAGCGAACAATATTGGATGTTGGCGCAGGCTTAGGCCAAGTGAATGAATGGTTTCTTACGAAAGGGCATGCGGTGATTCACACTGATATTGCTGCCGATATGGTCGAAGAAGCACAACAAAATCATGAGCAATTGGGTTTAACACGAAGAGCTCAGTACATCGTGGCTCCACTCGAAGCGCTCACAGCGCAGTTACCTGACCAACAGTTCAGTTTGGTGTTATGCCACGCGGTACTCGAATGGGTTGAAGACGGTGAGCAGGCAATTCAGTGCTTATCTCAATTACTTAAGCCTGGCGGAACTTTGTCCTTAATGTTTTATAATCGCGATGCACAATTAATGGCAAATGCGGTCTATGGTAACTTTGATTATATCGCGCGCGGCTTAAAAGTTAAAAAAACGGTCCGTTTAAGTCCTCAACAGCCGCGCAGACCTCAGGATGTTGAAAAGTGGCTCACAGAGGCGGGCTTGCAGGTGGATACTAAAACTGGCGTGCGCTGTTTTCATGACTATCTGCGCGAAGTCGAGCACCAGCAACGCTATGACGAGTTGTTGGATCTTGAAATGGAATATAATCAACAATCACCGTTTCGAGAGTTAGGTCGTTATCAACATTGGTTGATCCGCAAGCCGGACAAGTAAAGGGAGAAAACGTATGGGACAACGCTGTAGTTTTATTGGTTTGGGGGTGATGGGCTACCCAATGGCTGGGCACCTTCAGCAACAAGGGTTTGATGTTTGTGTTTATAACCGCACATCGAGCAAAGCCGAGCAGTGGGTCAATGAGTATCAAGGCTGTCGTGCCGATACACCCGCTCAAGCGGTGGCTGATGCAGACTTTGTGATGGTATGCGTGGGTAATGATGACGATGTGCGTAGCGTTTTTTATGGTGAGGACGGCTTACTCGCGCAGTTGAAGTCAGGCGCAATCGTTATTGACCATACGACGGCATCGGCCGATCTTGCGCGTGAGCTCGATACGGCAGTTACACAACATCAAGGTGAATTCTTAGATGCTCCGGTTTCTGGCGGCCAAGCAGGCGCAGAGAAGGGCATTCTCACAACCATGGTCGGTGGTGAACAAGCAACCTTTGATAAAGCGCAGCCTGTATTGAACTGCTATGCGAAGAAAATCGTTCGTATGGGTGAAGCCGGCAAGGGTCAACTTGCTAAAATGGTTAATCAGGTGTGCATTGCCAACGTCATTCAAGGCGTCGCCGAAGGTCTGCATTTGGCACGAAAAGTTGGTCTTGACCCCGATGCATTGGTCGATGCAATTGGCGCTGGCGCTGCTGGCTCCTGGCAGTTAGTTAACCGGTACAGAACCATGTGGGACCAAGAATATGATCACGGCTTTGCCGTTGACTGGATGCGTAAAGACTTGGGTATTGCGATTGCAGAGGCTAACCGCCACGGAGCTGCGCTGCCGTCGACTGCGATGATTGATCAATACTATGCTGAAGTGCAAAGCCTCGGTGGCTCACGCTGGGACACTTCAAGCTTGATGGTACGATTAGATAAATTAGCTGGCGATTGGGAATAATAAAAAAGGAGGCTGATGCCTAATGCTTGTCAGTTAAGCTAACGACTAGCATTTTTTCTAGGCGACCGCATCGGATAACGTTGCGGTCGCCTTTTTATTGCTCGTGGATAGTGCCGTT
>NZ_LSBQ01000012.1:0-78735 GCF_001577655.1 Idiomarina sp. T82-3 | reverse complement strand
ATAAAAAAATCCATAGCCAGAAATTCTGACTATGGATTTTGAAGACTCTGCCGGATCGGTCAACCGATCATTGAAAATTTCTTAACTGATCGGCATTAGGCTGATGCCTCCTTTTCTGATGCTTGCAAAGCGTACGGCTTAACGGAAACCCGTGCGACGCAATGCGTTAGTAGTAAAGTCATTACGGTTAGGTTCAATGTCCCAATCCATGTAATCACTCTCTTCATTGCCTAAGCCCAATGAGATGTAGCGACCTGAGTTAAGGTCGTACAATGCTTCGGCTGCCATCCAAGGCACGTCCTGATTATAGAACTGAGTATTAAGCGCTTCACCGACGCGCCAGAGTTCACCACGACCATCATAGTGGTCAATGATAGACGCTGTCCACGTGTCTTCATCAAGATACATAGTACGTTTTGAGTAGATATGGCGTTCGCCATCTTTCAATGTACCTTCGACAACCCAAACGCGGTGCTTTTCATAACGAATCAAGTCTTGGTTCATGTGGCCCGCTTGGATGATTTCATCATAATCGAGCTCAGGATCCATGATCTTGAAGTTATTATAAGGAATATAGATTTCCTTTTTACCCTTCAAATCCCAGTTGTACTTATCTGGGGCGCCGTTATACATATCTAGGTTATCAGAAGTACGTAGACCGTCTGCTGCTGTACCCGGACCGTCATAGGCTACGTTAGGTGCACGACGCACGCGACGCTGACCTGCGTTATAAATCCAAGCGCGACGACCTTCTTTAACCTGGTTGATCGTTTCGTGAACCAACAACACGGTACCTGTTAAACGTGCAGGCGCTTCTACTTCTTGCAAGAAATAGAACAGAATGTTGTCGTCATCTGGACCACGACCTGATTCAAGGTACTCTGGGAATACCAACGTCTCTTTTAACTCAACAGGAACGAAGTCGCCACTTGCCAGTACAGGGAACTGCGCTACGTTACGCGATACCTTACCGCCGCGGAAACGCGTGATATGGTTCCATACTGCCTCAACACCCGTTTCTGGAATGGGGAACGGAATGGTTGTGACTTCGAAGTTTTGAATACCATTACCGCCCGCAACTAACTCAGCATTCTCTGCGTTCTTTTTAATTTTTGGCCAAAGTGAGTCAGGGTAGGTTGCAGAGCGACGCGTTGGATAAACGATCATTTTGTAATCGTCATACTTATTAAACATCGCAATCTGACCTGGCGTCAGGTTGTCTTTATATTGATCGAGGTTATCGTGAGTAATCGTGAACAGTGGTTCGTCACTTGCGAACGGGTCCGTGCCGCGCACAATCTCAACGCTTGCATCAGAATAACCACCATTCCAAGCTGGAATTGAACCGTCTGCATTACCGGCTTTTTCAGCACCAATCGGTGTTAAATCCTTGCCTAAACGATCGGCTTGGTCAGGCGTGACCTTAGCCATTACGCTGGCGGAGATAACTGATAGGGCGAATACACCCGCTTTTAGCATCAGTTTATTCATGGGTAATTTCCTTGTTGTTCTACTTTCGTACATCACTTTGCCAGAGGTTAGACCTGTAAGACAATAGTTTCACTAAAAAAAGCAGGAAAATATGCGAAAAAGGTTTTCAAATGAATATAACCTTATACAATTCTAAGACATTTTTTTTGTTTAGGAGGTTCCATGCGTCTGTCCCCAACCCATATTGGGTTGTTGCTCAGTGGGGTTTTGAGCACTTTTGCATTCGCACAAGAAACCGATGTGTCGTCGCAGCAAGAATTTGATGTGATTTACGCGCCGGCAATGCAAGCAAGCAGCAAACTAATTATAAAAAACCCGCTTATTGCAACCGCTAAGCTATCTAACCGCCTTGTTGCGGTCGGCTCACATGGCAATATCATTACTCGAGATCTCAATAGTAACACATGGAAACAGGCTAATGTTCCGACCAGTGTGTTACTGACCAGTGTCGACTTCGAATCTGACTCGATAGGCTATGCCGCAGGTCACCATGGCGTGATATTAAAAACGACCGATGGCGGCAATACTTGGCAGCGTATCTTTGATGGCTTTGATCTGCTCGATCTTGAAGTTGCGTTTTATCAGCAACGCATTGCAGAACTCGAACAAAAAATAGCCGCAGACGGTGATGAGTCGGGTGATTTGCAGTGGGCGCTCGATGATGCCAAGTTCTATTTAGAAAATGCACAACGTGCAAAACAAGAGACAGGCCCTTCAAAACCGATATTAGATATTAAAACGCTAGCCAATGGCGATGTGCTGGCGGTAGGCGCTTACAACACTTTGTTGGTCAGCCAAGATAAGGGGGCGAATTGGCAACTTATTAGTGGTCGTCTAGATAACCCAAATGGTTTTCACTTAAACGCCATCGCTACGCAGGGCGACAATGTATTTATCGCCGGTGAAGCGGGTACCGCGTATGCGAGCCAAGATGGCGGCGCATCATGGTCGTCGGTTGCACCGCCGTACGATGGTTCATTGTTTGGTGCTCACTTTGATAACCAAGGTCGGTTATGGACCTATGGACTACGTGGCAATATTTTTGTCTCGGACGACTTAGGTGAGCGTTATACCGCAATTGATAGCCCTGCGGATGCCAACTTGATGAGTGGCTACGCGGGTACTAAAGGTACTCAATGGATCGTGGGTAACTCAGGTGTCATTTTAGAAATTACGCCCTCTCTCGACGTGACTGAACACACACATCCAAGTAGTGCTGTATTCGGCGATATGGTTGAATTTAACGGCGAAAAAGTACTGACCAGTCGTTCTGGTATTTACTATTGGCCAGCAAAAACAACCCAAAGTGACACAGCGGAAAAGGGGCTAGAGTAGCGTGGATAATAATATCGAAAATAAAAAACCCTCTTTACTCGAGCGGGCATTATTTAAGTTTCGTTTAGGTTGGTTACTGTTATTTGCGGCGGTCACCCTTGTGCTGGGCTACAACGCCGTTCAAGTGCGCCCAGACGCTTCTTTCACCAAAATGATTCCGACTCAGCATCCGTTTATTCAAAATTATTTTGAATACCAAAAGGATCTATCGAGTCTTGGCAACGTGGTGCGTATTGCCGTTGAAAATAAGCAAGGCGATATTTTTGAGCCTGAGTTCCAAGAAACGGTCAAGCAAATTACCGACGAAGTGTTCTACATTCCTGGTGTCAATCGCTCAGGTTTACGAAGCTTATGGACACCCAATGTACGTTGGATGGAAGTCACTGAGGAAGGCTTTGTGGGCGGCCCGGTTATCCCAGACGGTTACGATGGTGGCAAAGAGTCCATCGCTCAACTGAGGGAAAATGTGCTTCGCTCCGGTGAGGTGGGTAACTTGGTTGCGAACAACTTCGAGTCAACCATCATTTATGTCCCTCTCGACGAAGTGAATCCTGAAACGGGCGAAAAGCTGGATTACGGGGAATTTTCGGAGCGCTTAGAAACCTTAGTACGTGACAAATATCAAAGTGATGAAATTGGTATTCACATTACCGGTTTTGCCAAGTTGATTGGTGATTTGATCGATGGTGCTGAGCAAGTGGGTTTGTTCTTCTTGCTAGCGATCCTTATCACTTTGGCTATGTTGTATGTGTACAGTCGCTGCTGGCGTAGTACCTTCACCGTACTGGGCTGCTCAATCATTGCCGTAATATGGCAACTGGGAATTATCGACCTGATTGGTAGCGGGATAAACCCATACTCGATGCTAGTACCGTTTTTGGTGTTTGCTATTGGCGTCTCTCACGGTGTGCAAATTATTAATGCCATTGGTTACAATCGCACGCATGGTTTCGACAAATTTGAAGCGTCTAAGCTTGCTTTTCGGAGCTTATACATTGCGGGTCTAACCGCATTGGCGAGTGATGCGATTGGCTTTACCACGCTGATGGTGATTGATATCGCTGTGATAAAAGAGCTTGCGATTGCGGCCAGTATCGGTGTAGCCGTTGTGGTACTGACTAACTTAGGTTTATTACCTATTTTGATGTCGTACTTCGGGGTATCTGATAAAGGTGTCGAGTATCACCGCAAAGCGGAAAGCGAAAAACACATCGTGGTGCGTACCTTTGAGAAGTTTGCTCAACCGAAGTGGGCATACAGTGCCTTGGGTATCGCGATAGTGTTATTGGCATGGGGCCTTTATTATGGTCAGCAGATGCAAATTGGTGACTTAGATAAAGGTTCGCCGGAACTACGTCCGGATAGTCGCTACAATCTTGATAATGCCTACATCGTTGATAACTACAGCTCAAGTACCGATATTTTTGTGGTGATGGCTGCGACCGAACCACAACAATGCATCGCATACAATAACCTCGAGTTTATGGATCGCTTTAGTTGGCACATGCAAAACACCAACGGAGTACAAGACGTAAAATCGATTGTGTATGTATCCAAAATGGGTATGTTTGCCATAAACGAAGGTAACCTAAAGTGGTTCACCTTAAATCGTAACCAGTTTGTTACCAATGCATCGTTGAGCCGTATCCCAGATGGCTTGATTAATAACGATTGTTCGATGGCGCCGATTATTATTTACCTTGATGATCATAAAGCGGAAACATTGAAGAATGTGGTCGCCTCTGTCGAGTCGTTTAAGCAGAACTACCAAAAAGAAGGTATTGATTTGCTGATGGCGGCGGGTAACTCAGGTATTGAAGCAGCGACAAACTCCGTCATTGAGAGCGCCCAGAACAAAATGCTGTTGTGGGTCTATGGCGTGGTGCTCTTCCTGTGTTTAGTGACTTTTAGAAGCCTCCGCACAGTCGCCTGCATCGTCTTACCGCTCGCGTTTACAACAGTCATGAGTCAAGGGTTAATGGCGGTGTTAGGGATAGGCATTAAAGTTGCGACCTTGCCGGTTATTGCACTCGGTGTCGGTATTGGTGTCGACTACGGCATCTATATTTATAGTAAGGTTAAGGAAGGTTTGCAGCGTGGTATGGATCTGCCAGCTACCTATCGTTATGCACTTGAGAACACGGGTAAAGCGGTTGGCTTTACTGGATTGACGTTAGCGATTGGTGTTGCGACCTGGATCTTCTCACCGATTAAGTTCCAAGCGGATATGGGGATTTTGCTCACCTTTATGTTCCTTTGGAATATGCTTGGTGCGCTGATCTTGATCCCTGCGTTAGCGCGTCTATTTAAGGTCGGAAAACTGCATCAAAAATAAACGCGTGTAATTAACGGAGAAAAATTAAAAGGCGTCGGCTTTAATCAAGTCGGCGCCTTTTTCAGCTATAGCGATGGTAGGGGCGTTGGTATTACCACTGATAGGCGTTGGCATTATTGACGCATCAATAACTCGTAATTTGTTGACTCCGCGCACACAGCATCGTGGATCAACGACGGAATGCTGGTCTTGACCCATCCGACATGTACCTACAGGGTGGTAGATCAGTCCGATTTCCTCGGTAATTTGCTGGGCGAGTTCGGTATCTCGTTTATAGGGTCGAGGGAACAACCGTTTACCTACGAATGGTTTCAGGGCATCGGTCTCGAGTAAGCTACACACCTTTTTAACCGCCGCTGTCAACGCGACTAAGTCATTGGGATTTTCGAAAAAACGGTAATTGATGAGTGGTTTTCCAAACGGATCCTCGGGGTTAATTTGAACGCTTCCGAGCGACTCAGGTCGGAGCAAACAGACATGAATACTGAAGCCATGCTTTAATGTGGGCCACCAGTTATAACCTGAGTCTTTAAACATGACGGGTAACACGTGGCACTGAAATCTAGGTTCGTTGCCATTCGCCCAATCGTTATCGCTCACATCAAAAAATGCGCCTACCTCAGCCAATGAATGGCTCAACTGTCCATTTTTATTGATTAGGTAGGAAAAAAACGCGGGTAAGAGTTTCAGCAAACCCCAAGGTGTAAGTGTCAGTCCGTTACGTTTTCTATTTTTTACATGGACACAAATATCTGCGTGTTCGGCAAGATTCTTACCCACTTCGGGCGCATGGTATACCACCGGAACATGCACCGATTTAAGTGATTCGCTGTCACCAATTCCCGAACGTTGCAAAATAACAGGTGATGCGAGTGCACCGGCGGCAAGAATGACTTCACGATTGGCATAAAAATGTTGCTTTTGGCCCTCACAAAACGCCTCGACACCTTGGGCATTGTGCCCATCAAATAGCACACGATGAACATCGTAACCCGACAGTATGGTTAAGTTATGTCGGTCTGCCACCGGTTTTAAGTAAGCTTTATAGGTGCTGCAACGTTCGCCATCCGCCATAGTAAATTGGAATGGACCAACCCCCGTTAAGGTGTCGCCATTAAAATCAGAATTGTACGGTAGCCCGAACTCTTGGCAGGCCTCCACAAATGCTCGACAGACCGGGTAATAGGGGACTTTATCGCTGACTCTCAACGGACCTTGATCGCCATGATAATAGCTAGCGCCACGCTGATTGGCTTCGGACTTTTTAAAGTAGGGGAGTAAAGCAGAATAACTCCACTCGTGGCCAGCCGCATCTGCCCAGCGTTGATAGTCTTGTTGACTACCTCGGCAGTAAATCATCGCATTGATGGCACTTGAGCCACCTAACCCCTTACCCCGAGGTGTGTAGGTTGTTTGTTGAGCGAAGCTTTGACCGCGGTAAAGCCAATTAAAGGTCGGGCTATGAATAAAGCGGGCAAAGCCAGAGGGCATCGTGGAGAAAAAACCGGGCGGCTTGCGCCCAGCTTCTAAGAGTAAAACGCGGAACAGTCCATTCTCAGTGAGTCGGTTTGCGAGTACACAGCCAGCCGATCCACCACCGACGATTATATAGTCAAAACTGTGTTCAAAGCCCTTGTGCGTAGTCATAAAGTGATTTCAGCAGCTGCATACGATGTTTATTATCCTGATACTGCTGAGCCAAACCTTCAAGTTTTTCTGCAAACTCGGTTATCGAAAGCTGCCCGTTGGACGGTTCGGTAAGGCGTTGACGACAGAATTGCTGCCAGCGCTGAAGCTCGCTTTGATCCAATGTCGCCGGATAATTTCGTGCGCGGTAGCGAAACAATAGCTCGGGTAGGCGGTTATCTTGCGTGTTAAGCTCAATACCGGCTAACTGTTCGGGTCTCATCGCACGAATCATCTGTAAATTCTGCTTATCTTGCGCGTCGAAGAAACCATCGTATAAGCGTTGATCAACGTCTAAAGGCGGCTGTTCGCCACGCTCGAGTGCGCTATCAAAAATCGCCATGATACGATCACGGAAGTCACTGTTCTCGGCTAACCAACGAGTCCGCTCCCTAAGCGTGGCCAAGTTGATTTGAGTACGTTGTTGTGCTTCCTCTGTTAGCGTTGCCAACGGCGCTAAGAACGGGCAACGATTGAGCGTAATCTGGGTTGCGCCAGGGCGTTGTGTTCCGTTGTTCTGATGCTGCTGACGGGAGGCAAATAGCAAATCTCGTAGTTGCTCAGTCGAATAATCCACAAAATCTGCTGGGTTAATACGTAGATCCCAAGCGATCAGTGCATTAGCACGTTGAGCATGAAAACCAATCGGCAGCACGGCGGATACGAAGAAGTTATCGGCGCCATACAAACCCGAGACATGTATTAAAGGCTTAATCTGCTGCCAATTAATGAGGTTCATCAGGTCATTCTTATGACGGTGCTGTAAGGCAAACTGCCACAGTTTCGGTTGCTTTTCTGCAATCAGTTGTGCGATCGCGATGGTCGCTCGGACATCGGACATAGCATCATGCGCTTGCCCATGCTCAATACCATTTGCTTGGGTCAACTTTTCAAGTCGCAAGGTCACACGACCATCTTCGTCCTCCGGCCAATGAATACCCTCGGGACGCAGCGCGTAACAGGCGCGTACCACATCAATCAAGTCCCAGCGCGAATTACCGTTTTGCCAAGTATGAGCATAGGGGTCATAAAAGTTGCGATAACACAGTGAGCGCGTTACTTCATCGTCAAACCGAATGTTGTTATAGCCAATAATAATGGTATTAGGTTGACTCATCTCTTGCACAATAGCTTGTGCAAAGTTGGCTTCGTTAACGCCCTGGTTAAGCGCATATTGCGGAGTGATCCCGGTGATGAGTACCGCTTCTGGATCGGGTAAAAAATCTGGTGTGGGCTGTGCGTAGATGGTTAACGGACGTCCAACGGGTTGAAAGTCCAATGTGGTGCGCATGCCGGCAAATTGTGCAGGCCGATCAATTAATGGCCGTGCACCCCACGTTTCGTAGTCGTGCCAGTAGAAGGTGGGTTGATTTTTATTGTTTTCTGGAACGGATTGCATGTCTCATACCGACTCAATTTAGTTGGCTTGGAGGCTACACCATTGTTGGTAGCCCTGCAATATTAGCACTTTGATATTGAAGTCGCTAAGAGCGGCAACTAAAGCCGCTCGATGTGAGTGATTTTCAAGTCATACGCTTTGTAGAGCTTTTCTTCGACGTTACGGTGGTCATCGTGATTAACCGCCAGTTCGGCATGAGGTAGAACACGCTCAGCGAGTCGACGAGCTACTTCGTCGCGGAAGTCGCGATCGCTATCTAAATGCTCAATCGTCGGTACATTGAGTTGGACTTGCTCGGGTGCACCAAGATGATCGTAGTTAACGCGATAAGTGGGCATAGAGTTACCTCCAAAAACATTGCATTGTGGTGTCGATTACCCTGTAATGTGTAGTTTGAATCCGTTATTAAGGATAGAACCATGAAAATAAAAACAACACTGACTATGCTTACGCTTGCATTGGCGGGAACGTTCACTACCGTGGCAACGAAAGCTGAAACACATGAGTCCGCGGATAACAAGTCACCCATTGCTCTGGTTATTCACGGCGGTGCAGGCACGATTACCCGGGCCAATTTAACCGCAGAACAAGAGGCAGCGTACCACGCGAAGCTCGAAGAGGCTCTGCAGGCGGGTTACGAAGTACTTGAGCAAGGCGGCAGTAGCACCGACGCGGTGATTCATGCGATTCAAGTGATGGAAAATTCACCGTTATTTAATGCGGGTCGGGGCGCGGTATACACGTGGGATGGTGAGCATGAGCTTGATGCCTCGATCATGAACGGGGCGACGGGGAATGCGGGTGCTGTCGCGGGCGTAAAAACGGTAAAAAGCCCGATTGAATTGGCGCGTACGATTATGGATAAGTCGGTTCATGTGATGTTGAGTGGCGACGGCGCGGCACAATTTGCTCAGCAGCAAGGCTTAGCGTTGGTTGATAACAGCTACTTTGATACCGAACATCGTTATCAGCAGTTAATTAAAGCCAAACAAACGATTCGTAAAAGTGAGCAACCGGAACAACAAGCTTGGCGTTACCTTGATCTCGATTATAAGTATGGCACTGTCGGCGCTGTCGCACTGGATCAGTCAGGTACCCTCAGTGCAGGCACATCAACGGGCGGGATGACTGCTAAGCGTTATGGTAGAATAGGGGACTCACCTATTATTGGCGCTGGCACTTGGGCGGACAATAGTAGTTGTGGTGTATCAGCAACTGGACATGGCGAGTATTTTATTCGTTATCATGTGGCTGCGGATATTTGTTCGCGCGTTAAGTATCAGAATCAAACCGTGCAAGAAGCGGGTGATGCGGTTATTCATGGTATTTTAGAACAAGCTGGTGGTACAGGTGGTGTCATTATTATGGATGCACAAGGTCACATTGCAACACCGTTTAACACCGAAGGTATGTACCGGGGTTATATTCGCAATGGCAAAGTGCATACAGCGATTTACAAAGATGAGGACTAAAGCGGGCGTTTATGAGTCGTAACCCCAAAAAAGCTAAGCCGTTAACTGCGGAACAAAAGCAAGCACAAAAACATTTGCTCGAAAAATTTGCCGATGCATTGGCTGAATGTACGTTAGCAGATGCCGCTCTGTTAAGAGGGCGGCTGCGTGGCAGTGTCAAGATAAACGATGCAAAACGGCGCACGGATGTGCAACAACGCATAGAGCAGGATATTGAGGCTGCGCAATTGCATTTGCTCGCGCGACAAGAGCAACAGTTCAAACTCGATTATCCTGAACAACTACCAGTTGCTCAAGAGCGTGACCGCATTTTAACAGCCATGCGCGAACATCCAGTAGTGATTATCGCAGGTGAAACGGGATCAGGTAAAACGACTCAATTACCTAAGATGTTGCTCGAGTTGGGGTATGGACGCAAAGGCACTATCGCACATACGCAACCGCGTCGGTTAGCCGCACGGAGTGTTGCTGCGCGTATTGGCGAAGAACTGGGTGATACGCAAAAGCAGCAAGTGGGTTACAAGATCCGTTTCCAAGATGAGACGGCACCGACCACTGCGGTCAAATTAATGACCGATGGAATGTTGTTGTCGGAGCTGCAAAATGACCCCTTATTGCTACAGTACGACGCAATTGTTATCGATGAGGCGCATGAACGCAGCTTAAATATCGATTTTTTGCTTGGCGTGTTACACCAACTACGTCGCAAGCGCCCGGATCTTAAAATTATTATCACCTCCGCCACTATCGAAACCGAACGCTTCTCTAAGCATTTTGATGATGCACCGGTGCTTACCGTCAGTGGGCGCACGTATCCCGTTGAGGTGCGTTATCGCGACCCATCTGAACAACCTGAGGCGCAGAACGATGTCCTCGCGAGTTTATTAGACGCGGTGCAAGAACTGCAAGCCGAAGGGCCGGGTGATATTTTGATTTTCGCCAGTGGCGAGCGGGAAATACGCGATTACGCCGAAGCGATCCTCGATTTGCAATTGCGTGATACCGAAGTGTTGCCGCTCTATGCGCGGTTATCATCGAGCGAGCAGAACCGAGTTTTTCAGTCCCACAGCCAACGCCGTGTCGTGATTGCTACCAACGTAGCGGAGACGTCATTAACGGTCCCCGGTATACGCTACGTGATCGATCCCGGTACCGTGCGGATGAGTCGCTACTCGTATCGAACCAAAGTACAGCGTCTTCCGATTGAGCCCATTTCGCAAGCCAGTGCTAATCAGCGTAAGGGTCGGTGTGGTCGCGTGGGACCGGGTGTTTGTATTCGCTTATATAGCGAGGAAGACTTTCTCAGTCGCCCAGAATATACCGATCCTGAAATTCTGCGGACTAATTTGGCGGCAGTTATATTGCAGATGTCCGCGATGCGACTGGGCGATATCCGGCGCTTTCCTTTTGTGCAAAAGCCAGATGAGCGGTTTATCAAGGATGGCCTGAACTTATTGGAAGAACTCAACGCGATTGCGCCCAACCGAAAACAACAACAACCACGGTTAACAGATACGGGTCGACAACTGGCACGTTTACCGCTCGATCCTAAACTCGCACGTATGGTGCTCGCCGGACATGAGCAGGGCTGCGTGCGCGAAATGCTGATTATTACCTCGGCGCTCAGTATTCAAGACCCACGCGAGCGCCCGAGTGATGCAAAGGAAAAGTCTGATCAAGCACATGCACGGTTTGCCGATGACAATTCAGACTTTATGAGTTTTCTCAACTTATGGAATTATTTAAGGGAGCAACAGAAAGCGCTCTCAGGTAACCAGTTTCGTAAGCAATTAAAGAAAGAGTTCCTGCATTTTCTACGTGTGCGTGAATGGCAGGATGTCTATACCCAAAGCCGACAAACGGCACGTGAGTTAGGATTACGCATCAATGAGGAAGCGGCGACTTTCGAACAGGTGCACCGAGCACTACTAGCAGGCTTACTGTCTCAAGTCGGTTTAAAGGATGCTAAGCACGAGTATCAGGGTACGCGTCAAACTCGCTTTCATATTTTCCCCGGCTCTCATTTATTTGGACGACCACCTAAATGGGTTGTCAGTGCTGAACTCGTTGAAACATCAAAGTTATATGCGCGCGTGAACGCCAAAGTTGAGCCTGAGTGGATTGAGCAGACTGCTGGGCATTTGGTTAAGAAACAGTATCTTGAACCGCACTTTGAGGCAAAACAAGGCAGCGTTGTTGCTGACGAGCAAGTGACGTTGCTCGGGCTGATACTGGTGGCGCGTCGGCGCGTACAGTTTGGTCCCATCGATCCCACGCTCGCGCGACATATTTTTATTCGTGAGGGGCTGGCGCAGGGCCAAATTAAACGTCAATTGCCCTTTATCAAGCACAATCTGGATTTGATCGCGAGTGTACAAGCGCTGGAGGAAAAATCGCGCCGCCGGGATATCCTCGTTGATGAACAGGAATTATTTGAGGCGTACGAGCGTCATATTCCAGAGGGAATTTATAACGAAAAGCTGCTCGCAGGCTGGTGGCATAAGGCTGCAAAGTCTGAGCCTAAGTTGCTGTTCTTCAAGCGTGACGATTTGATTGACGCAGATACCAGCCATATTACGGAACAAAGTTACCCCGAGTTTTGGCGACAGGGTAACCTTAAATTGCCGCTGAGCTATCATTTTGAACCCTCCGCCGAAGATGATGGGGTTTCTGTGAATATTCAATTGGCAATTCTCAATCAAGTCGAGAATGAAGGATTTGATTGGCATATTCCCGCGTTGCGTGAAGAACGTATCACCGCGTTGATTAAGTCATTGCCCAAGCCGATTCGCAGAAATTTTGTGCCGGCACCTAACTTTGCTCAAGCCGTATTTGCGGATATTGAACCGGGTGAGTTGAGTCTGCTTGAAGCCATGTGTAAGAAGCTACTGCGTATGACGGGCGTGCGAGTGGAGCCGAGTGACTTTAAGCCCGAACAAATTGATGCTCACTTGCAAATGAATTTTAAAATTCTTGATGGTAAGAAGCTGATACGTCAGGGTCGCGACCTCACGGCGCTTAAGAATGCGCTATCGGGTCGCGTACAGGCGCGTCTTGATAAGACAGCGGGGCAGGAAGTTGAACGTGAACCTCTGGAAACCTGGTCGATTAATGATTTGCCCAAGGTGGTGAGCGAAAAGCAACATGGTTTTGAAATGCGGGCATACCCTGCGGTAACGGTAACGCCTGATGAACAATTACAAGTTCAGATGTTCGATCATCAAAAAGAGGCTGAGCTGGCGCATGCACGAGGAATTCGTGCCTTAGTGCTTAAACAAGTGCCTTCACCTATTAAATACTTGCAGAAAAGTTTGTCTAATAAAGCCAAGCTGGCGATGTACTTTAATCCCTGGGGTAAAGTTGATGCGCTCATCCAAGACTGTATTGATGCAGCAGTGGATAATCTGTATCAAGATTTTGTCGCAGCGGAAGATGAGGTTCGCACGGAATCCGCGTTTAACGCGCTAGTAGAAAAAACGCGTGCTGAGCTGAATGAGCGCGTTGAGCGTATCGCGCAGCAGGTTGAGCAATGTTTAATCCGCTCCAACGATCTGAAGAAGCAACTGAAGGGAAAAATCCCATTGGATCAGATTCAATCGCGTGGTGATGTGCAGAAACAGGTCGAGTCGCTTGTTTATCGCGGTTTTGTATCTGAGGTTGGTGCCGAGCGATTGCCAGATATCGAACGTTACTTAAGCGCGTTGCAGCGTCGCCTAAAAAAGTTACCTGAAAATCCGAACAAGGACCGGCTGGCAACATTAATGCTTGATGAATTGACTGAGAGCTACAATGCCTTGGTTAAACGCTATCGTCGTATCGTGCCGACTGAGGTTCGAGAGATCTATTGGATGATTCAAGAGTTACGCGTATCGCTCTTTGCGCAGACGCTGGGGACTAAATACCCTGTGTCCGAGAAGCGAATTAAGCAAGCCATAAACGAAATAAAGGCACCTTGAGGTGCCTTTATTTCTTTGCTCACTTAATTAAAAGAATTAAGCGGCGTATAAACCTAAGTGCTCTTTAGCATAGGCTTCAAATTCGGTGAAGCCACCAACATGTGTTTCATCAACGAAAATCTGTGGCACTGTGTGTACAGGTTTACCAACGGTCTTCTCTAAATCAGCTTTGGTAATACCTTCTTCGTGAATATCGACATAGCGATAATCAAAATCGTCGCGATCTGATTTTAATTGCTCGGCCACTTCTTTAGCGCGAACACAAAAAGGGCAACCTGGGCGACCAAAAATAACTGTAAACATGAATAAACCTCGAGTCCTTGAATTTGACTCTATTATCCATATTTCACGGGTGCTCTACAATGTATCTGCACGATGAGGGTTATCGTTTTTTTCGAACGGTGAGATTAATGTTCAATATCAAGGTCGGATTCTGGAACACAACAACAGGGTAAAAAGTCACCTTTGCGAACATAGGCGAGAGGGTCGGTAAGATAGCGAACTGAGCCACTTTTGAGTTTAGAACGACAGGCACCGCAAAAGCCACTTTTACAGTGATAATGTACCTCTAACTGATGCTTTTCGAGGGCATCGAGTAAAGTGCCTTCTGAAGCGTCAACGGTCAGCTCATGCTGACCGTTGACTTTGACTTTAAACAGTTTCGCTGTCATCAGGCGCGCTAAAGGTCAAAGTCGCCTAAGTCCGAGGCATCCACACTGCTGTCAATCTGGCCGACCAAGTAAGAACTGATTTCAGCTTCTTGTGGTGCAACCTGTACGTTATCGGATACCAAGTATTTATTCATCCACGGCAATGGGTTTGAGCGCTGCTCTGGGAAAGGCGCATCATAGCCGATCGCTTGCATACGCAAGTTGGCAATATACTCGACGTACTGACACAGCATGCTTTCATTGAGCCCAATCATGGAGCCATCTCTAAATAGGTAATGGGCCCATTGTTTTTCTTGTTTAACGGCTGTCATGAAGATCTCATAAGCTTCGTCGGCGAGTTCTTCAGCGATCTCTGCCATTTCTGGGTCGTCTTCACCATCTTGCCAGAGGTTGATCATGTGCTGAGTTGAAGTCAGGTGCACGTTTTCATCGCGCGCAATCAGGCGAATGATTTTTGCGTTGCCTTCCATGAGTTCGCGCTCTGCAAATGCGAAGGTACAGGCAAAACTGACATAAAAACGAATCGCTTCTAACGCGTTAACTGAGTTGATGCACAAGAAGAGTTTTTTCTTCAGTTCGCGGCGAGTCACGTTATGCTCTTCACCATCTACGGTGATCTTGCCCTCGCCATGGGTTTGCCACAGCTGCGTGTAGAAAATCAAATCGTCGTAGTAACGAGAGATGTCGTTAGCGCGCAATTTGATTTGGTCATTAATGACGATATCCTCGAAGATTTCACTTGGATCGCTAAACAAGTTACGCAGAATATGCGTGTAGGAACGCGAGTGAATGGTCTCAAAGAAAGACCATGTTTCAATCCAAGTTTCGAGCTCAGGCAGCGAAACGATAGGCAGTAGCGCAATGTTAGGGCTTCGACCTTGGATCGAGTCGAGCAGTGTTTGATATTTCAAATTTGAAATAAACACATGCTTTTCACTGGCGGTTAACTTGTTAAAGTCAACACGATCACGACTCACGTCGACTTCTTCTGGACGCCAGAAGAAGCTTATCTGTTTTTCGATAAGCTTTTCAAAAATACTGTGCTTTTGTTGGTCGTAACGTGCAACGTTGACCGAGTTCCCAAAAAACATGGGTTCGGCCAACGGATTAGTTTGTTCTTGGTTAAACGTTGAATAAGACACGCAAATCGCTCCTTATTAAATCTTGCACGCACCGCCTGCGCAATCGTCGTCTTCTTCAATCACCACCTCGGCAGGGCGATCACTTTGCTTACGTTGACGCTTTTGTTCAGCGGAAATGTCGGATTGGTTATCGGCTGCACCGTCGCGCGTATTGTGATAGTAAAGTGTTTTCACACCCATCTTATACGCTGTTAATAGATCTTGAAGTAATTGTTTCATCGGTACCTTAGCACCATTGAACTTACCCGGGTCGTAATTGGTGTTGGCCGAGATAGTTTGATCGACAAACTTCTGCATAATGCCGACCAGTTGCAAATATCCCTTGTTATCCGGGATCTGCCACAATAGCTCGTAATTGTTTTTCAGGTTTTCGTAATCGGGCACCACTTGCTTTGTCACACCGTCTTTAGATGCTTTGACACTGACAAATCCACGCGGTGGTTCGATACCATTCGTCGCGTTAGAGATTTGCGACGACGTTTCTGAAGGCATCAAGGCAGACAACGTTGAGTTACGCATGCCGTGTTCTTGAATGTCCTTACGGAGCTGCTCCCAGTCGAGGTGGAGTGGCTCTGAACAAAACGCATCTAAATCTTTCTTATAGGTATCTGTCGGTAAAATACCTTGAGAGTAGGTGGTTTCATTGAATTTAGGACATTTGCCTTTCTCTTTAGCGAGTTCCATTGACGCTTTCATCAAATAGAACTGAATCGCCTCAAACGTACGGTGCACGAGACCGTTGGCTGAACCATCGGAATACTTCACACCGTGTTTAGCTAAATAGTACGCAAAGTTAATGACCCCTATACCGAGCGTTCTACGGTTCATTGTTGCGTTGTAAGCCGCAGGTACGGGATATTCTTGATAATCAAGCAAACTGTCGAGAGCGCGTACGGCAAGCTCCGCGAGCTCTTCGAAATCGCTGAGCGATTCGATTTTACCTAAGTTAAACGCTGATAAAGTACATAGCGCAATCTCACCTTCTTCGTCATTGACGTGACTGAGTGGCTTGGTCGGTAGCGCAATCTCTAAGCACAGGTTGCTCTGACGAACAGGCGCAACTTTTGAATCGAACGGACTGTGAGTATTACAGTGATCGACGTTTTGCACATAAATTCGGCCGGTGCTCGCACGCTCTTGCATAAACAAGCTAAACAGCTCGATGGCTTTAATACGCTTCTTACGAATATTTTCATCGTTTTCGTATTGGACGTAGAGACGCTCGAACTCTTCTTGATCTTCAAAGAATGCGTCATACAAGCCAGGCACATCCGATGGACTAAACAGTGTGATGAAGTCATCTTTGACTAGGCGTTGATACATCAAGCGATTGAACTGCACACCGTAGTCGAGATGGCGAACACGGTTTTCTTCTACACCACGGTTGTTTTTAAGTACCAACAGGTTTTCAATCTCAAGGTGCCACAGCGGATAAAACAGCGTTGCCGCGCCACCACGTACACCGCCTTGAGAACAGCTTTTCACAGCAGTTTGGAAATACTTATAGAATGGGATACAACCCGTATGGAACGCTTCACCATTGCGAATAGGGCTACCGAGTGCGCGAATACGTCCGGCATTGATACCAATACCCGCGCGTTGCGATACGTATTTAACAATAGCACTGGCTGTCGCGTTAATTGAGTCAAGGCTATCACCCGTTTCAATCAATACACATGAACTGAACTGGCGGGTCGGCGTACGCACGCCAGACATGATAGGCGTTGGCAACGATATTTTGAACGTTGATGTCGCGTCATAAAAGCGCTTGATGTAGTCCATGCGAGTGGACTTAGGGTAATTAGCGAATAAACAAGCAGCCACTAAAATATAAAGAA
The DNA here is from genome assembly GCF_001577655.1 of Idiomarina sp. T82-3. Taxonomy (NCBI): domain Bacteria; kingdom Pseudomonadati; phylum Pseudomonadota; class Gammaproteobacteria; order Alteromonadales; family Idiomarinaceae; genus Idiomarina; species Idiomarina sp. T82-3. The sequence continues at coordinate 61,410 of NZ_LSBQ01000012.1, read as the reverse complement.
ACTGAGCACTTTCGTAGATATCACCTGTGACTCGGTTCTGCACCAAGTACTTATTCTCTAGTTGCTTAACCGCAGCGTATGAAAAGTTCATGTCACGCCAGTGATCAATGATCTCGTCCATCTGGTCGAATTCTTGCTCACTGAAATCTTCTAGCAAGTGTGCGTCGTAACGCTTCTCATCAACCATTTTCTTGACATGGTCGTAGAGGCGAGGGGGCTCAAACTTGCCGTACGCACGCTTCCGTAAGTGAAAAATGGCCAGACGCGCAGCCATATACTGATAGTCAGGCGCTTCCTCTGAAATTAGGTCCGCTGCTGCTTTGATAATGGTCTCATGGATATCTTCTGTTTTGATCCCATCATAGAACTGAATATGCGACTTAATTTCGACTTGAGAAGCAGAGACATTATTAAGGCCTTCTGCAGCCCACATGATGACACGATGAATCTTATCTAAATTCAGTGGTTCGCGTTGACCACTGCGTTTGGTAACGAAAAGTTGCTCGTTCATTTTAGCGCCGACTCTTAGCTGTTTGTTATAGATTTGTGGCCACAAGATATTGTGTGATTTTCGGTCTGTACACCAAATGAACACAATATCTAGTAGTCGATGTGTTACAGGCATACTAGATACAACCCGCACATCGATCAAGTCTATTTAGTAGTAAATATTCGTTTAAAGCCGCTTGAAATTTTGCAAGCGCTTATCGTGCATAGGCTTGCGTGAAAGTGTAAATTTTATAATTTTTTAGTTGAAAAAATCATGACTTTAGAAACAAGCGTTCTATGCAAAAAAGGTGTCATAAAAACTATTAAAAAATGAACGATTTAGAACATCTACTTTGGTAAAGCGAGTAGCTCCATCAAGGCATTGGGGTGAGCGATGGTGTAGTCCGCTAACCATTGTTGTGGTTGGTCAGTACTAGAGATATAGCCATACTCTGCGAGTACCGTCACCATACCTGCATTACGCCCGGCCACAATATCGCGTTCTGCATCGCCTATATACACACAGTCCTTGGGATCCACAGTAAGTTGTTCTGCTGCGTAGTAAAGTGGTTTGGGAGACGGTTTGGCTTCTTGCAATGTATCACCACAGACGACTACCGAGATACTTTGTAGTGCTTCAAACTGCGCAATCAGAGGGTGAGTAAGAAACTCAGGTTTATTGGTGACGATGCCTATTTTAATCTGATTGCGGCGAAGCGAACTCAGTAACGTCTCAACGCCGTCAAATAACTTACTGTGAAGCGCTAAGTTGTTGCGATAAATATCGAGAAACCTTGGTTTTAGCGCAAGTAGCGCATCTTCATCCAATTGCGTTAAACCTAATAACCCACGAGAACCGTGCGAAGCAACAGGCGTAAATACCTCTGCGGGTATCTCCGGAAGTCCATTTTCACGACAGACTTGATTGAGCGCAAAGCCCAAATCCGGTGCTGAATCTAATAATGTACCATCGAGGTCAAACAAAACTGCAGCTACCGGATGTTTGTTCACGCGAGTTCCCTAATGAGTTAACGGCCTGGTTTATGAAGTGCAACGATGTAATTAACGTCAACATCATGCTCGTCTAGCATAAAGCCTTGCAATGGCTTATATACGATGCCATTCATCTTCATTGCTTGCAATCCATGTACATCTGTCATACGCAGTAATTCAGAAGGCTTGATAAATCGTTGATGCTGGTGAGTCCCTTTAGGCACCCACCGTAAAACATGCTCAGCCGCCACAATACCTAGCAGCCAAGATTTCACGTTACGATTCAACGTAGAGAAAATAGCGTAACCGCCCGGTTTCACCATCTCACATACAGCACCAACAATGGCGGCAGGGTCAGGAACGTGTTCGAGCATTTCCAAACATGTGACGACATCAAACTGTGCGGTATGTTCCGCAGCAAAGTTTTCAGCGCTTATTTGCTGGTAATTGACACTGAGTTGCGACTCTAAAGCGTGAAGTCGAGCGACTTCTAACGAGTCATGCGCAAGGTCGATACCCGTTACCTGAGCGCCACGACTCGCCATACCCTCGGTTAATAAACCACCACCGCAACCCACATCAACAACATGCTTGTTGAATAACCCGCCTACTTGCTGTTCAATAAAGGTTAATCGCAATGGATTAATTTGATGCAGCGGTTTGAATTCGCCTTCGGTGTCCCACCATCGCGAAGCAAGGGCGGAAAATTTTTCGATTTCTTTTTCGTCAACGTTATTGCTAAGGGCACTTAAAGAGGCTCGTTCTGACATGTGTTAGAGGTTCCAAATTGGCGTAACTTCTATAGAGTTTACATCAGCGGACGTTTTTGAAAAAGAGGGTGCGTGTTCACCCCGTGACGGGTACAATACCTGATTAATTATAACAACGATTAAGTATAGCTTGAGTTTAGGGATACATATATGAGCGATCTGGCTAGAGAAGTCTCACCCATCAATATCGAGGATGAATTAAAAAGTTCTTATCTTGATTACGCGATGAGCGTGATTGTGGGTCGAGCGCTTCCAGATGTTCGGGATGGTTTGAAACCCGTGCATCGTCGCGTACTTTTCGCGATGAATGAATTGCGGAACGACTTCAACAAACCCTATAAAAAGTCTGCCCGTGTGGTGGGTGACGTTATCGGTAAATATCACCCACATGGCGACAGTGCGGTTTATGATACCATCGTGCGTATGGCACAACCGTTCTCGCTGCGCTACACCTTGGTTGATGGTCAAGGTAACTTCGGTTCAGTTGACGGTGATTCAGCCGCAGCCATGCGTTATACCGAAATTCGGATGGAAAAAATTGCCCATCAGTTGTTAGCCGATCTCGACAAAGAAACCGTCGATTTTGTTGATAACTACGATGGTACCGAGCGTATTCCAGACGTTTTGCCAACTAAAGTGCCTAACTTAATGGTCAATGGTTCATCGGGCATAGCGGTGGGCATGGCGACCAACATTCCTCCACATAACTTAACCGAAGTTATCAATGGCACCTTAGCGCTGATTGATAATCCAGAAATCAGCATTGAAGAGCTGATGGAGTTTATTCCAGGACCTGACTTCCCAACGGCGGCGTCAATCTCGGGCCGGTCCGGTATTGTCGAGGCCTACAAAACAGGTCGCGGCCGCATTCATTTGCGTGCTAAAGCCGAGGTCGAAGTTGACGAAAAGTCAGGTCGTGAAAGCATTATCGTCAGTGAAATTCCATATCAGGTGAACAAAGCGCGTTTGATCGAGAAAATCGCTGAGCTGGTGAAAGAAAAACGCCTTGAGGGTATCAGTGGCTTGCGCGATGAGTCGGATAAAGACGGTATGCGTATCGTTATTGAGATTCGTCGTGGTGATGTGGGCGAAGTGGTACTCAACCACCTGTACGCCAATACGCAAATGCAAGTCGTGTTCGGTATTAACATGGTTGCGCTTGATAAAGGTCAACCTAAGCTGTTCAACCTTTATCAGGTATTGGATGCGTTCGTTCGTCATCGCCGTGAAGTGGTGACACGTCGCTCGGTATATGAATTACGCAAAGCGCGTGAACGCGCTCACATTTTAGAAGGCTTGGCGATTTCACTCGCGAATATCGATGAAGTGATTGAGCTTATTCGTCGCTCGCCAACCCCAGCAGAAGCTAAGCAGGGGTTGGTCGCGCGTGGCTGGCAGTTAGGCAATGTCGCGGCCATGCTAGAATCCGCGGGTGTGGATGCAGCGCGTCCTGAACACCTACCAGAAGAGTATGGTATTCGTGACGGTAGCTACTACCTGACCGAAGAGCAAGCACAGGCTATTTTGGATCTTCGCTTGCATAAGCTGACCGGCTTAGAGCACGAGAAGATCCTTGACGAATATAAAGGTCTGTTGAAACAGATCGAAGAACTCCTGCATATCTTGCGCTCAACTGAACGTTTGATGGAAGTGATTCGCGAAGAGTTGGTTGAAATTCGTGACAACTTCGGTGATGCACGTAAAACCGAAATCACCGCGGCTGCGCACGATATCAGCATGGAAGACTTGATCAACGAAGAAGACGTTGTGGTAACGCTGTCTCACGAAGGCTATGTGAAGTATCAGCCATTAACTGAGTACGAAGCGCAACGCCGAGGTGGTAAAGGTAAAGCAGCCACGAAGATGAAAGACGACGACTTCGTTGAACGCCTGTGGGTTGCCAATACTCACGACACCATCTTATGTTTCTCGACCCGGGGTCGTATTTATTGGATGAAGGTCTACCAGTTGCCGTTGGCGAGTCGCGCTTCGCGCGGTAAGCCTATTGTCAACCTATTACCGCTTGAATCGGATGAGCGTATTACGGCGATTCTACCAACCCGTGATTATCCAGAAGATAAGTTCGTCATCATGGCGACTAAGCACGGCACGGTTAAGAAAACACCATTACCTGAATATTCACGCCCACGTAACGGCGGTATTATTGCGCTCAACCTGAATGAAGGCGACGAATTAATCGGTGTTGATATCACCGATGGCGAGCAAGAGATTATGCTGTTCTCAGACGGCGGTAAAGTTGTTCGCTTTAGAGAAGACCAAGTACGTTCAATGGGTCGTACGGCTACCGGTGTGCGTGGTATCCGTCTCGAGGAAGGACAGAAAGTCGTTAGCCTTATCGTTCCGGGCACGTACGAAGATGAGCAACAAGCGGCGATTCTGACGGTCACAGAGAACGGCTTTGGTAAACGCACCTTGGTCGAGGAATATCCGACTAAGAGCCGTGCTACTAAAGGTGTTGTGTCGATAAAAGTCAGCGAACGTAATGGTGCTGTAGTCGGCGCGATGGAAGTTGTAGATGGCAATGAGATCATGCTGATCAGCAACAAAGGTACGTTGGTTCGTACGCGCGTCAATGAAGTCTCGATGGTCGGTCGTAACACGCAAGGCGTGCGTTTGATCCGTACCGGTGACGATGAACAAGTTGTTGGCTTACAGCGCATTGATGAAGTCGACGAGGACGATCTCGAAGATGTGGTTGTTGAAAGTGAAGCAAGTGAAGTGACATCTGAACAACAGTCGTCTGATAAATCTGAGGCAAACGATGAGTAAGATCTTTAACTTTTCGGCCGGGCCGGCGATGTTACCGGCCGAGGTCATGCTGCAAGCACAGGAAGAGTTCTTACAATGGAATGGTACAGGTGTCTCGGTGATGGAGTTTTCACACCGCGATCCTGCTTACGTAAAAATGGCGCAAGAAGCTGAGCAAGACTTGCGAGAGTTGTTGAGCGTACCGGATGATTATCATGTACTGTTTTTGCAAGGCGGTGGTCGCGGTCAGTTCTCTGCCGTACCACAAAACATTGCAGCAAAGACAGACACTGTCGATTATCTTGATTGCGGCACTTGGTCAGGATATGCCATTCGAGAGGCTGAGAAGTATGTGAGCCAAGTTAATGTTGTGGGCGCAGCTCAACAAACAGAGCAGGGCAAACGTATCCAACCCGCCAGTGAATGGCAATTAAGTAACAATGCGCGTTACTTCCACTATTGCCCGAATGAGACAGTGGATGGTATCGCGATTCACGATATTCCTGATGTGCAGGCACCTATCGTTGCCGATATGTCTTCAAATATCCTTTCTGCACCTCTCGATGTTAGCCGTTTTGGGGTTATTTACGCAGGCGCTCAAAAAAACATTGGTCCTTCAGGCTTTGCTATCGCGATTGTTAAAAAGTCACTTTTAGGTCAACCACAACCTGAGGTGAGCTCGATTATGGACTATCAGTTACAGGCCAAAGATAACTCGATGTACAACACGCCCAACACCTTTGCTTGGTACCTCTCTGGGCTCGTGTTTAAGTGGCTGAAAAGACAAGGCGGTCTTGCGGGTATTGGTGAGCTCAACCAGCGTAAAGCCAAGGCTTTGTATGACTATGTTGACGCGTCTGACTTCTATCGAAATGAAGTTCACCCTGACTATCGGTCTATTATGAATGTACCCTTTCAATTAGCTGACGATGAGCTCGACAAGCACTTTCTAGAGCAAGCTCATCAGGCAGGCCTAGTCGGTCTCAAAGGTCACCGATTTGTCGGTGGCATGCGTGCGAGCCTGTACAATGCCATGCCTTATGCGGGCGTTGAGGCGTTGATTGACTTTATGCGCGAATTTGAGCGTACAAACGGCTAAATCTGCTTATCAAAATAAAAGAACAAAAGAAGGAATGAGCATGGCAAAGTTTGATGCAACCCAGATGGCAAACCCCGGCGTTAGGGAGTTACAACCCTATCAAGCGGGCAAACCAATGGATGAACTGCAGCGTGAACTAGGCTTAGATAAAGTCGTTAAGTTGGCTTCAAATGAGAATCCGTTGGGTATTAGTGCTCGTGTCAAGCAAGCCCTCCAGGGTGAAATCGATGATTTGATTCGTTACCCGGACGCTAATGGCTTTTATCTTAAAAGCAAAATTGCTGACAAGTTCTCGGTAGCGACAAATCAAGTGACCTTAGGCAATGGCTCAAATGACGTACTCGAGCTATTAGCGCGTACCTTTGTCAGTGACCAGCACGAAGTCATTTTCTCTCAGCATGCGTTTGTTGTTTATCCACTGGTGACGAAAGCGATTGGGGCAACACCGGTCGCGGTTCCCGCCAAAGATTATGGGCATGATCTCGATGCGATGCTCGCGGCGATAACACCGAAAACGAAGATGATATTCGTCGCTAATCCAAATAATCCGACGGGCACCTTTTTGACGACAAATGCGTTGTATGACTTTGTCAAACAAGTACCTGATAACGTTTTGGTTGTGCTTGATGAAGCCTATTACGAATATATTCCGAATGACGAGCGCGCGCCTTCAATTGAGTGGTTAGCTGAATTCGATAATTTGGTTGTGACACGCACCTTTTCAAAAGCCTATGGCCTTGCAGGGTTACGTGCTGGCTTTTCGGTGAGCTCTGCGGCGATTGCCGACTTAATGAACCGTATTCGCCAACCGTTTAATGTTAATGCGCTGTCATTGAAAGCGGCGGAAGTGGCATTAGACGATGATGATTATCTCGCTGAAGCGGTGCGCGTTAATGCACAGGGGATGCAGCAGTTGATTCGCTTTTGCGAGCAACACAACTTCAATTATATTCCTTCGTACGGCAACTTCCTTACTATTGAAGTGGGATCGGACGCTGATGATATTTATCAAAAGTTATTGCATGAAGGCGTGATTGTACGTCCAGTCGCAGGCTACGAATTACCTCATCATCTGCGTGTAAGTATCGGTCTGCCAGAAGAGAACCAAGCGTTCATCGAAGCAATGGAGCGCATTGTTAAATAAAGGTATTACGTTGTTGAATTTACCTGATCCGCTACACCTTGCACCGCGTTCAGCGTGTAGCGGCACGGTTACACTGCCGGGTTCGAAGAGCATCTCAAACCGTGCACTGCTGATGGCGGCATTGTGTGGCCAACCTGTGACCTTAAAGAATGTGCTTGAAAGTGATGATACGGCGCGCATGATCGATGCCTTAACGACACTCGGCGTATCTGTTAAACGCAGTGATTTGGATCCCTCCGAATACCAAGTCGAAGGCTGTGGTGGCCGTTGGCAACCCGCTCATAACGAACTCTATCTTGGCAATGCAGGCACTGCCGTCCGTCCTCTTGTCGCTGTGCTTGCCGCCTCATTGAGCAACACGCAAGTGATGCGGCTTGATGGCAATGCGCGCATGCGCGAGCGCCCAATCGCGGCGCTAATTGACAGCTTAACCGCGGCCGGCGCAAACATTCAGTGTCATGCAGAACCCGGTTTCTTACCGTTGACTATCGAGAGTGGTTTTAAGGGCGGAGAGGTGACTATTGATGGTAGCGCGTCGAGTCAATACATCTCGGCGTTGTTGATGGCTTTACCTTTGCTTGCTGACGACAGCGAATTGTTATTAGTGAACGAGGTTATCTCGGTTCCTTATATCGAACTCACCTTATCGATGCTGCGTGATTTTGGCATTCAAATTGATAAACACAGTGACCGTCATTACAAAATTCCCGGTCGCCAGAGCTATCGTTCGCCAGGCAGTTACTTTGTTGAAGGTGATGCAAGCGGAGCGAGCTACTGGATCGGCGCGGCAGCAATTAGTGGTGGTCCAATCACGATTTATGGCGTGGGTAAAAATTCAATTCAGGGCGACGTACATTTTGCTGAACTAGCGCAGCAAATGGGAGCAAACGTCGAGATGTTGGATAACGCAATTCGTGTATCCCGGAGCACTGAATTGAAAGCCATCGATGTGGATTGCAATGATCTGCCTGATGCCGCAATGACGCTCGCTCCTATGGCATTATTTGCTCAAGGAACGACGGTGATTCGTAACGTCGCCAGTTGGCGCGTAAAAGAAACCGACCGATTGGCGGCGATGGCGGCTGAATTGCGTAAAGTCGGCGCTCAGGTGGAAGAGGGCGAAGATTATTTATCAGTGATGGCTCCAGCGCATTGGCAACATGCTTTGCTAGATACCTATGATGATCACCGCATGGCGATGTGTAGTGCCTTGATTGCGTTTTCTCCGGTAGGCGTCAGCATCAACGATCCTCAATGCTGCTCGAAGACCTATCCGCAATTTTTTGATGAGTTTTCACGGCTTTGTCACGATTAAAATATAGTCTTACATCAAACTTTGATGTAAACGGCGCGTGACAAAAGATGCAAAATTTTCACAAATCAGTATAATTGCGCGCTTAAATCTGCAAAGAGCAGGGCAAATAGAGGAATTTATGGCGACTCGCGTACCCGTAATTACAATCGATGGGCCAAGTGGCTCAGGCAAAGGCACAGTGAGCCGTTTGTTGGCCGAGAAATTAGGCTGGCACCTTCTTGATAGTGGCGCAATCTATCGTGTTTTGGCATTAGCCGCGATTCATCACGACTTTAGGCCCGAAGAAGAAGAAAAACTTGTCACGTTAGCTTCACACCTAGATGTGAAATTCGAAGCCGAGGAAGACAAAAGCCTAACGCATATCATCTTAGAAGGTGAGGATGTAACCCTGACAATTCGCACTGAAAGCGTGGGTAACATGGCATCTAAGATCGCTGCGTTACCAAGGGTTAGAGAAGCGTTGTTAAGGCGTCAACGTGGTTTCAAAGAGCTTCCAGGCCTGATTGCCGACGGACGAGACATGGGCACAGTGGTATTTACTGATGCTGAAGCCAAAGTATTCTTGACCGCCTCTGCTGAGGAGCGTGCACAACGTCGCTTCCTGCAATTGAAGGAAAAAGGTTTTGATGCTAACATTGACCAATTAATAACCGAAATTAAAGAGCGCGACGATCGCGACACAAATCGTGCTGTCGCACCGCTTAAACCGGCCGAAGATGCTTTGTACATCGACTCAAGTGACAAAAGCATAGAGGAAGTCGTCGATTCGGTTATGGAGTTTGCACATAGCAAACTGTCACAAACTAGCTAGCTGGTCATTAAGACGAGCTATTTAGGGACCTGCTGTAAGGATACGTGCAGGTGAATTTAATAACCCCGCTGAACAGGATGTCCAGTGGATGTCATCTAAAAAGTGAAGTTAATACATATGTCAGAAAATTTTGCACAGCTGTTTGAAGAGAGCCTGAAAGAAGTCGAAACTCGTCCGGGTTCTATCGTTAAAGGTACTGTCGTTGCGATCGAAAAAGATCTTGTTTTAGTCGACGCAGGCCTGAAATCTGAAAGTGCTATCCCTGCCGAACAATTCCGTAATGCTGACGGCGAACTTGAAATCACCGTAGGTGACGAGATCGACGTAGCGTTAGACGCGGTTGAAGACGGTTTCGGTGAAACAATTCTTTCACGCGAAAAAGCTAAGCGCTATGAAGCTTGGCTGCAGCTGGAAAAAGCATACGAAGATAACGCAACTGTTACTGGTATCATTTCTGGTAAAGTTAAAGGTGGTTTCACTGTGGATCTGGGTGGCGTTCGCGCGTTCTTGCCAGGTTCATTGGTTGACGTACGTCCAGTACGTGAAACTGCACACCTTGAAAACAAAGACCTTGAATTCAAAGTTATCAAGCTTGATCAGAAGCGTAACAACGTTGTTGTTTCTCGCCGCGCAGTTATCGAGAAAGAAAACAGTGCAGAGCGCGAAGAGCTTCTTGAGAACTTGCAAGAAGGTCAAGAAGTTCAAGGTATCGTTAAGAATCTTACCGATTACGGTGCGTTCGTTGACCTTGGCGGCGTAGATGGCCTATTACACATTACCGACATGGCTTGGAAACGTGTTAAGCACCCAAGCGAAATCGTTAATGTGGGCGACGAAATCACTGTTAAAGTACTTAAGTTTGATCGCGAGCGTACTCGTGTATCACTTGGTCTTAAGCAGCTTGGCGAAGATCCATGGGCGGATATCGCAAACCGCTACCCAGAGGGCACTCGCCTGACTGGCCGCGTGACTAACTTGACTGATTACGGCTGCTTCGTTGAAATCGAAGAAGGCGTTGAAGGTCTTGTACACGTGTCAGAAATGGATTGGACGAATAAAAACGTTCATCCTTCTAAAGTGGTTAACTTGGATGACACTGTTGAAGTTATGGTCCTTGAAATTGACGAAGAACGTCGTCGTATTTCTCTTGGCCTTAAACAGTGTAAACCTAACCCTTGGGAAGAGTTTGCTAAGAACCACAACAAAGGCGATAAAGTCTCTGGCAAGATCAAGTCAATCACTGACTTTGGTATCTTCATTGGCCTAGAAGGCGGTATCGACGGTTTGGTTCACCTTTCAGACATCAGCTGGAACGCGACTGGCGAAGAAGCGGTCCGCGATTATAAGAAAGGCGAAGAAGTCACTGCGGTTGTGATGCAAGTCGACGCAGAGCGTGAGCGTATTTCTTTAGGTATCAAACAGCTTGAAGAAGATCCGTTCAACAACTTCTTGGCAGCGAACAAGAAAGGTTCTATCGTAAACGGTACTATCACTGAAGTAGACGCTAAAGGTGCTAAAGTTGAATTAGCAGACAGCGTTGAAGGTTATATCCGTGCAGCGGACATCTCACGCGAGCGCGTTGAAGACGCAAGCACTGAGTTAAGCGTTGGCGATAGCGTTGAAGCGCGCTTCATGGGCGTCGATCGTAAGAACCGTACGTTAAGCTTGTCTATCCGTGCGAAAGACGAAGTTGAAGAGAAAGAAGCCGTTGAACAAGTGAACAAACAGCAAGAAAGCTCTGGTATCAACAGCGCTATGGCTGATGCGTTCAAAGCGGCTAAGACCGACGATTAATTAAACCTTTAGCGAGGAGGTAGGTAAGATGACAAAGTCGGAGTTGATTGAGAAATTAACACTGAAGTTCTCGGACCTGCCTCCGCGAACGGTAGAGTCTTCTGTGAAAGATATTCTTGAACAGATGATTCAAAGTTTAGCAAAGGGTCGGCGCATTGAAATTCGTGGGTTTGGAAGCTTTTCGCTTCATTATCGAGCACCTCGAATTGGACGTAATCCTAAAACGGGTGATCAAGTTGAGTTGGATGGTAAGTACGTTCCTCACTTTAAGTCGGGTAAAGAATTACGGGAGCGCGTCGACAATTTTAATTAGTTTGCGTTCGTTCGTTGAAAACGGCATGCTATACTAGCATGCCGTTTTTATTTATATGAGGTTCGGAACGTGCTTAGACGGATATTAATATTAGTTCCCATTATCCTCTTGTTTTTGCTAGCACTCGCGTTTGGTGCACAGAACCCAACGGTGGTGAGTGTAAACTTTCTTGTAGCAAAAACTGACTTTTCTGTCGCTGGTTTAGCGGCCATTTTTCTTGCCGTTGGATTTTCCATAGGTCTCATTTTGCTAGTGCTGTATGGTGTAAAGTGGCGAATGCGTAATGCTAAGCTTGAGAGACGCTTAAAAAGAGCCGAGCATAAGGCGACTGAATCACGTGAAAAGCAGTCGTAATCGTTTATGTTAGAGCTGCTGTTTTTACTTCTTCCTGTTGCAGCTGCCTATGGTTGGTTCATGGGACGCAATAGTGTGCGCTCAGAAGAGCGCAAAGAACAGCAACAGTTTTCTAAGAAGTATGCAGCGGGTCTTAACCTACTGCTATCTGATGAACCTGATAAGGCGGTTGATCTATTTGTCGAACTGCTTGACGTTGATAGCGACACGCTTGAAACTCATTGGACGTTAGGTACATTATTTCGTCGCCGTGGCGAAGTCGAACGTGCAATTAAAATCCATCAGAACCTTATCAATAGAAGTAATATTACCGAATACGATCGACTGAATGCGATGTTTGAACTGGGTAAGGATTACTTATCAGCGGGTATTTATGACCGCGCAGAACAAATGTTTTCGCGGTTGCAAAATCACAAGCTATTTAGAACTGCAAGCCGACACTATTTACTCGAACTCTTCCAAGCAACCCATGATTGGGATAAGGCGATAAAAGTCGCTCTAAGGTTAAATCGTGATGATCACATCGAAGCTGTGGTAGGGCAGCTATATTGTGAATTGTCTCTCACTGAGCAATCGGTTTCGAAGCAAATCAAATATTGTAAAAAGGCGCTGAAATACGATAAGCGGTGCGTGCGAGCGAGTATATTGCTCGGCCAAATTTACGCTGGGCGAGACCAACTCAGAGAGGCCATTCATAGCTATGAGTATGTGCTTGAACAAGATAAACAGTTTATACGTGATGTATTGCAGCCTCTGAAAGCATGTTACATGAGTTTACAGGATGAAGCCGGCTACATTGAGTTCCTTAATCGATGTGTGGCCGCTAACGCAGGTACGAGTGCGGTCATTGAATTGTCCGAATACCTGTTTGAGAATCAAGGCGGTGATGCGGCAGAACGCTTTATTCGCTCAGCGATGGAACAACATGCAACCATGCGAGGTTTCCATCAACTTATGGACTTTCACATTCGTGCAGCAGATGTAGGCAATGCTCGGGAGAGCTTGCGCATGTTGCAAAAAATGGTTGCTGAGCATATTAAACAACGCCCGAGTTATGCCTGTCGCCAGTGCGGCTTCTCTGGACAAACCCTCTATTGGCAATGCCCCTCGTGTAAAACATGGGGTTCCACTAAACCCATTAAAGGATTAGACGGTGAATAATAAAAGCTTACCTTTGATTTACGTTGCACTTGATTTTGAAACTGCAGAAGAGGCTAATCGTCTCACTGAACAACTGGATGCGAAATCAGTTGGACTCAAAGTCGGCAAAGAGTTATTCACCGCGGCAGGACCCGAGTTAGTTAAAAACTGGGTTGAACATGGTTTTTCAGTCTTTCTCGACCTTAAGTTTCATGATATACCGAACACAGTCGCAAAAGCGGTTGTGCAGGCGGCAAGACTCGGTGTGGACGTAGTTAACGTTCATGCCTCGGGCGGGCGAAAGATGATGGCTACCGCCAAACAAGCCTTGGAAAAAGAGTCTCACCAACCGCTACTCATTGCCGTGACTGTGCTTACCAGTATGACGGATGAGGACCTGACTGAAATAGGTGTGCACCGAAATGCTCAAGAGCAGGTGATGGCATTAGCCAAACTGACTCAAAGTGCGGGCTTAGATGGCGTTGTTTGCTCAGCACAAGAGGCTGAAATACTTAAGTCTACATTGGGTGAGTCTTTTAAACTTATGACACCAGGTATCCGTCCCAAAGGAAGCAAACAGGATGATCAAAAGCGAGTGATGACGCCCCAGCAAGCGCAACAAGCAGGCGTTGACTTCATGGTCATAGGACGCCCGATTACAAAAGCCAGCGATCCCGCTCAGGCAGTGTCAGACATTATTGCTTCTCTATCGAGGTAATGACGTAATTCCCTAAAAAGACCCGCAAAGTTTTCTCCTTTTCACTATGCTTGTTGCGCTGAATCGATCAGCGTAGCAAGAGGAGAAATCAATGTTACGTAAATTTCTAATACCCACAGCAGTAGTTGTGCTCTCAGGTCTCTCAATGGGTAAAGCGGCAGTAGCTGCACCTACACCAATGAGTTCGCCGTTAATGCCTTATGTGCAAGCTGCCGAAAGTCAGTACGAGAAGTTAAACATCAATACAGCGACGGCTGATCAAATAGCCGTGGCTATGATTGGCGTGGGGAAATCGAAAGCTGAAAATATTGTTAAATTTCGTGAGCAGTTAGGTGGATTCAAAAATATTGACCAATTACTTGAGGTGAAGGGGATTGGTCAGCGCACGCTCGATAAAAACCGAGATCGACTAACTATCGAGTAGGCTGTACACATTACGAAGCTAAAAAAAAGGCTGCATAGTTGCAGCCTTTCTCATATTTAACCTTCAACGACGGGTTAATTGCTCGTGCATTTTGTCATCACAGCGTGCGCGGAATGGGTCGCCGAAGCGAAAGATGCCACACGCTCTGATTTAGCAAACGGCATGCGAGTTTCAGCCGATGCAATCGATAAAGCACTAAACTCCGAGTTTCGAGGTTGAGCTGACGCCTTTGTCATCTGAGCAAACGCTTTGCCGCCGGTAATCGTAGATGGAATAACCGGTGTAGTCACTGATTTACTTTGCTGACTCATTTCGCGTTCCTGCTTACGACGTTGGCCCGCTGCTCGCATGTGACGAGGCGAGCGCCGTGAACGGTTGCGTTCTTTAGGTGCTTGTTCCGTTGTCGGTGATGCAGCCGGTGCAGAAGCGTGCTCAGTTGCGACCGTCGGTGACTTTTCTGACTCTGCTGTCGTATCCGCCTCAATATCACGAGCAGGTTCATCAACATCAGCCGCGACCGGTTCCTCAGGCAACTCTGATTCGCTGCCTGTAGCAACGTTCGTGCTTTCTTGTTGAGCTGCGTTAGTTGCTTCCTTAGGCGTTTCTTGCGGATCTTGCTGCGGCGCTTTGTCGTTGCTATCTGCTGCTTGCTTAACAATTTCTGCAGCCGCCTGCATACGCGGATCCATGACCTTTTGCTTAATTACGTCATCGGTCGGTGCTGACTCGACCTGAGGTTTTGCTTCGTTTGACGCTGTTACCTCTTTGGGTTGCTCTACAACCTCAGTTTGTTGCACTTTCTGCTTTTGCTTAGCAGGTTTTGCCTTGCTTTGCTCAGGTTCAGCTGATTTTGCCACATCTTTTTTTGCCGTTGGATTTTCAGTCTGATCACCTTTAACACGCACCGAACGCTCTAGTTTTCTTGGTTCACGGCGCTTTTTAGGCTGTGACTCACGTTTGTCTTGAGTCTCACCTTTAGACTTTTCAACAGCTTGCTCTTCAGCTTGATTAGTGACAGTTTCACTCGTTTTGTTAGCTGATGCGTTCTGGTGTTGATTACGGTTTCTATTGCGACCACGACGATTGCGACGATTCGAATTAGCACGACCCTCTGAGTTGGAGCGTTCATTTTCAGTTTTCGACTTATCCTGAGGTTTGCTGTCTGTGTTCGTGTTTGGTTTGTCACTATCGCGATTATTCGCTGAGCGATTATTATTCCGGCGACCGTTGTTACGATTGTTGCGACGCTGGTTATTATTGCGGCCACGGCGTTGATTATTGTTGTTACGCGGCTTAGGCTGCTGCTTTTCTTCAACTTCATCGGTACCAAATAATTGACTCAACCACTGACTAATACGTTTCAGTAGCGAGACAGAACCCGCTTTAGCTTTAGGTTGTGACTGTGGAGTAGGTGCCGGTGGCGCCGTCGGTGCTTGTAAGCCTTTAAGCGCTGGCTCTTCAAGCTGTTGACGCTCTTTAGTCAGCGTTATCGCAACGCTTTCTTCTTGTTGCTCCGGTTTTTGCACCTGATTAAAACTTGCCGCCTCTGGCACTTCGTCATCACGGATACGGACAACCTCAAAATGAGGTGTATCCATATGATGGTTTGGAATAATAACGGCTTTTACGTTATGGCGCTCTTCGATCTTGATAACTGAAGCACGCTTTTCGTTTAGTAAGAAGGTCGCAACCGACACCGGGACTTGCGCTTGAACCTGCACGGTATTGTCTTTGATTGCTTCTTCTTCGATGAGGCGTAAGATCGATAGTGCTAAAGATTCACTTGAGCGGATGGTGCCTTGACCACTGCAACGCGGGCAAATGGCGTTGGCAGACTCGCCTAACGAAGGGCGCAGGCGTTGGCGCGACATTTCGAGCAAGCCGAAGCGAGAAATTCTTGCGACTTGAATGCGTGCGCGATCATGTGCAAGGCTGTCGCGTAAACGGTTTTCAACTTCACGTTGATGACGTGTTGGTGTCATATCGATAAAGTCGATAACGACTAAGCCACCAACATCGCGCAGACGCAATTGGCGTGCAATTTCTTCAGCGGCTTCGAGGTTTGTTTGGAATGCCGTTTCCTCAATATCGCCACCTTTGGTTGCGCGCGCTGAGTTAATATCAATGGACGTCAGCGCCTCAGTCGGGTCAATCACGATAGAACCGCCGGATGGCAAGCGCACTTCGCGTTGGAACGCCGACTCTATTTGGCTTTCAATCTGGTAGTGACTGAACAGAGGTACATCGCCCTCGTACAATTTAACGCGATTGACGAAATCGGGACGAATTAACTGAATATGGTCGCGAACCTGTTCAAATACTTTTTTGCTATCAATGAGCACTTCACCAATATCACGGCGAAGGTAATCACGTAATGCTCTAAAAATAACGTTACTTTCCTGATGGATTAGAAACGGAGCGGGGCGCTTTTGTGCCGCTTCGCTAATAGCCGTCCAGTGATGAATGAGAACGTTCAAATCCCACTCGAGCTCTTCCTTTGACTTACCGACACCTGCGGTACGTACAATAAGCCCCATTTCTTTGGGAACATTAATTTCACTCAGCGCTTCTTTGAGAGCGGAGCGTTCTTCTCCCTCGATTCGACGTGAGATACCGCCAGCGCGTGGATTATTGGGCATGAGCACCAAGTAACTGCCAGCCAATGAAATAAAGGTGGTTAAAGCAGCACCTTTCTGACCACGTTCTTCTTTATCAATTTGGACAATAACTTCTTGACCCTCACGGACAACATCTTTGATGTTGGGGCGGCCATTAAAAGTGTAACCATCGGGGAAGTAGGTTTTGGCAATTTCTTTGAGAGGCAAAAAGCCGTGGCGCTCAGCACCGTAGTCAACGAAAGCGGCTTCTAAACTAGGCTCGATGCGGGTGATTTTACCCTTGTAAATATTCGCTTTCTTTTGTTCATGACCTGGGCTTTCGATGTCTAAATCGTATAAGCGCTGACCATCAACCAGCGCAACACGCAACTCCTCGAGCTGCGTGGCATTGATTAACATTCTCTTCATTTTAGTGACTCAATATTATTGTGCCACTGGTAAGCGTATAGCGGTAGCAGACGTGCTTTACTTCTTTGACTGATTGTACTTGGGGTTCGTGAGGAACCTTGCATGGCCACCCGTCGAGTTCTAACTTCGCTGAACTAAACGTGTGCCGCAAACTATTCTTTATCTGATTGACTGTCTGTCTTCAAATCCGCTCCCCAACACATGCAGTGGATGGGGGCTACGCTACCAAGTAGCGTTAATTACAAACGTGACTGGCGAACAAAAACATCTCCAAAACAGCCCTGTGCATTCGACATCTCGGCTAAAACCGTATCTCGACGTAGGGGTGGAGCATGGTCTGTCACCAACCACACGATTTGTGTCGTTTCAAACCCTTCACCGAGCGCGCGCCACACACGGCTGCAAAAGCATACTCAGCGAGGTATAAAATTTGACACTTCATTAAATCACAAACCATGCCTGCAAGACAAGCATGTTTTTTTATACACACGCACAAGCAGATTGGTGTTAAAATAGCGTCATGGATACAGAATTTAATCAAGTGCAGTGGCACGACGTCGCCCGCGATGAAGCAGGGCAGCGTATCGACAATTTTTTAATCGCGCGGCTGCGGGGCGTCCCGAAGTCGTTGGTATATCGTATTTTGAGAAAGGGCGAAGTGCGCGTAAATAAAAAGCGCACAAAGCCGGACTACAAAATCAAAGCAGGGGATGCTATCCGAATTCCGCCTGTTAAGGTGTCTCCTAAGCCTGAGTTACCGTCACCTAAATTGGCAAAGGTAGCTGAGCTCGAGCAGGCGATCGTATATGAAGATGATGCATTTATGATCGTGAATAAACCTTCGGGGCTTGCTGTGCACGGTGGCTCTGGTCTGAACTTTGGGCTGATCGAGGGGTTGCGCGCGCTGCGTCCGCAAGATAACGCGCTCGAGTTAGTGCATCGGCTTGATCGGGATACCAGCGGTTTAATAATGATTGCGAAAAAGCGCAGTGTGCTTAAGGTTCTGCACGCCCAATTGCGGGATAAAGAGATGAATAAGCAATATCTCGCGCTGGTTCGTGGTCAGTGGCAGAAGAATGTTCGCAATGTCGAAGCCCCCTTAAAAAAGAATACGCTGAAGTCGGGTGAGCGAATTGTTCGCGTAGATGCCGAAGGTAAACCTTCTCATACCCGCTTCAGAATTAACCAACGATACGCGGAGGCGACACTCGTTGAAGCTTCACCGGTGACAGGGCGTACCCATCAAATTCGCGTACATGCGTTGCACGCAGGTCATCCAATTGCCGGCGATCCTAAATATGGTGACGCATCGTTCAATGAACGGATGCAGCAAGGTGGACTGACGCGATTGTTTTTACACGCTTGGCAACTGTCATTTAAACATCCCGTTACCGAAAAAACAGTGTCATTCGAGGCGCCAATGGATAGCTCGTTAACGGCTATCCTCAATGAGCTGACGCGTATTTAATAAGTAAACGAGGTTAACGTGGTCAAACTGGTCGTATTCGATTGGGATGGAACACTCATGGACTCTGTCCCGCGTATCGTTTCTGCAATGCAAGAAACTGCACGTATGCTATCGCTTCCAATACCTTCTCGCAGTGACGTGCAAGAGATTATCGGCATCAGCTTAGAACCAGCGATTGAACGTCTATTTGGTCGGCTTGATGCCGATACTCATCAGTCCTTCTTAGCGGTGTATAGGGATGAGTATGTGGAGCGCAACCAAACGCCATCTCCTTTGTTTGCCGGTGCCTTGACACTGCTACAGCAACTGCAGCAAGACGCTCTTAAGTTGGCTGTTGCGACGGGTAAAGCGCGACGAGGGCTTGACCGCGTGTTGCTCGAAACTCAAACCGGCGGTTTTTTTGCGGCAACGCGATGCAGCGACGAGAGCGAGGGCAAGCCTTCGCCTAGAATGTTGCATGAGCTCATGACTGAACTCGAGGTTGACGCACACGAGACAGTGCTTATCGGTGACTCTATTCATGACATGCAAATGGCGAGCAACGCTGGCGTAAAAGCGGTGGGTGTAAGCTTTGGCACCCATGCCCGAGAGCGACTTATCGAACATGGCGCTGTGACGGTGATAGATGATCTGATGGGTTTGCCCACCGTGCTGAAACGAATAAAAACTGCTGTATAAAGGATGAATGATATGGCTCGAACACTTATTCTTGGCTCGTCTTCTCCATACCGACGCGAACTGATGAAGCGTCTGCATCTCGATTTCCAAACGTTTAAACCGGAAATCGATGAACAAGCTTTATCCGGCGAAGCACCGCAAGTGTTGGTACAGAGGCTCGCTGAAGAAAAAGCTAAAAAGGTAAGTCGTGTAATGCACGGTGCAGAAGATGCTCTGATTATTGGCTCAGACCAAGTTGCTGTTTGTAACGGCGAGATCCTCGGTAAGCCGCACACTCATAAGCGAGCAGTAGAGCAACTACTCAGTTTCGTAGGGCAGAAGGTCACTTTTTTTACCGGTTTAAGCTTGTACGATGCGAGAGAAGATATAGCACAAACCGTATGCGAACCCTTCTATGTCACTTTCCGTAACGATCTAACAGAGGCAGAAATCAGTCGTTACGTTGAGCTTGAGCAACCGCTGAATTGCGCGGGTAGCTTCAAAAGTGAAGGCTTAGGTACGGCATTATTCGCAGAATTATCAGGCAGTGATCCGAACAGCTTGATCGGGTTACCCACAATTAAGTTGCTTAAACTGTTACGTAATGTCGGCGTTAACCCGCTTACCTAAAAGGATTAAGCTTGTCAGAGTCAGTTATTAAAGGTATCATTAACCGCCTATGCAAAAGGTCAGAATTCCGGTCAGCGTTGACCCGGTAAAGAGCGCGAATAAAAAGCAAACGTTTGATGGGGTCGTCCCCGTCCAAACTTTAAAGCGTTTGCAGGAGTTGCTTGCAAAGCCTTGCGAGACCGATCCTAATGTGGTGGTTGAGTTTGGTGTAGATGAGCAGGGCATGAGCTATTTTTCCGGTACGGCGTCGGTCAGCGTTATTTTAACCTGCCAACGCTGTAATCAACCATTTGAGGTTGATATTACTGCACAATTTGCGTATGCTCCTGTTTCTTCCAAGCAGGGAGCTGATGAGTTACCTGAACGCTATGAAGCGATCGAGGCTAACGAATTCGGCGAAGTTAACCTTCACGGGTTAATTGAAGATGAACTTATTTTGGCAATGCCTCTTGTTGCAAGACATGCTCCAGAGGATTGCTCCGTAGACCGTGACGCAATGACATGGGGTGAAATCGAAGAAGACGATGAAAAGCCTTCTGACAACCCGTTTGCTGTGTTACAAGAATTAAAGCGTAAATAACTAGGAGATAGCGTAAATGGCTGTTCAACAGAATCGTAAAAGTCGTTCAAAACGCGACATGCGTCGTTCACACGATGCGCTAAGCGGCCCTACACTGTCGGTTGACTCTACCTCTGGTGAGACTCATCGTCGCCACCATGTAACAGCTGACGGTTATTATAAAGGTCGCAAGGTCGTCAACAAGTAATTGTTGATTCCAGGCGATGCCTGAATTAAAACTAGCGATCGATGCGATGGGGGGCGACAACGGCCCCTCTGTTGTGCTCGAAGCCTTAAAAAATAGTCTTAAACAGAACACAACGACACAATTCGTCGTGGTCGGTGACGAGACTATTTTATCTCCTCTTTTTGACCAGTTTGAACTCTCTCATCATCCTCAAGTCACATGTGTTCACGCCGAACAAGTCGTCGAAATGACCGACAAGCCAGGTGCGACGATGCGTCAAAAACCACAATCGTCCATGCGCATTGCGCTCGACATGCATGCTCACGGCGAAGTTGATGGCGTCGTCAGTGGTGGCAATACAGGCGCTTTGATGGCCCAAGCCTATTTTATTTTGAAGCCTATCCCGGGCGTGCTGCGACCAGCGCTAATGGCAGCAATACCCAATATGACCGGAGGACGGTCTTATTTGCTTGATTTGGGTGCGAATCCAAGTTGCGATTCAGAAACGTTATTTCAATTTGGTGTCATGGGCTCGGTAGCGGCGCATGTGCTGGAGTCTGACAAAAATGTATCTGTCGCGCTTCTGAATATGGGTGAGGAGGAACTGAAAGGCAACGATGAAGTGCGCAGTGCGGCACAGTTGTTAAGTCAGTCAGAGCATGTCAATTATATCGGCTTTATTGAAGGTAATCACCTCTTTAGCGGACGTGCGGATGTTATTGTATGTGATGGCTTTGTTGGAAATATTGCATTGAAGAGCTGTGAAGGTCTGGCAACGTTAATTATCGATGAATTGAAAGCATCGTTGACGTCTCATTGGCTATATAGTTGGTTCTTTAAGTTTCTACAAAAGCGGACTAAAAAGTCCTGGCAACGGTTGAAGCCCGACCACTATAACGGTGCAAGTTTGATAGGATTGCGTGGTGTGGTTGTGAAAAGCCACGGTAGTGCGAATGCGAAGGCATTTGAAAGCGCGATTTCTCACGCGATTAAGGAAGCGAACCATCGTCTTCCAGAAAAAATTCAAGATCGTGTTGAATCGGTCCTATTAGAACAACATTAAGTACCCATTTTATGACGTATTCAAAAATCGTCGGCACGGGACATTACCTCCCGAGTCTACGACGTACGAACGACGATCTCAGTCAACAAGTTGATACCTCTGATGAATGGATTACAGAGCGAACAGGAATAAAAGAGCGTCGCATCGCCGATACCCATGAAGGCGTTGCCTCCATGGGGGCCGCCGCCGCTAGAAAGGCGCTAGAAGCTGCTGGTCTTAATGCAAATGATATCGATATGATTGTCGTTGCAACAACGTCGGCTGACCATGCATTTCCGAGTGCCGCATGCGAAATTCAAGCCCTGTTAAAGATCACTGAGATACCCGCATTTGATATTGGCGCTGCGTGTTCTGGTTTTATTTTCGCGTTAAGTGTAGCAGACCAGTATATCAAAACGGGTCAGCATCAACGCGTCTTGGTTATTGGTAGCGACGTGTTAGCGCGAATGTGCCATCCAGAAGACCGTAATACGTTGGTTCTATTTGGTGATGGAGCAGGAGCCGTTGTACTCGAGTCTGATGACAATGCAGGTATTCTTTCGACGCATCTTGCCAGCGCTGGTGAGTTTGGGCATTTATTGGGCGCATCACAGCCGGTCAGAGGTACGCAAACGAGCTCGAGCGAAGGTTGGATGTATATGAAAGGCAACGAGGTATTTCGTGTCGCAGTTGATAAGCTGAGTCGATTAGTGACAGATACCTTGGCGGCGAATAATCTGCAACCCGAGCAATTAGATTGGTTAATTCCGCATCAAGCGAACTTAAGAATCATTAAAGCAACCGCTAAAAAATTGAAACTACCGATGTCACAGGTCATTATAACACTCGATAGAACGGGTAACACATCTGCTGCGTCGGTGCCTATAGCGTTGGATGTGGCAGTGCGGGATGGTCGCGTTAAGCGCGGTGACAATTTGCTACTAGAAGCATTTGGTGGCGGCTTTGCGTGGGGTTCCGCGTTGGTCAAATTTTAGAGGACACTATGACAAAAATAGCTTATGTATTTCCAGGTCAAGGCTCACAAGCGAAAGGCATGTTAGCTGAGTTAGCGCAAACAAATGATATTATTCAAACAACTTTTGCAGAAGCGTCCGAGGAACTGGGCTACGATCTATGGACTATCGCGCAAGAGGGGCCGGACGAAAAATTAAACGATACGCGGATCACGCAACCCTTATTATTAACGGCAAGTGTTGCACTTTTTCGTTTGGCGCAGGAAAAAGAGTTGAGCCAGCCTCAAGTGATGGCGGGTCATAGCTTGGGTGAGTACTCGGCGTTAACTTGCGCGGGTGTTTTAGAGTTTCGTGATGCGGTTCGTCTTGTTGCTTTGCGAGGTGAAGCGATGCAAAACGCGGTCGCTCCAGGTGAAGGCGCAATGGCTGCAGTCATTGGTCTGGACGACGAGGTGATTGCTGAGTTATGTCAGAAAGCGGCCGAAGATGAAGTGGTGACACCGGTAAACTATAATTCTCCAGGTCAAGTTGTGATTGCAGGACACCGCAATGCCGTTGCGCGGGCAGGTGAATTACTTAAAGAAGCCGGAGCGAAACGTGTATTGCCTCTACCGGTGAGTGTGCCGTCGCACTGTGAATTAATGAAGCCCGCAGCTGAACAACTCATGTCAGCGTTAAAAGCGGTCACTTTTAAGCCGGCATCATGTGATGTAATCAACAATGTGGATGTTTCTATTAACGATGATCCTGAGGCAATTAAAGACGCGCTAGTTCGGCAATTGTATTTTCCAGTTCGTTGGACAGAAACGGTAGAAAAGCTAGCTGAAATGGGTGTTGAGGCCGCTTATGAGGTAGGCCCGGGCAAAGTATTAACCGGTCTCTCAAAACGAATTACTAAAGCTTTTGGTTGCCAAGCACTTAATACACCTGAAGCGTTTGAAACAGAATAAGTAAAGAGGTTAATCATGTTTTCATTGAACGAACACGTTGCACTCGTGACCGGTGCAAGCCGCGGTATAGGTCGCAAAATTGCTGAGCAGTTAGCGGCTCAAGGAGCCTTTGTAATTGGTACAGCGACAAGTGACAAAGGCGCGGCGTCGATTGCGGAATACCTGGGTGATAAAGGGCAGGGCTTGGCGTTAAACGTCAATGAAACAGACGAGCTGGCGGATAAAATCAAAGATCTTGAAAAGACGCATGGTAAAATCGATATTCTGGTCAATAATGCCGGAATAACGCGAGATAACCTGATGATGCGTATGAAAGAGGATGAGTGGAATGCGGTTCTTGATACCAACCTCACTGCTGTATTCCGTATTTGTAAATTGGTTATCCGTGGCATGATGAAACGACGCCATGGTCGAATTATCAATATCAGCTCTGTCGTTGGGACGACTGGAAACCCAGGACAAGTTAATTACTGTGCTGCGAAAGCTGGATTAGTCGGCTTTTCCAAGTCGCTAGCCAAAGAAGTAGCAGCGCGCGGTATCACCGTAAACTGTGTCGCACCTGGTTTTATTGATACCGATATGACGAAATCATTAACGGACGATCAAAAACAAGCGATCTATGCTAATATTCCAGCAGAGCGTTTAGGTCAACCTGAGGAAGTTGCCTCTGCTGTGGTCTTTTTAGCGAGCAAAGGGGCAGCCTATATCACCGGTGAAACCATTCATGTGAATGGTGGTATGGCCATGGTGTAAAGTCTTAGGGGTACGACCTCTAGGATAATTTTAAATTTTTACTTTATATTTCGCGCTGGTTTCACTAAACTAGCCGAAAATTTTGACACTCGTGAAGACTATTTAAGGATTTTATAATCATGAGCACTATCGAAGAACGCGTTAAAAAAATCATCATTGAGCAACTAGGTGTTAAAGAAGAAGAAGTTAAACCAGAAGCTTCTTTCGAAAACGACTTAGGTGCTGATTCACTTGATACAGTTGAACTGGTAATGGCTCTTGAAGAAGAGTTCGAAACTGAAATTCCTGATGAAGAAGCAGAGAAAATCAAAACTGTTCAAGCGGCAATCGATTACGTGAAGTCTCACTCTGACGACTAATAAACGGCATTGCTTGCAAGATTTTGAGAGGCGACCACAGGTCGCCTTTTTTATATCAGATGGTGCTGGGATCCCTGATATAGCCGAGGTTGAGTTATGTTCGATACGCTTTACGATGCTAATGCAGGTCTCGATCGCGGAATTCAGTTTGGTGACGGTCATTTTACGACGTTAGTATTCAAACATGGACAACCGCAGCTGTGGTCTTACCATAAGCGACGATTGCTGGTTACAAGCGAACGCTTAGGTATGCGACTCGGCGATGCATGTTTTGACGACATCGCGCAAGCCGTTTTTAAGACGTGCGAGAAACAGCAAAACGGTGTTATGAAAGTGATTGTCACGCGCGGAAACAGTCAACAAGGCTACCGTTTACCGGAGCAAGCTTCACCCAATTGGTACCTGACGACTTCACCATTACCCTCACGATTTAATTCATCGTGTCATGTGGGCTTTGCCGACATGCAACTCGGCGAACAGCCGTTGCTGGCTGGGCTGAAAACGCTTAACCGTTTGGAACAAGTTATGTTGCACAAAGAGCGAGCGGAAAGGGGGTTTGACGATCTGATTGTATGTTCGAGTATGGGGTACGTTATTGAAGCAATACAAGGCAATTTATTTTGGCGGCGTCATGATCGCTGGTTTACCCCTAAACTCGAGCGATGCGGTATTGCCGGCATATTGAGACAGGCGATACTGGACCAAGGGTTGTTACCCTCCGTCTCGATAGTTGAAGAAGAGCTCACTGATCTGACTGATATTAATGCGATGTTGATTGTAAATTCAGTACGCGGTGTGATTCCCGTTTCGCAAATTCATGATAAGGTTATTGATAATACGATTCCAGCGGACCTAAAAGCCTTTACTGATGAAACGTGCGCTTAAGCTCTTAATTTTACTGTTGTCTCTCTTGATCATAGCGACTAGCGCGGTGTTTGTGTTAGTCGATTGGCGATTGGCCCAGCCATTGGCCAAAGTGGACTCAAAGGATGGCGTGTTCGAAATCGCACCGGGTGATACAGCGCGTACCATTGTTACGCGCATTAACACGCGTTTTAGTAGAGACTTTGCAACGCTTGATTATCGGTTAAGCCAAGTTTTAGTGGGTGTTGATAACCTGCCAGCTGGCGTTTATCGTGTATCGCATCAAGATACGTGGCGTTCGTTATGGGCACGTATTAAAAACAATGATGAAGCATTATTTAGTGTTACGCTGATCGAAGGAAAGACGCTAGAACAGTGGCTAAAACAGCTACATGGTGCCGACTACCTCCGTCAATCAATCAAAAATACTCAGGCTTTATCCAACTTACTGAATATTAAGCAAGACTCCGCAGAAGGGTGGTTCTACCCCGAGACCTATCATTATCGAGCGCACGAAACAGATTTATCAATTTTGCGTCGTGCACATGCTAAGATGGTGACGCTTATCGATAGGGCGTGGCAACAGCGTAATACATTGTGCGAAGTACAGTCGCCGTATGAACTACTGATTTTAGCCTCGATTATTGAGAAGGAAACCGGCGTGTCGGGTGAGAGGCGCATGGTGTCTAGTGTATTTCATAACCGACTCCGCAAAGGGATGCGTTTGCAGTCCGATCCAACGACGATTTATGGAATTAATAATTTTGATGGCAACCTGACGCGGGCACATTTAAGGGAAAAAACACCGTATAATACTTATCGAATAGATGGTCTGCCACCAACACCGATTGCAATCCCCAGCGAGGCATCAATATGGGCAGCAGCACAGCCTGAACCGTCGGAATACTTTTACTTCGTCGCCAATAAGAAAGGTGAACATGTGTTTTCTAAAACCTTAGAGCAGCACCAACGTGCGGTGAACCGTTATCAGTTAAATTAAGAGACCGAATAGGGAAAAACGTTTAAATGGAAGGGAAATTTGTCGTCATTGAGGGCTTAGAGGGCGCCGGTAAAAGTTCTGCCATGGCGAGCGTTGTAAGCCACCTTCAAGCCAAAGGTATTCGTACCGAGACCGTAAGAGAACCGGGTGGAACACCCATGGCCGAGGCTATTCGCAGTCTTGTAAAGCAACGTTGGGAAGAGCAAGTTCAACCGGCGACCGAATTACTTTTAATGTACGCAAGCCGTGTGCAGTTGGTAAAAACAGTTATTGAGCCTGCTCTTGAACAGGGAGCCTGGGTTATTGGTGATCGTCATGATCTTTCCTCGCAAGCGTATCAGGGGGGAGGCCGCGAGCTAGGTGCCGAATTACTGGAAAAGCTAAAGGACATTGCGCTCGGCTCTTTTGTGCCCGATCTCACGTTATATTTGGATGTTGACGAGGAGACAGGCTTACAGCGTGCTCGTGGTCGCGGAGAGCTCGATCGTATTGAGGAAGAGGATATTGAATTCTTCCGACGCACACGAACTCGCTATTTAGAACTGGCTAAACGCGATCCAAACATCGTCATAATCAATGCAAACCAAGAAATGTTAAACGTTCACCAAGCCATATTACGATCGCTAGAGGAGCATTTGTTTTAATGAGCTTTCCTTGGATGAGACAACCCTGGCAGCACTTATTGGCAGCCTTTAAGGCGCAACGATTATCTCATGCTTACTATTTTAAACAGGCTCCCGAACAGGGTACTGAGGCGCTTGCGCAGGAATTTATCTCCTTGTTGTTATGTCGTCAACCAGGGCAAAGAGCCTGTGGACGCTGCAAGGCGTGCTTATTACGTCAGGCGAATAATCATCCGGACGTAATTCAGTTTAATGTGGATGAAAAGCACAGTACCTTAGGTGTAGATGAGGTGCGGCGCCTAACGCGTTTTATTCATCAAACAGCCAACCAAGGCGGTCGACGTGTCATTTACCTTGAAGTTATGGATAGAATGACTGAACAAGCCGCCAATGCTATTTTAAAAATTTTAGAAGAGCCGCCAGAAAATGTCGTTTGGTTATTGTCTGTTGAGCAACCCGAGCGAATTTTAGCGACTTTACGCAGTCGAATGCAGTGGATCCACATTGCCTTACCTAAGCCTGAATACGAATCTGAGCAACGATTAGCTGAACAGTTGATCAGTGCCATCGATAAGCGCTCACCTTGGCCCGCTTTAGGAGCCAAACATAGCTTGCAGCAATGGCTTGACGTAAGTGAGCATGTTTTAACGGATTTATGGCGGGTGAGTGCTACAGCACCTATCGCCCAGCTGACATTTCCTGACTGTTACGAAGCCTATCGTTTGATAGTGGTTAATGGCTTAGGCGGATTAGCTCCGCTTGAGGAAAAAATACGCGATATTCGACAATTAAGACAGTTATCAACACAAGCCCGCGGGCTTAATATCGCTATAATCTTGCAGAACCATTGGTTAACTTGGACGCAAGAATATGCAACTGATCCCACAGCTGAGCTATACCTTTGATTCAGCCGAGCGACTCGCACGGCACATCACACAAATCGATAGCCAGCTTATTCTTTGGTGTCCCGTATCGGCTCAACCCCATCATGATGTGCGTATCAGTATTTTATTGCCCGACCACCTACCACCTTACGTCGGTAAATTAGTGCGCAGTGCGCACCTGATTGGTATCAATGGTATTCATTTCGCCGGGTTCATGATCAATGAGCAACACGCCTTATTACGAATGCGCTGTTTAGCCTTGATTCAGCCTCATCGGCAATTATGTGGTACCATTTTAGCTAGGTTGTTTTAGTATTTAGGAGCAAAAATGTTTGTCGACTCCCACTGCCACTTGGACAAAATCGATCCAGATAAAATTGGGCTGACTTTGCAACAAGTGGTCGACAACGCGCGCGCACAGAAAGTTGAGAAGATTTTGTGTGTGAACGTGACCTTAGAAGATTTTCCTCATATGCGAGATAGCGTGGTGGAATTCGATGATGTGAGTATATCCTGTGGTTTACATCCACTTTATGTGAATGATAACAAGACGCCACTTGCTGATATGCATGGACATCTTAAACAGCTATCAAGTGAACCTCGCGTGGTAGCTATCGGTGAAACCGGGTTAGATTATTTTTATGATCCTGATAGCAAAGCGATTCAGCAACAAAGTTTTGCAACACATATCGATATCGCCGTTGAACTTGATAAACCTCTGATCATTCATACACGCGATGCGCGAGAAGACACATTGGCTTTGCTTAAAAATGGTCATGCTGAGCGTTGCGGCGGTGTTTTGCACTGCTTTACTGAGACTTTGGAGATGGCCGAGCGCGCGATTGAAGAACTCGGGTTTTATATTTCGATTTCAGGTATCGCAAGTTTTCGTAATGCGCAAGCGCTTAGAGATGTGGTTAAAGCACTGCCGTTGGAACGTCTATTGATTGAAACAGACAGTCCTTGGCTTGCTCCTGTGCCGCATCGCGGCAAGCAGAACCAACCCGCTTATGTGACCGATGTCGCAAAATGTGTCGCGGATACTAAAGGTGTATCGTTAGAAGAGGTTGCTCGGGTTACGACGCAGAACTTCTACAACCTGTTTAAAGGTTGTGCATAAGTTGTTGGCATGCTGTGATTTAAATGCGACTACAAGCGCCAATCAATTGATTCATTAAATTTTTAAAATTTATTTAAATTAAGTAGATCTTTCAAAAATCTGTTCTAGACTAAAATGTAGTGTCTACTTTTTAGCCACTTAATAGTTTAATTAGCGCACGGCTCATCATTTGAGCCATTCCCCTATACCCGAGGCTATTCATTTGCTTCGGGTTTTTTTGTCCGATGTCAGCGATCGAATCTCGCTACAGCAACGTAGCCATGTAATAAATATAGCAGGGAGGTGATACGTGTCGGATCAATTTGATAGTAACGAGCGTCCAGATTTTGATATTGAAATCAAGAACATTGCTGAATACGTTGCTACGCCACTGAAAGCGAGTGATGAAGCAAAAGATACCGCTTATGCATGTTTATTAGATTCGCTAGGTTGCGGGCTACTCGCACTAAGATATCCAGAATGTGTCAAGCATTTAGGTCCGCGATTGGGGCTCAACGCAAGCTCAGGACAGGTCCGTGTGCCTGGAACACACTTTCAACTTGATCCTGAGAAAGCGGCTTGGGATATCGGCTGCATCATTCGTTGGCTAGATTACAATGATACGTGGCTTGCCGCAGAGTGGGGACACCCCTCCGATAATCTCGGCGCTATTCTCGCCGTTGCCGACTTCGTGAGTCAACGAAATCGCGCGGATGGGAAAGCGGCCATTGGTCTGGATACTGTTTTAGAAGCGATGATCAAGGCGCACGAGATACAAGGTAATTTAGCAATAAAAAACAGCTTTAATCGGGTTGGTTTGGATCATGTAGTGCTCGTTAAGGTCGCAAGCACAGCGGTTGCTACTTGGCTTATGGGCGGAAACCAACAACAAATTGAAGTCGCTTTGTCGCATGCATGGGTCGACGGTCAAGCGCTGCGCACATACCGTCATGCGCCTAATGCGGGCTCGCGCAAATCTTGGGCGGCTGGCGATGCATGTGGGCGCGCGGTTCGGCTTGCCGATATTGCACTAAGAGGTGAAATGGGGATCCCAGGCGCGTTGTCGGCGCCTCAATGGGGGTTCTATGATGTCCTCTTCAGCAAAACTAATCGAGACCAAAAGGTGAAGCCCGAAAGCGAGCGGCGGTTCTTTTTTGAGCGTGATTACGGGTGTTATGTTATGGAAAACATTTTGTTTAAACTGAGTTTTCCGGCCGAGTTTCATGCGCAAACCGCCTGTGAAGCAGCTATTAAATTGCACAATCAGGTAAAAGATAGATTAGACGAAATTGAGCGCATCGAAATAACTACACATGAGTCAGCTATACGCATTATCTCTAAGCGTGGCGCATTGAATAACCCCGCCGACCGTGATCATTGTCTACAATATATGACCGCAGTATGTCTCGCCTACGGTGAGCTCACAGCTGATCATTACGAGGATAGCTTCCATGAGCAGCACCCTAAAATTGACCAACTTCGTGAGTTAATGGAAGTCACTGAAAATGAATCCTTCAGTGCTGATTACTTAGATCCGAATAAACGTTCGATTGCGAATGCGGTGCAAGTATTCTTTAAAGATGGAGGAAAAACAGAACAAGTGACTGTTGAGTATCCGATCGGTCATAGGAAACGCCGAGACGAGGGTATGGAAGTGTTAAAATCCAAGTTTTTAGCCAACTTGAAGACTTGTTACCCAGCACAGCGTGCGAATCATATTATGTCTCAGTGTGATGATGCTTCATCGACTTTGAGGATGACCGCTGACGAATTTATGCAGCTATTTTCTTTAGCCTAACCATGGCGTTATCTGGCAAGGCTCTAGCCTTGCCAGATAACGAGTGCGATGAGTATTGGACAGATAAACTTCACGTACCATGGCCAAATTTTCCAGAAAAGTGACCGCTCAATATCTTCTGCACCTTGCTGCAACGCCTTAAGCAGTAAGTGTTGACGCAAAATCCAAGTCAACATCACACCAAATACCAAGGCCATAATGGGCTGCATATAAACCGTACTGAAGGTGATGACGGCACCAAATAACGATTCGAAATTAACGACAATCACGCCAGAAATTAAAGTAACTATTGTTGCAATAACCCAAGTCCCAGAGTGTCGCTCGAGATTAAGCTCTTCACGTAACGCATTGACAGGTGCTTCAAGCATTGAAATGGACGATGTAATTGCGGCTATCAGCATTAACAAAAAGAATGCAAACGCAACAAACAGACCAGCAACACCTAAGCTATCAAACATTGCGGGGAGCACAGTGAATACGAGTGTGTCTGCGGATTTTAACGTGCCATCTGCCGCATAGATTTCTACACCATTATTTTGTGCGACAAACATAGCCGGTAATATCAGAAGGCCCGCTAAAAACGCAACACTGGTATCAATTAGCGTCACCCAACCGGCAGTTTTAGGAATGTTTTCTTGATTGGAAAGGTACGCGCCGTAGGTCATCATCACGCAAACACCCAGCGAAAGGGAAAAGAATGCCTGTCCCATTGCGCTGATAATCAGTTCCGGTTTAAAAACCTCACTGAAGTCTGGACGCAAATACATAATCAAACCTTCAGAGGCACCCGGTTGAGCAAGAATATAAAAAGCCATACCAATTAGGAGCACAAATAGCATTGGCATGAGCCGGCGAGACCAACGTTCGATCCCTTGATTGACACCACCGCGAACGACGTAGACGGTCAACAACATGAACACAAGCATCGCAATTAAGTTGCGCTCAACACTGAATTCAGTAAGCCAAGTTGCTGTTGCGTTTAGTCCAATAAGTGTCATGAGTGGAGCCAACATATATGATAAAAGCCACCCCGAGACAATCGCATAAAAACTCAAAATAAGCGCCAGTACTAACAATCCGACAATACCAGCGATAGCGCCAAACATACGTCCAAGTTTATGTTCAGACATCGACCGTAAGGCATCAATAGGGTTGGTGCGCTTGAGCCGTCCAATGGTGATTTCAGCAACCAACATGGGATAGGCGAGCAGCAATATCATGACGAGATATACGAGCAGGAATGCCCCACCACCGTTACTAGCGGCCTGAGTAGGGAAGCCCCAAATATTGCCAACGCCTACCGCGGAACCCGCAGCGGCAAGTATGAAGCCTAAACGTGAGGCAAAAGCTGGTTTTTGAGTTGCCATATACTGTTCTTATTATTGTTGTAAATTATTGTGTTAGTTCGCCGCGCAAGTCCGTTGTAATGTGTTCAATAATGGCTTGGCGAGAGAGGTTTTGTGATAACAGATAATGCAACTTAGTGAGCGCTGCTTCAATTGTCATATCACTACCTGAGACAATACCCAGTTGCGCGAGCGCGTTGCCCGTAGCGTAACCATCCATGTTGACTCGACCTTTAAAACACTGCGTACAATTAACAATTATAATGCCTTGATCGATGCCACGCTTAAAGCTATCGAGTAGCTGTTTATCCTGTGGCGCATTACCAACACCATAACTTTGAATGATGAGCGCCTTTACCGGTTGCTGCATCATATTATCAATTAACTTTGCCGAAATGCCAGGATAGAGCATGACAACGCCAATTGGCTGAGGCGTCATTTCTGCTACGGACATGGGAACCGTAGGCGGTTTACCTAACTTACCGGCATTGAGCTTTATTTGAATTCCGGCTTCCAGCAAGGAGGGATAATTAGGTGACGAGAACGCATTAAAACCATTAGCATCAGCTTTAGTTGCGCGGTTACCTCTGAATAAGGTGTTGTTAAAAAACAGGCTGACCTCATTGATCGGGTAATTAGCGGCAATATATAACGCATTAAGCAAATTAATTTGCCCGTCTGATCGTAAAGCAGAGAGCGGTATTTGAGAGCCTGTCACAATCACTGGTTTGCTTAGGTCTTGCAACATGAAAGAGAGAGCGGATGCAGTATAGGCCATGGTATCAGTACCGTGCAGTATGACAAACCCGTCGTACTGATGATAGTTACGCTCTATATCTCGCGCGATACGAACCCAATCGCTAGGGGTCATATCTGACGAGTCCATGAGCGGTGTATACTCATGGATATCGAAGCGAGGCATTTCATCCCGGAAAAACTCAGGTAGATTTTCGACACATTGGCTCAGGTGTCCCGCTGCTGGGACATAACCCTGAGCCGACTTTTTCATACCTATGGTACCGCCTGTATAGGCGACGTAAATATTCTTACGCTCCAAACTCTACTCCAAAGGGTGACTGTGTGTTGAGACACAGTTTACCGCGGTTGGACGCACAGTGCACAGTAGGTATAAATATTTTTTGGATCATTAAAGTTTTGCAACGCCTGAGACTCGCTCACAACATGTCTTACGTTACGAATCAACCAGTTTTGTTCATTAGATACAAATGGCCATGATAGGCTTGTTTGACCCATCAAATTGGCGAAAAACTGTTGTTGCGGGCTTAAATCTTGAGTAATGGTGTTAACCGTATAATCATTTAAATCCGCACGTTTAGCTGCCGCCTGTATGGCATCATCAAAGTCACCTAAGTTATCAACCAGGCCACGCTCCAATGCTTGACGTCCTGTCCAAATACGACCTTGTGCCACGTCGTCGACGGCTTCAGGGGTCATATTGCGAGCTTCGGCGACCATGGTGATAAAGAACTGGTAAAAGTTCTCCGTTGAGCGTTGCAAGATACGTGCTTGACTGTCGCTGATACCTTCAAGGGTATTCAGTGACTCAATTTCTGTGGTACTAACGCTGTCACTATGTACACCAATTGCAGCAGCACTGTCTTCCAACGTCATGACCAAGCCAAATACACCGATTGAGCCAGTAATTGTGGTTGGCGCCGCCCAGATTTCGTCCGCTTCAGCGGCAATCCAGTAGCCACCAGAAGCGGCGACACTGCTCATTGACGCAATGACGGGGATTCCTTTTTCTTTTAGCTGCAGAATTTCTTGACGAATAATTTCTGAAGCGAAACCACTACCACCCGGTGAGTCTATGCGCAAAACTACTGCCTTAGTGCGTTCATCCTCACCTGCTTTACGCAATAGGGCAGCTGTGCTGTCACCGCCAATCATGCCTGCACGCTGTGTGCCATTGACAATTTGACCACGGGCTACCACAACCGCAATTTGATCTTTCTTGGATTCAGCAAGAGGGTTGAGATCCTCATCAGGTTCAGTAATGTAGGCTGAAAAACCAATGTTACGGAAGGTTTTTGCATCTTCATCGTAACCTGATAGGTTAATCAACTCATTGCGAATTTCGGTGCGTGTTTTAAGTGCGTCGACAAGGTTGGTATCGAGTGCCATTTGCGCCATATCGCCATTCGCTGATTCAAACGCCGCCATGTAGTCGTCAAGCTGACCGCTAGTGATAGTGTCTGAAAGTTGACGTTGTGCTGTGACATCTGCTTTGAAGTTTTCCCACATCGCATCATACAAATATTCGTTCGCTTCACGCGCTTCGTCGGACATTGAATTACGTATGAAGGGTTCAACCGCTGCCTTATAGGTACCGACCTTAAATACGTGTGGCTTGACTTTAAGCTTATCGAGTAGCTCTTTGAAGTAAACTTGTGAATAATCAAACCCATCAAAAGCAACTGAGCCGAGTGGATTCAAATAGACTTTATCAGCATATGAAGCCAAGTAATATTGATACTGCTCAAAGTAATCGCCAGCAGCGATGATAGGTTTTTTACTGGTTTTAAAATCACTCAGTGCTTCACCAACGGCCTGTAACTTATTCACCCCACTTGGGTACAGCGCCGAAAGATCGAGGTATAATGCACCGATGCGATCATCAGTTTTCGCTTTCTCGATGGCATCAATGACGTCTGATAATAGGACCTCAGGGATCTCATCGTCAGCACCAAATGCACGATTAAAAAACTGGTCGACCGGGTCACGGTATGTCTGTTCTTCGACCAAGATACCGTGAGGGTTCAATACGAGTACGCTATTGTCCGGTACTTCAACGGGATCTTCTTCACTGACAAGAACGGCGATAAAGCCGACTAATAATGCGAAGAAAATGATATTCAGGATTACAACGCGTAATCCATTGATGATTCGCCAAATATATTTAAATATAGAGCCAATAAAACGCATAGGGCCTTCCTAACTTAAGATATTATTCCGTAGCTTATACAATCCGTATGGGCATAACCAGAGTAAGAATGTAACGAAGCATGACAAAAGCAGAAAAAATAGAGGTAATATGGACGCGCTAGAACTGCTACAGACACGCTCATCAATGCCGCGCTTAATAGAACCAGCGCCAACGCCCGAACAGCTTGAAATCATTAAAAAAGCTGCTGTGAGAGTTCCCGATCACGTGAACCTAAGTCCCTATGCATTTTATCAATTTATGGGGAGTGATCGACAAATATTGGCGGACATTTATCAACAGGCTGCGAGGCTTAACGATTTTTCCGAAGAACGAGTTGAACAAGCTGGCCAAATCCCATTTCGGGCACCACTTATCATTACTGCCTGTTTGCGTTACCAAAAGCACGATAAAGTGCCTCGTGACGAACAGTTTGCTACCACAGCCTGTGCGCTGATGGCGATGCAACAGGCGGCTTTTGCGCAAGGGCTTGGGGCTATTTGGCGTACGGGTTGGCCGGCTCAAAGCGACTACGTGCGCGAGCAATTTAAATGCAGCGAAGATGATGAAATTGTAGGTTTTCTTTACATTGGAACGCCCGCAGTACCCACACCTATAAAACCTGAGAAGGACTATTTGCCTTACTTTTTAACCGCGAGCCAAGTGGGTGAGTAGCGCAATAGAGTGTTAATAATAAAAAAGCCAGCAGCTGCTGGCTTTTTTATATTCATATTGGATAAACGGGCGAGCTTAGAACTGTGCCGATTTAGGCGCACGCGGGAAGGGGATCACATCACGAATATTTTGCATACCCGTAACGTAAGACACTAATCGCTCAAAGCCTAAGCCAAAACCTGCATGAGGCACCGTACCGTAGCGACGTAAGTCGCGATAGAACTCGTACTCTTCAGCCGGCAGGTCCATCTCCGCAATACGCTGGTCGAGCACATCAAGGCGCTCTTCACGCGCACTACCGCCAATGATTTCGCCAATACCTGGTGCTAATACGTCCATCGCTGCAACGGTTTTGCCGTCTTCGTTCTGGCGCATGTAAAAAGCTTTGATATCACGAGGGTAGTTCTTCAAGATGACAGGCGCTCCGACATGCTCCTCGGCTAAATAGCGCTCATGCTCCGATTGTAGGTCGACTCCCCATTCAACTGGGTACTCAAATTTCTTACCACAGTTTTTCAAGATCTCGATGGCATCCGTGTAGTCCATGTGAACAAAGTCACTGTCGACCATACGTGTGAGGCGCTCGACCACGTCTTTATTAATGCGTTGCTCAAAGAACGCCATATCGTCAGGGCGTTCTTCAAGTACCGCTTTGAAGACATACTTCAACATGTCTTCGGCAAGGTGCGCAACATCATCAAGGTCGGCAAACGCAACTTCTGGCTCAACCATCCAAAATTCTGACAAGTGGCGGCTCGTGTTTGAGTTTTCCGCTCGGAATGTCGGACCAAAAGTATACACTTTGCTCAATGAGCATGCATAGGATTCAACGTTGAGCTGCCCCGAGACCGTTAAAAACGCCTCTTTACCGAAGAAGTCTTGTGAGAAGTCAACATTACCTTGCTCGGTTTTAGGGACATTCATCAGATCAAGCGTCGAAACACGGAACATTTCACCGGCGCCTTCACAGTCCGACGTAGTAATAATCGGTGTGCTGACCCACAGGTAACCGTGCTCGTGGAAAAAGCGGTGGATGGCTTGCGACAATGTATTGCGTACACGCATTACAGCACCGGTCACGTTGGTGCGCGGGCGTAAATGAGCATATTCGCGCAAATACTCCATGCTGTGGCGCTTAGGTGCCATCGGATAGGTATCGGGGTCTTCAACCCAGCCATATACCTTTACGCCAGTCGCTTGTAGCTCAAACGATTGACCTTTACCTTGTGACTCAACCACCACACCGGTTACAGCGACTGAACATCCAGTCGTTAATTTGAGCACTTCGGACTCATAATTAGGTAATTCAGCAGGCACAACAGCCTGGATGGCATCAAAGCATGAGCCATCATGTACGTTAATAAATGAAATACCCGCTTTTGAATCACGCCGCGTCCGTACCCATCCACGGACCGTAACTGTTTCATCAACGGCGACTTTTCCTGCTAACACATCCACGACAGAAGCATACGACATGGGTTAGAAATCTCCGAAATGCAAATTTAACTAAATAAAGGTTGCTATGTTACCTGTCTTTGGCACAGACTCAAGTAGGATCCTATTAAAACTGACGATATGCGTAGCAATGACAGTAAACGATTGCAGAAATTGGGTGCTTGGCGGCGAGTCATGGGGACGCTTTCTATCCTCGGCTGGCTTATTTTTATTGCTGCATTGATAGTCTATGACTACGCAAAACCGGAAACGGGTACATTACTCAGTGAATGGTTGGATGTAGACCTTCGTTCAGGTTGGATTGCGAGCCTAGCTCAGCTTTATCTTTTCCTAATGGCGCTTGGGCTTGTAGTGAGTTGTATCGCGTGTGTGCTGAATATATGGCTCCACCGAAGACGTCGAACGCATATATGGGTGAATACACTGATACTGGGGCTCGCCAGTATCAGTGGCTTATTATTATTCTTTTACGGTTTTAGCTAGTTAGTGGTTGTTTCAAGGTAGACCGCAATCGCATGCGTAAGCTTACTGAGTTGCTGTGCGCTGATGCAGTAGGGCGGCATAATGTACATGAGACGACCAAATGGACGTATCCACACACCGAGCTCGACAAAAAGTGCTTGCGTGCGCGCCACATCAACAGGTTTATTCAGTTCAACAACGCCGATTGCACCCAATACTCGGACATCCGCAACACTCGGGTGACGCTTTAATGGGCCAAGCTCCTCACGTAACTGGCATTCGATACGCGGTACTTGCGTTTTCCAGTCACCGCTTTGAATTATGGTTAAGGAGGCGTTTGCGACGGCACAGGCAAGTGGGTTACCCATAAAGGTAGGTCCGTGCATTAATGCGCCACCGCCTTGTCCCTGACCAATTGCTTCTGCAACCTTAGCATGTGTCACTGTTGCGGCTAACGTCATATAGCCTCCGGTCAGTGCCTTACCGACACACATAATATCCGGTACGATACCGGCATGATCGCAGCCAAATAGTTGACCCGTGCGACCGAACCCCGTGGCAATCTCATCTGCGATCAACAAGACGTCATAATGATTACAGAGCTCTCTCAACTGCGTTAAATACTCTGGGTGATAGAATCGCATTCCGCCAGCACCTTGCACTACGGGTTCGACAATCACTGCCGCTACAGCATCATGATATTGCTCCAATTCCTGTTGAATAGCATTCAGACTGCTCGGATCCCATTCCTCACCAAACTCTACTGCTGGGCGCTCAACAAAACGTTGATTACATAAGGCATGTCGAAACATATGATGCATGCCATTAACGGGATCGCACACTGACATAGCAGCAAACGTATCGCCATGATAGCCACCACGAATGGTTAATAATTGGTTTTTCTTAGGCTGCTCGATAGAGAACCAGTATTGGAGTGCCATCTTTATCGCGACCTCGACGCTGACTGACCCCGAATCCGCAATAAACACGCGATCAAGAGGTGCAGGTGTGAGGTCGATCAAACGCTCAACCATGTTGATTGCGGGTTGATGGGTGAGGCCACCAAACATCACATGACTCATCTTATCGGCTTGCGCGTGCAATGCCGCATTGAGTTGAGGGTGGTTATACCCGTGAATAGCGGCCCACCAAGAGGACATACCGTCCACCAAGATTTCGCCGGATGACAGCTCAATTTCGCATCCGCTTGCGGATTTGACATGATAACAAGGTAAGGGATCCGTCATAGAGGTGTAAGGGTGCCATATGTGTTGCTGGTCAAACTGGATAGCTTGCTGTAACGAGTTGCTCACTTTATGACCTCTTGTAAAGTTTTGCGTTCGTAAAAAATTGACAGTTTATCGATTAGCAGTAATCTAGTCGAGCATGAGAAGCCAATAAATAAAAGAGAACAGCGATATGAGCGCGCAAATAAAGACAGAAGTGAGAAATGACTGGACGCCGGAAGAGGTCAGCCAATTACTGACAATGCCTTTTAACGACTTGGTGTTTCAAGCCCAGACTGTTCACCGTCAGCACTTTGATCCTAATCAGGTGCAGGTCAGCACTTTACTATCAATTAAAACAGGTGCGTGCCCCGAAGATTGTAAATACTGCCCACAAAGTGCGCATTACCACACGGGGCTTGATCGTGAGCGGCTCATGGCCGTTGAAAAAGTATTGCAAGAGGCACAACTCGCAAAAGATAAAGGTGCGAGCCGCTTTTGTATGGGTGCTGCGTGGCGAAATCCAAAAGATCGCGACATGCCTTATGTTATTGAGATGGTGAAAGGTGTAAAAGAGTTAGGCTTAGAAACCTGCATGACGCTTGGTATGTTATCGCCCGAACAAGCCGCTGCGCTGCAACAGGCAGGGCTTGATTATTACAATCATAATTTGGATACCTCGCCCGAGTTTTATGGCGACATTATCACTACTCGTACTTATCAAGACCGACTCAATACTTTGCGTAATGTGCGTGATGCGGGTATGAAAGTCTGTGCAGGCGGTATCGTTGGGATGGGTGAATCCGTTGAGGATCGTGCATCATTGTTGGTCCAGTTAGCTAATTTGCCCAAGCACCCTGAAAGCGTTCCAATTAATATGTTGGTTAAAGTGAAAGGTACGCCGTTTGAAAACCTAGACGATTTAGATCCGATTGATTTTGTGCGCACCATTGCCGTTGCACGTATTTTGATGCCTGCTTCGCATGTGCGTCTGTCGGCAGGTCGCGAGTACATGAGTGATGAAATGCAAGCGATGTGCTTTCTAGCCGGCGCAAACTCGATTTTCTATGGTGAGAAGTTGCTCACCACGAGTAATCCCGAAGCCGATGCCGACCTGCAATTGTTTAACCGTTTAGGTATTACGCCAGAAACCCGTGATGGCTATGACGATGAAGTCCATCAAACCGTCATTAACGAGGCGATTAGTGAACAACAGCAACCGCCACTTTATTACGACGCGTCTTGAGCAGCGTCGCGATTCAAATCTCTATAGAACGCAGCAGGTGCGCACCGCCAGTGCGCGACCTGCGCAGTTGTCGTCGAATGATTATTTGGGTTTAGCGCAACATCCACGGGTAAAAGCCGCGGCACAACAAGCAATTGATAACTGGGGAGTGGGAAGTACAGGCTCCCCCTTGTTGAGTGGCTACACCCAGTTGCATCAACAGCTTGAAGAAACACTGTGCGACTGGTTGGGGTTCGAGGATGCTATCCTGTTTAATACAGGATTCGCGGCAAATCATGGCGCCATTACCTGTTTATTGCATGCCCATTGTCAAGCACAGGGCGGACGCATTTACGCTGATCGCTTGATACACGCGTCCATGGTGGAAGGCATGTTAAATAGCGGTATTCGATTTAAGCGCGTGCCTCACTTAACTTGGCCATCAACAGCTCAAACTCACGACTGGTTTATCAGTGAAAGTATCTACAGCATGGATGGGGACCGGCTTAGCATTGCTCAAAGCCGGGATTTCACTGAACAATCACCTGTTCAGTGGTTACTGGATGACGCACATGGTATTGGTGTCATCGGAGAGCACGGTGAAGGTTATCTAGGACAGCTCAACCAACAGGTTAAGCTGGGCACCATCACCTTTGGAAAAGCGCTGGGTGCCAGTGGGGCGGCACTTGTAGGCAGTCGAGATGACATCGACGAGATTCGCCAATTTTGTCGCGAATATATTTATTCGACTGCGATGCCACCGATGCAGGTGGCAGCGATACTCGCATCGATTGAGATTGTTAGAGGGCGCGAAGGGCAGTTAAGGCGTGACGCACTGAATGAACGGATCGCTCGGATGAAGGAACTGATTAAGAAATACCAGTATCACTCAGTGGCTTCGGACAGCGCTATCCAAACGATTATTCTGGGGGAAGAAGGTCGCGCCATGGCGACCGGGAAACGCTTGAAAGAGGCGGGTATCGATGTCAGCGTCGTGCGGCCACCGACGGTGCCAAAAGGCACAGCGCGTCTACGTATTAGCCTCAGTAGTACGGTTGATATGAAGATGATTGATGTGATGTTCGATCATCTTAATGCAGAAAGGACATAACCGGTGACAATGCAACCTGAACAATGGCTCACTCAAGTAGCTAAGCGCTTTGATAAAGCAGCCACGACATATACGCAATTTAATAAAACACAGCACGTCTTTGCGCAGCGTTTATACCAAAAAGCACAAAGTAGCAATCTGGGCGACTGCTTAGATCTGGGGTGTGGACCGGGTTCAGAAACACAGCTACTACTTGAGCACTGTCGTCATTACCTCGGTGTTGACCCCGCTGTGGGCATGCTGGCTCAGGCGAGCAAGTTGTTTCCCCAGGTTGCGTATAAGCAGGGTAGCGCAGAATGTATTCCGGCAGAAAATGCTCAGTTTGACACCGTATTTGCTAATTTTTCATTGCAATGGTGCCCTGATATAAACACCGTGGCGAATGAGCTTTTTCGTGTCACTCGGTCCGGCGGTCAGGTGCTGATGAACACTTTACTCACGGGGACGTTCGCTGAACTTGTGGACGCCTATTCAGCGCTAGATGATAAACAGCACACGATAGCTTACCGCACACAAGCTGAAGTTGAAGCTAAGTTCCGTCAAGCAGGATTTGAAGTTGCCAGTGAGGTTGTCGTTTATACGGATTATTTTGAGCAGTTTGAGAGTTTACTGCGCCATATAAAAGGTGTGGGTGCGAGCCAAACACCACAGCAAGATCGCGGTCTGATGACGCCGACACGATGGCAAAAATTGAAAGCCAATTATGAGCAAAAACGCACATCAAAAGGACTCCCATTGACCTGGAAAGTGCTAGAAGTAACATTAATTAAAGACAAGATGTATTAATTAAAGGTTAATATGAAAGTTTATTTTATTACAGGTACTGACACAGACTCTGGTAAAACTGTTGTAACTCAAGCTGTGTTACAACACCTTGCAGACAAAGGCCTCAAAACGCTGGCTATGAAGCCCGTCGCGAGCGGTTGTGACTGGGACGGCACACGTTGGATTAATGCTGATGCCACTAATGCACGACGCCATATGACGTTGGATTGTGATTATGCTTTAACTAATCCCTATGCATTTGAGCCGGCAATCGCGCCTCATATCGCGGCACAAGAAGCCGGTGTCTCATTATCACTTGAGGATATGCTGCAGCAGTTTGAGCGACTTGTTGCGTTGAACCCCGATGCCATTGTTGTTGAAGGAGCCGGTGGTTGGCTTTTACCGCTCTCCGAGCGATTAATGATGCCCGAGTTTGTAAAAGCAATTAATGCTGAGGTCATTCTAACCGTGGGCATGAAGCTTGGCTGTCTGAATCATGCGATGCTTACTGAACAAGCGATATTTTCATCGTCAGTGCCTATTTCTGGCTGGATAACTAATCAACCCACTGTTGAACCCATGGCACGATTTGAACAGAACCTCGACACCTTAAAGCAGCGTATGGCGAGTTCGCACCTTGGCTCGATAAGCTTTGATGCGAACTGGCAAAACTTGGCACTCGGGCACTTAATTAATTTACCCGATTAATGTGCGAATGCGTTCTAAGTTGTGTTGAATCTGTTTGCCCGCGCTATCAATGAGCACGGGCTCTGCATCTCCGCGCCAGTAACACTCTCCGGTCCGTATTTGGAGCCCTGTACCCTCGGGCAAACCCAAGACTGTTTCGGCGCTATTGAGTGCGATAAATTCGTTGAGGCGATCATCGCGCGTTTCGCCATTAAAGCCAGGTGGATGATAGTCGGTGTAATGTGGATTCATTTGTAGCTCAACTAAACGTAAAGCATTGAAACTCGGTGGCTCAACAATCGGCATATCATTGGTGGTTTTGATCGTTTTACCCGCAATATTTGAACCTGCACTCCAGCCAACATAGGGAGTCCCCGCATTTACGGTATCGCGAAGCGGCTCAATCAGCTGTTGTTGATAAATTAAATTCAATAACTGAAAGGTGTTGCCGCCACCCACAGCAATTGCTTGGGCCTCACGCACGGCAGCTATCGGATCGGCATATTCCTCTATACCAGTGACGGCCACGTTGACAGGCGCAAGCGCGTTGCGAACTTTATCGGTATATTGGCTATGCGTCATACCCACGCCGGCATAGGGAATAAAAAGCAATGTTGCATCGCCTACGGCGTTCTTAATCCATTCTCTATTGTGGGCAAGATAGTCGGTATCTCCGACGCGAGAACTGCTTAAAAGTAATAGATTCTTGTGTTGTGTCATGGGTTAGCTCTAGTTCTAACGTGAATAATTAAAATATTTTACGTATTCGTCACTAGAAATGTAAGCCAATCACCCATATTTAGCATATCATCTAGACCGATTTGTCCTAGCTTACTGAGGGTATGTGTATGCAACGCATCTTGCTGTTTTTGATGACCAATATAGCCATTTTGGTGGTCGTTAGTTTCGTGTTTAATATCATAAGCGCTAACACGGGTCTCACCGTGCAAAACCCGCTAGGGCTTCTAATACTGTGTGGTCTGTTTGGCTTTGGTGGCGCCTTTGTATCACTGTTTATTTCGCGCTGGATGGCGGTTAGGGCAACAGGCGCGCAAGTTATCGAGCAACCGCGGACACCGGCTGAACGCTGGTTGGTTGAAACGGTTAAGCAACAAACACAAAAAGCCGGTATACCGATGCCACAAGTCGCTATCTTCCCGTCTCACGCGCCTAATGCATTCGCCACCGGTCGCAGTAAGTCTGCTTCTCTGGTGGCTGTCAGTACCGGGTTGCTTGAACAGATGAATCAAGATGAGATCGAAGCGGTATTAGCGCATGAGGTGAGCCACATTGCTAACGGTGACATGGTGACATTGACGCTGATTCAGGGCGTAGTGAATACGTTCGTGATGTTCTTTGCTCGCATTATTGCGAGTGCGATTGATAACGCGACCCGTGGCAATAATCAGCAAGGTGGCGGTCTTGGAACCCTGGCATACTTCGGGATCGTTATGGTGCTAGAGATCGTATTTGGTATTTTGGCGAGCATCATCGTGATGTGGTTTTCACGCAAACGTGAGTTTCGTGCTGATGCGGGGTCGGCTCAACTGGTTGGTAAGCAAAAAATGATAGCCGCACTCGAGCGTTTACAGCGGGGGCAGGAACCTGAATTAAAGGGTTCAATGTTGGCTTTTGGTATCAACGGTAAACGCAGTGGCTTGAGTCGTTTGTTTATGTCACACCCGCCCTTGAGCGAGCGAATTGATGCAT
Organism: Idiomarina sp. T82-3; assembly: GCF_001577655.1. Classification (NCBI taxonomy): domain Bacteria; kingdom Pseudomonadati; phylum Pseudomonadota; class Gammaproteobacteria; order Alteromonadales; family Idiomarinaceae; genus Idiomarina; species Idiomarina sp. T82-3. The sequence continues at coordinate 16,798 of NZ_LSBQ01000012.1, read as the reverse complement.
TACGCAGAATTTAAATAAAAACTTAGCATTCACGCGGGGTTGGGCATTGCTTTTCACGCCTGACCTCGCTAGATTGGTGGTTTCGATAACCACAACTGGATAGGATGTTATGAGCCAGTGGAGTGCACGTAGTTGGCGTGATAAACCCATCAAGCAACAGCCGCAATACCCAAACAAAGAACACTTACAACACGTTGAGTCACAACTGAGTCAATTTCCGCCATTAGTGTTCGCAGAAGAGATACGTGCGTTACGTAGTCAGTTGACGGATGTCTGTCATGGCGAGGGCTTTTTACTGCAAGGCGGTGACTGCGCTGAATCGTTTGCAGACTTTAATGCACCAAAGATCCGCGATACATTCAAAGTGATTTTGCAGATGGCCATCGTGATGACCTTTGCAGGTTCGTGTCCAGTGACTAAAGTCGCACGAATGGCCGGGCAGTATGCAAAACCACGCTCAAGTGATCTTGAGACGATCGATGGTGTGAGCTTACCGAGCTATCGCGGTGATATCATTAATGATATGGCATTTACTGACGCGGCTCGCACGCCTGATCCAGAACGCATGTTGAAGGCTTACCATCACTCTGCAGCAACGCTAAATCTTTTGCGCGCATTCGCTCAAGGCGGCCTCGCTAATTTGCATAAAGTTCATAAGTGGAACTTGGGCTTTTTGGCCGCGAACCCACTGAAAGAACGCTATCAAGAGATTGCCGAGCAAATTCAGTCCGCGCTTAAATTTATGGAAGTGTTGGGAATTAATGCTGAAAATAATGCAACCTTACATGAAACTCAGCTATTCACCTCACATGAAGCCTTATTATTGCCGTATGAGCAAGCTTTGACACGTACCGACACATTGACCGGTCTACCCTACGACTGCTCGGCGCACATGATCTGGATTGGCGAGCGCACTCGTCAACTTGACCACGCGCATGTTGAATTCATGCGCGGAATCCATAACCCAATTGGCGTCAAAGTGGGACCGACCATGGATCCTGACGAGCTAATTCGGTTAGTCGATGCGGTCAATCCGGATAATGAGGCAGGCCGTCTAACGCTCATTTCACGTATGGGTGCCGACAATTTAGCCGACAACCTTCCGCGTCTGGTTCGACGTGTACAGCAAGAAGGTCGGAATGTGGTGTGGTCGAGTGATCCAATGCATGGCAATACGACAAAAGCAGATGGTGGGTTGAAAACACGTAACTTTGACGCCATACATAAAGAATTACGTCACTTCTTTGCGGTACATCAAGCAGAGGGGAGCTATGCAGGTGGTATCCATCTGGAGATGACCGGCGAGGATGTGACAGAATGTACAGGTGGTGCGTACCAAATTAGCGAAGCTGATTTATCCAGCCGCTACCGCACCCAATGCGACCCCCGGCTGAACGCCGACCAAGTGCTAGAGCTTGCCTTTTTAGTGGCTGAGTCACTCGGGGCCGCACGAAATGGGCACGGTTAATTTGCCACTATTTTTGAGTAACTTTTACGTTAAAAGGATTAAATTTCATGTCTCAACATGTCGAGCAGCTGTTTGAACGTCTTTGGCAAGATTACATTTCTCGTACACCATCGGCACCTAAGGTGCACGAGGTACTCGGGAAAGGGCATCCGATTGTAAACGATCACGTTGCTTTCCGAACGTTTGATATTGCCCCGGTACGTCTTGAAGCGCTCGCGCAACACTTTTTAGATCTAGGCTACAAAGAGGGTGGAGACTATCACTTTGAAGCCAAGAAACTCCGTGCGAAGCACTTTGAGCACGACGATCCAACGTTGCCTAAGGTCTTCATCAGCGAGCTGATGACTGAGGAGTTTAGTGATAGCTTGCAGGCTAAGGTCAAAGAAATGGTGAGCCACATTAATCCAGAAGATGTCAAAAAGGACGACTTCTTGTACTCGGGAACGCATTGGCAAGTCAGTCATGAAGATTATCAAGCGTTATTAGAAGAAAGCGAATACGCGGCGTGGATGGCTGCATTCGGTTTCTGTGCTAACCACTTCACCGTAAGTGTTAACCAATTACCGGGTTACACCGATCTAGAAGAGGTCAACCAAACGCTTAAAGATAATGGTTTTAAACTGAACACTTCGGGTGGCGAAATCAAAGGCTCTCCGGAAGTCTATCTTGAACAGTCTTCGACCATGGCTAATCACCATCCAGTCGAGTTCAGCGATAAGACAGTAGAAATTCCTTCATGCTTTTATGAGTTCGCTAAACGCTACGAAATTGAGCCGGGTAAATTGTATTCGGGCTTCGTTGCGGCATCTGCGGATAAGATTTTCGAAAGCACCAACGCAAGTTAAACTCAGCGTTAGCAGTATTGAACGGCGACCAAAAGGTCGCCGTTTTTGTTGGAACTGACCAATAACGAACTAGTAACGGCGGCGTTGAAGATTCGTTTGTGCGAGGATTTTGGCAGCGATCTCTTCGACTGAAAAACGTGTCGAGTTAATAAAGGGAATGGCCTCTTTGCGATATAACTTTTCGACTTCCGACAATTCGAATCGACATTGCTGCATCGACGCGTACTGGCTACCCTCACGTCGCTGACTGCGAATTTCATGCAAACGCTGTGAATCGAGCGTGAGTCCGAATAACTTGTGACGCTGCATTTTTAATTCATAGGGCAGACTGAGTCGCTCAAAATCGTCATCTTCAGTTATCGGGTAGTTCGCTACTTTGATGCCGTATTGCATAGCTAAATAAAGACTGGTTGGTGTTTTACCCGTACGTGACACGCCAACAAGAATCAAATCAGCCTGATCCAACTGGTTCAGCTTTTTGCCATCGTCATTATCGAGTGCGTAATTAATCGCTTCAACGCGAAAGTTGTAGTCTTTATGCACGCCATGAGTACGGTGAGTTTTTGGTTTTGCTTTAATCCCCAGCTCGTGCTCGACTTGGCCGACAAAGTTATCGAGAAAATCATAACTAATTCCACCGCACTGGGTAATACGTTGCTTGAGTTTTACATTGACAAAGGTGTGAAAAATGAGCGGCGGTTCGCCGTCGTCCTCAGCGGCACGCTGAATCTGTTTGCACGCCATTTCCGCTTTAGCCTGGGTATCGATAAATGGCAGTGTTTTATGTCGAAACTCGGTGGGAAACATCGAAAGCAAAGCATGACCAAACGCCTCTGCAGTGAGAGCGGTCCCATCAGAGACGTAAAACGCGGTTCTCATGACCGTTTATTCCTTATTCTATAGATAAAAATCGAAAGCTTTGTAAATCGGATATTAACTTGTTGGCTAAGTATGTGTAAAATGTTTGCCACATCATACCTCCCATCGGATTAAATCGAGGAAAAAGACGTGCAAGAAAACGTACTGTGGTATCAGCAACTAGGAATGCAAGATGTCAACAGAGTGGGGGGTAAAAACGCCTCACTCGGTGAAATGATTAGTAACCTCGCAGGTGCAGGGGTTGAAGTCCCCGGCGGTTTTGCGACGACAGCAGATGCATATAACGAGTTTCTTGAGCAAAGTGGTCTGAATGACAAAATATATGAATTGCTCGACGGCCTCGATGTTAATGACGTCAATAAATTAACCGAAGCGGGCCGCACCATTCGTCAGTGGATCATCGACACGCCTTTCCAACCTGCCTTCGAAGCCGATATCAAGCAAGCCTTTAGCCAACTCAGTGAAGACAACGATGAATTCAGCTTTGCTGTACGTAGCTCGGCAACGGCAGAGGATATGCCGGATGCTTCGTTTGCGGGCCAACAGGAAACTTTCTTAAACGTCCGCGGTCTTGATGCCGTGATGGAAGCCATCAAACACGTTTTCGCTTCGTTATTTAATGACCGTGCGATTTCTTATCGCGTGCACCAAGGTTATGACCATAGAGGCGTAGCTCTCTCGGCGGGTGTACAGCGCATGGTTCGAAGTGACATTGCTTCATCAGGCGTGATGTTCACAATTGATACTGAATCAGGTTTTGACCAAGTCGTTTTCGTCACCTCATCGTATGGCTTGGGTGAGATGGTCGTTCAGGGCGCGGTAAACCCAGACGAGTTTTATGTGCACAAACCAACGCTTAACGCGGGACGTCCAGCGGTGTTGCGCCGTAATTTGGGTAGTAAGAAAATCCAAATGGTGTTTTCTGAAGATCGTGCACATGGTAAGCAAACATTGATCGAGGACATCGATTCAGCTAAAAGCCAAACCTTTTCGATTACCGATGCAGAAGCAGAAGAACTGGCTCGCCAAGCATTAATCATCGAGAAACACTACGGTCGTCCGATGGACATCGAGTGGGCTAAAGACGGTATCGATGGCAAGTTATATATCGTACAAGCACGTCCGGAGACGGTGCAGTCCAACCAAAAAGGGCAAGCGATCGAACGCTTTGCACTACAAGACACCAGTGCGGTGGTCTGTGAAGGTCGTGCGATTGGTCAGCGCATCGGTAAAGGTGTGGCACGCGTATTGGATAGCATCGAAGAAATGGACAAAATCCAACCTGGTGATGTGCTGGTTACTGATATGACCGACCCGGATTGGGAGCCTATTATGAAGCGCGCGGCGGCTATCGTGACCAACCGCGGTGGTCGTACATGCCACGCGGCTATCATCGCTCGCGAGTTAGGCATTCCAGCGGTTGTAGGCTGTGGTAATGCAACTCAGCTGATTAGCAATGGCCAAGCGGTTACCGTGTCTTGTGCAGAGGGTGATACCGGGTACATCTACGAAGGCGAGCTTGACTTTGAAGTCACTGAGTCGCGCGTTGATGCAATGCCGGATTTACCATTAAAGATTATGATGAATGTCGGTAACCCGGACCGTGCTTTTGACTTTGCTGGTTTACCGCATGCGGGTGTAGGTCTTGCACGCCTTGAGTTTATTATTAATCGCATGATTGGGGTGCACCCTAAAGCGTTGCTTAACTTCGACGATCAACCAGATGCGTTGAAAGCAACGATCAGCACCATGATCGCCGGTTATGAATCACCTCGTGAATATTATGTAGCGCGTCTTGCTGAAGGGATCTCAACCTTAGCCGCAGCGTTTGCGCCGGAGCGCGTTATTGTGCGTATGTCAGACTTCAAGTCGAATGAATACGCAAACTTAGTCGGTGGTAGTCAATACGAGCCTGACGAAGAGAACCCGATGCTCGGTTTCCGTGGCGCATCGCGCTATATCTCAGAGGAATTCCGTGATTGTTTTGCACTCGAGTGCGAAGCGATTAAGCGTGTACGTAATGAAATGGGTCTGAGCAACATCGAAATCATGATTCCTTTCGTACGTACTCTAGAGGAAGGTCGCCAAGTTATCGATTTACTTGAAGAGCAGGGACTGAAACAAGGTGAGAACGGCTTACGTGTGATCATGATGTGTGAACTACCATCAAACGCACTATTGGCCGATAAATTCCTTGATATGTTCGATGGCTTCTCAATTGGTTCGAATGATTTAACCCAGCTAACGTTGGGACTCGACCGGGACTCAGGTTTAATTGCACACTTATTTGATGAGCGCAACGACGCTGTTAAAGCATTGCTTGAAATGGCCATTAAAGCGGCTAAAGCACGTGGTAAGTACGTCGGTATATGTGGTCAAGGTCCGTCAGATCATCCTGACTTTGCTCAATGGTTAGTCGAGCAGGGAATTGATTCGGTTTCGCTTAACCCTGACACTGTTATTGAAACTTGGATGTACTTATCAGAACAACTGTAAGAGGACTATAAAACGTTATGACACAACTCCCTAAGTTAGACGCCAAGCGCGCACTGCCGTCGTTGTATCAGGCATATATTAGTGAGCTTGAACAGTCAGATTTTAGTGGGGAGATTGATGTCACGTTTTCAGGACGGCTTATCGCGGCGACGGATAACAGTGTTTATCAACAGTTGCCGCAGGCCGTCCTTTATCCTGTCAACGAAGCCGACATTCAAACGATACTGAAACTCGCAGCTCAAGATGAGTTTCATTCAGTGACATTTTCCCCTCGAGGCGGTGGTACGGGCACTAACGGACAGTCGTTAACGCCGGGTATTGTGGTGGACTTGAGTCGCCATATGAATCGCGTGTTGGAAGTCAATGCGGATGAGGGTTGGGTGCGTGTACAAACCGGCGTGGTAAAGGATCAGCTGAACGACGCGTTGCGTCCACATGGCTATTTCTTTGCACCGGACTTATCAACCAGCAATCGTGCCACGCTCGGCGGGATGATTAATACGGATGCATCGGGTCAAGGCTCGTTAGTATACGGTAAAACCAGTGATCATATTTTATCGTTACGCACGGTCTTACAAGGTGGTGAGCTGTTAGCCAGTGAACCGGTGGACTTACAGCAGGCACAAACTTACAGCGAAGTCGATTCGCGGGTAGGGCGGTTATATAAACAAGCACTAAATACCTGTGTGGGTATGCGCGAGGCGATAGACGCCAAATTTCCGCCGTTAAACCGTTTTTTAACCGGGTATGACTTAAAACACACCTTCGATGCAGAGCATCATACGCTCGATTTATCGCGCCTGATTGCGGGTTCCGAAGGTACGTTAGGCTTTGTCACAGAAGCAAAACTCAACATCACACCGATCCCCAAATACCGTACCTTAATCAACGTAAAGTATTCCGATTTCCAAGCGGCACTGAATAACTCACCGTTCTTAGTTGAAGCTGAAGCAACATCAGTAGAGACCATTGATTCCAATGTGCTGAACTTGGCGCGTGAAGACATCATCTGGCATAGCGTTTCGCCGCTGCTAGAAGAGGTCGAGGGACAGGTCATGAATGGCATCAACATGGTCGAGTTTGCCGCGACGGACCAAGCGGAAAATCAGCGGAAAATTGATGCGCTTTGTAAACGCTTGGATAAGCTTATTAAAGCGAAAGATAATAAAGGGGTGATCGGGTATCAAATATGCGATGACCTAGAAAGCATCCAAACCATTTATGCCATGCGAAAAAAAGCGGTCGGGCTGTTAGGTGCCACTAAAGGTGCGCGTAAACCCGTTGCTTTCGCAGAAGACACCGCGGTTCCTCCCGAGCAGTTGGCGGCTTTTATAATGGAGTTTCGCGACATCTTAGACGATGCCAACCTCCATTACGGCATGTTTGGTCACGCGGATGCAGGGGTGTTGCACGTGCGCCCCGCGCTGGATTTAACCAATCCAGATGATGAAGTTCTATTGCGCGAAATCAGTGATAAAGTAGCTGCATTGACAGCCAAATACGGTGGCTTGATGTGGGGAGAGCATGGTAAAGGCTATCGCTCAGAATATGCGCCGAAATTCTTTGGCGAGGCGCTTTATCAAGAACTACAAAAAGTAAAAGCAGCCGCTGACCCGTTTAACCAGTTTAATCCAGGTAAAATCGCTACGCCGTTAAACAGCGAAGCGCAGTTAGTTTCTGTTGATGCGCAAAAGCGCGGTTATTTTGACCGTCAAATTCCGATTGAGACACGTGACTACTACGCCAATGCCATGAGTTGTAATGGCAACGGACTGTGTTTCAACTACGATACCAGAGCAGCAATGTGTCCTTCGTATAAAGTGACACGTGACCGTCGTATGTCGCCCAAAGGACGCGCGTCATTGATGCGTGAATGGTTGCGCTTAACTGCGGAACAGAATTACCGCGCGGATAAGCAGCCTGATGACGAAGTATCTTGGTTTGAAAAGTGGCGTAACCGCAATGATTCGAAAGATGACTACAGCCATGAAGTGAAGGCGTCAATGGACAAGTGCTTGGCGTGCAAAGCCTGTACTAATCAATGTCCAGTGAGTGTCGACGTGCCGACGTTTAAGGCTGAGTTTTTACAGCATTACTACTCTCGGTATCCGCGCCCCATTAAAGATCATCTTGTGCGAAGTGTTGAAAGCACGGCTAAGGTGGGTGCAAAGTTTCCTAAGTTTAGTAATGCCATTATCAAAAACCCACTGAGCAACTTTTTCTTGAAACAAGTTGTGGGTTATGTCGATACGCCCGCGTTTTCAGTGCCTAACTTGGTTAAACGGTGGCAACAGTCAGAGTTTAGAGTCGCGGAGCCGAGTGAGCTCGCCCAGTTACCAGTAGAACAGCAACAACAGCTAGTGGCTATCGTACAAGATCCTTTCACCAGCTTTTACGAAGCTGAGATCGTGCATGCTTTCGCGCAACTCGCCGCTCGTTTAGGTTATCAACCTGTATTGATACCGTTTGTTGGACAAGGTAAAGCTCAACATGTGAAAGGCTTCTTATCGGAGTTTAAGCAAACGGCTGAACGTGTTTATGAGTACCTAGCGCCCTTGTTCGATACCGAAATTGAACGCGTGGGTGTTGATTCGTCCACCGCATTGGTATTCCGCGACGAGTATCACCACGTATTAGGTGATAAAGCTGCAGCATTGAACGTGCAAACAGTCATCGAGTGGTTACAGGGCAAGGCAGAGAAACTCGATCTCGAGAGCAGTCATCGCCGTTACGGTTTGCTGTTACACTGCACCGAGCAGAGCTTCATTCCCGAGTCAGCAAAGCACTGGCAGGCGCTATTTACCAGTGTCGGCTTGCAGCTCGATATTGTCCAAGCGGGCTGTTGTGGTATGGCCGGAACGTTTGGGCATGAACGTAGCAATTTGAAAGAGAGTATTGCTTTGTATCAAATGGATTGGGCTGAAGCGGTTAAACAGTACGGAACCAGTGGTATTACTGCGACTGGATTCTCTTGCCGCTCGCAGGTAAAACGTTTGGAAGGTAAGCGGGTGAGACACCCGCTTGAAGTTATTTTGAGCTACCTTAATCACTAAGGTAGCTCGTTACGCTGTTATTTTTTCGCGTTAGCGATGATTTCGCGCGCCATCTCGTCGGCCAATTCGCCGGTTGGACGGTTTTCTTCATTGGCACGAGCAAAGAGCTTATCGAGTGTGTTGTAGATATCACGCACACGTTTGTCAGTCTCTTCAAGCGAGAAGTTAGCTGCTTCAGAACAGACGTGGATAACACCACCTGCGTTAATGACATAATCAGGTGCGTATAGAATACCCATGTCTTTAACTTTCTGGTCGTGTGCTGGAGTCGCTAACTGATTGTTTGCACTACCTGCAATGATCTTAACTTTTAACTGCTTAAGCGTTTCATCGTTAATTGTTGCACCGAGTGCGCATGGCGCGTATACGTCAGCCTCGACGCCATAGATTTCGTCAAGACCCACAACCTGTGCACCGAGCTCATCTTTAGCACGTTGCATGGCGTCTTCGTTGATATCCGTTACGATCAACTTCGCGCCTTCCTTAGCACAGTATTCGGCAAAGTCATAACCAACAGCACCTAAACCTTGCACTGCAATCGTTACGCCATTAAGGTCATCAGAACCTAAACGGTGTTTTGCCGCCGCTTTAAGGCCTAAATAAGTACCGAGCGCAGTGTGAGGCGATGGATCGCCTGCTTTATCTGCAGTACCGGCTACATGGCTTGTTTCTTTAGCAACGATATCGATATCCGCCGTGCGAATGTTGACGTCTTCAGCGGTGATGTATTTGCCACCTAAGGTTTCAATGAAACGGCCGTAAGCACGGAATAGGGCTTCACTTTTAATGGTTTTAGCATCGCCGATGATCACGGCTTTACCGCCACCTAGAGGAAGGCCAGCCATGGCGCTTTTATAGGTCATGCCACGTGAAAGACGTAACACGTCGGTTAATGCTTCAGCCGATGAAGCGTAGTTCCATAAACGCGTACCGCCCAAGCTCGGGCCGAGCGTTGTATCGTGAACGGCAATAATAGCCTTAAGACCAGATTCTTCATCATGGCAGAAGGTCACTTGTTCGTGATTATCGAATTCAATATGCTCAAATAGAGACATGAATTTCCATCCTCATTGGTTTTCAAAATTGCGCGCACATTACCACTTGGAATGTTAACGCGCTACTAAAAAACAAAACTAAAATCGTTATTCAAACGGGTGTTTAGCAACTGTTGTTTACAGTTGACGTAAACGGCAACTTGTTAACAAAAATTAGTCAATTAATAGCTCGATAACACCCTGATTGACTAACCATGCGATCAGCGCTTGCCCACACGCGTCACTGCACACGGGGGCCAATTCGGTAATCGCTGTTTCATCGGTGAGCTCTGCAAGCTGCTTAGCCAGTGCCTCAGCTTCAGCGGTCACCACAAACAACTCACCGTTGGCAAAGTAATGTGGTTTGTCGAAGTGCTTTAGTAAACGCGAACCCGGTGTACGAACGACGGTTGCATTATCCATCGTTAGTAAAGCAGGCACTTGTTCGGGCACCATCGGCAACTCGGGCTCAGGAAGAGGGCGCTTACTCATTGACTGAGCACGTAAAATGAGCTCATCAAAATCACTCGATTCAACCGCTGATTTAAGGAGTTGTTTGACTTGGCCTAGCTGAGCTTCAGTTACGATATGACTTGGGTTGTCACACGAGAGGTTCGGATCGGTGTAACGTTGTTTGAGTTGCTCAGTCTGTAATGCCATGTCAGCGAGCTGAGCAAGCCATTCGGCTTGATTCGGCGCACGAAAACCGACGGAATAATTGAGACAAGGTTCAAGTGCGATGCCATCATGTGGGCAGCCAGCCGGAATATACAGAACATCACCGGGTTCTAGTACTTCATCGATGACCGCATCAAAGGACTCTTTGATCTGCTTGAGATCCTCGCACGGATAAGTTGGCGTAGTCGATTGACGTGCACCCACGCGCCAATGACGACGACCCGCACCTTGCACAATAAACACATCGTATTCGTCAACGTGTGGCCCAACGCCACCGCCTTCAACGGAGAAGCTCACCATCACATCATCAATGCGCCACTCGGGTAAAAAACGAAACGCCTGCAACAGCGAGTGGACATCGGGCATCCATTCATTGACTGCTTGCACGAGTAACGTCCAATTCGCTTCACCGAGCGATTCGTACTCCTCGAAAGGGCCGTGAGTGACTGACCAGGCTTGATCTCGATGTTCGATAATACGAGCATCAACGCCATCTTCCATGGCTAAACCGGCTAAAATTTCGGGTTCGATCAAGTCAACGTTGGCGAGCCCACGCTTAAACAAGCGCGGGCGTTTTTGCCAGTCAGAATCGAGAAAGACTTGCTTATCGACATTCTGTAAATGCATTACTTAAGCTCGTCTACAAATGCTTCAGCACGACCAATATAGTTCATCGGTGACATGGCTTTCATTTCATCTTTCGCGGCTTCAGGAACATCGAGCGCATCAATGAATGTTACCAAATCGGCCGGCTTGATACGCTTACCACGCGTGAGCTCTTTGAGTTTTTCGTATGGCTTTTCGACGCCGTAGCGACGCATCACCGTTTGTACGGGCTCGGCCATCAACTCCCAGTTTGCGTCTAACTCAGCCGTGAGTACAGATTCATTCACTTCAAGTTTGCTCAGGCCCTTCAAGGAAGCGTGATACGCGATAACCGCATGGGCGATACCAACACCGAGATTACGTAACACGGTTGAATCGGTCAGATCGCGCTGCCAGCGGGAAATCGGAAGCTTTTGCGCGAGGTGACTCATAACCGAATTGGCGATGCCTAAGTTACCTTCGGAGTTTTCAAAATCGATGGGGTTTACTTTATGCGGCATGGTTGATGAGCCTACTTCGCCAGCAATCGTTTTCTGCTTAAAGTGGTTAAGCGCAATATAACCCCATAAGTCACGATCAAAGTCGATTAACACGGTATTAAAGCGTGCGACCGCGTCGAACAATTCGGCGATATAATCATGCGGTTCGATTTGGGTGGTGTAAGCGTTCCAAGTCAGGCCTAAAGAAGTCACGAACTGTTCTGAAGCCTGATGCCAATCAACGTTCGGGTAAGCCGCTAAGTGCGCGTTGTAGTTACCCACTGCACCGTTTATTTTACCCATCAGTGCCACTGCGCGCACTTGCTCAAGCTGACGTTGCAAACGCACCGCGACGTTAGCAAACTCTTTACCCATGGTGGTTGGCGTGGCGGGTTGGCCGTGAGTACGTGCCATCATTGCTACCGAGCGGTATTCACGTGCCTTTGCTTTTACAGTATCGACAATATCTTGCATAACAGGCACCAAGACATCGTCTCGCGCAGCTGTAAGCATTAAACCATGTGATAGGTTGTTGATATCCTCTGACGTGCAAGCAAAGTGAATAAACTCACTGACTTTGGCTAATTCTGGCAAGTCAGCGACTTTCTCTTTCAATAAGTATTCGACCGCTTTCACGTCATGGTTTGTTGTGCGCTCGATTTCTTTCACACGTTCAGCATCTTCGACGCTGAATGTTTCAACGATCGCATTAAGGCGTTGATTCGCTTCATCGCTAAGTGGAGCAACTTCTTTAATGCCCTCATGCTGAGCCAACATTTGTAACCAACGCACTTCGACAGTCACGCGGTATTTAATTAGACCATACTCACTAAATATGGCACGTAATGGCTCAACTTTACTGGCATAACGCCCGTCAACAGGCGATATAGCCGTAAGGGTTGAAAAAGGTAACATATCCAAAGTTCTCCAAGTTAAACAGTTTAAGTTATGCACTCACGCTGAGTAGTTCATTGACGGCCGCCAGCATACGCTTGCGTCCTAATAAAAACTGACGTCGTTTACCACCGACTTGTTGCCATAATACTGCGCTACGTACACCTGATAGAAGCAAGGCTCTAATCAAGTGTTGGTTGGCCTCATGCTTTAATAGTTTAGGATTGCCATTGACTCTTATCGGTTGCCCTAATGGGCTAATCACTTCACGGTAAATCGAAGCGAGACTCGCCGTTATCTGATATTTATCGAAGCCAAACTCATAGTACTGGCGGCCAACCTGATGTAGCCGCTCTGCTAATAAGTTGAGCGACTTTGGCTGATTCAGCAAGCGTCTAGATAGGTGCACCATGCCTACCATGTACCGAGTAATTTCGAGGTCACGCTGGGCATTATTGCGAAACTGTTGGGCGAGTAAAATCAACCCCGGACGAACACCTTCTAAACCGCCATAGACCGCTTCTGTCGACTCTGGTTCCAGGTTAAGTACGCTATTGATAAGGGTGTCCACTACAGCTTCATGATGGACTCGGCCTGTACGTGCGACCTGCTGAACGGCGATTGCGGCTTGTGCCATTCCCGCTAAAGCAACAACCCGCTGTTGCCAATCGTTCATAAACGCACCTCAAAATCGGTAATACGTTGTTCAATAATTCCGCCACCCAGACAGACATCATCGATATAGAACACCGCCGATTGACCAGGCGTTACGGCAGCCACAGGCTCATCGAAAGAAACCGTGATACGTCCATCTGCGGCAGGTGTTATTTGGCAAGCTATATCGGCTTGGCGATAGCGTGTTTTTACCACACACCGCAACGGCTCTGTTATTTCCTCACGATTGACCCAATGTAGTTGGTTCGCTATTAAGCCTTTTGAGAATAGGCGAGGATGATTCTTGCCTTGAGCAACGACGAGTACGTTGCGCTCGACATCTTTATCAACGACGTACCACGGATCATCGCCGGCGTCAGCTAAACCGCCAATATGAAGTCCTTTGCGTTGGCCTATGGTGTGGTACATTAGTCCTTCATGATCACCGAGCTCTTCACCATCAACGCTCTCGATCTTACCCGGCTGAGCAGGAAGGTATTGTTGCAAAAAGTCCTTAAACTTGCGCTCTCCAATAAAACAGATACCTGTGGAATCCTTTTTGTCGGCAGTAACTAAACCTTGCTCTTCGGCAATACGGCGCACTTCTGGCTTTTCGAGCTCACCAACAGGGAACAACGTTTGAGCAACGTGCTCGTGACTCAACGTATAAAGAAAGTAGCTTTGGTCTTTGTTATTATCTAAACCGCGTAATAACTGCCACTTGCCATCGTTAAAAGCGCGTCTCACGTAATGACCCGTAGCAATATAGTCGGCGCCCAAGGCTTCCGCTGCAAATTCCAGAAATGCTTTAAATTTGATTTCTTTGTTGCACATGATGTCAGGGTTAGGAGTGCGGCCGGCTTTATATTCATCTAAGAAATGCTCAAACACGTTATCCCAGTATTCCGCGGCAAAATTAACGGTGTGTAGCTCAATGCCCAGTTTTTCACACACGGCCTCTGCATCGGCGAGATCATCAGCGGCGGCACAATATTCATCGTCGTCATCCTCTTCCCAGTTCTTCATAAAGAGGCCTTCAACTTGATAGCCTTGTTGAAGAAGTAGGTAGGCGGATACGGAAGAGTCTACGCCGCCAGACATACCGACGATGACTTTGGTTTCACTGGGGTTTTTCTTGGACTCAGTCATGATTTACTGTCTCTGTTACTACACGGAACGCTAGTCGCACAGTTTACCATACTGGGGGCTCTTCGCGCCATTCTCCTGGCTGTAACCCAGCCAACTTAAACGGACCGATTTGCGCACGGATTAATCGCAAGGTAGGCAGTCCTACGTGAGCCGTCATACGACGAACTTGACGGTTTTTCCCTTCAGTGATCGATAAGCTTAACCAAGAGTCGGGAACTGTTTTACGCTCACGCACCGGCGGGTTGCGCGGCCACAAACCTATAGGCGCGTCAATAGCAAAAGCTTGTGCCGGCTTGGTAAGTCCGTCGTTTAATTCACAACCATTACGCAATGCCGTTAATTGCGCTTCATCGGGAATGCCCTCAACTTGTACCCAGTAAGTCTTAGCTACTTTATATTTCGGATTCGCAAGACGCGCCTGATAGACGCCGTCATTTGTCAGTAACATTAAACCTTCACTATCCTTATCAAGCCGCCCGGCGGGATAAACGTTTGAATGAGGAACGAAATCTTTAAGGGTGACATCATCTGGCTCCCCAGAAAACTGACTGAGTACACCATAAGGCTTATTGAGTAGAACAAGTTTCGGGTTTACTGGACGTGGACGCTTCGGACTGCGCTTACGTCGATGTTGAGTGGGCATAAATTTCCTCAGCTACAGAATCGATGGTAAAATCGATGGTTGACGCTAATTATATCAAATGTATAGAGCTTTATGGGGTCGAAATTGCAGCAAAACGAATCAAAAGAACAAATGATTGTGGGCGGAGATTTAGCCGAAGCATTGAAGGGAAACTACCGTGTTCATCCGATGCAATGGCTAAAGGAAGCGTTTGCTATTACTGGGCGGCATTTTTGGCCTCTGGTAACGGCCATGATCAGCTTTCTCGCAGTACTACTCGTTATCGTCACTGTCATTCAAATTGTGTTGCCGATGTCAGTACTTTCATCTCCCGAAGCGATTAATCAAATGACACCCATTCAAGGCTTAGGCTTAGCCTTGTTTAGTACTGCGATAGCGGCTCCGTTGTTTGGCGGCATTATTCTGATGGGGATACGTCACAGCATCGATATTCCGACCAAGGGCTTGCACATTTTTAAGGGATTTGAAGTGGTGACCTCGCTCATTGCTGCGGGCGTGATCACTACGTTAATTTCACAACTGTTTGTATGGTTGGCTGCAAGCATCTCGCCTTTACTAGGCTATATAGTGACCTTGTATACATCAGCGATTTTTTGTTTAGCGATCCCCTTAGTTGTCGAACGCCGCATATCGCCATTGAACGCAATCTATTATTCAATCCGTATTACTCATTATCATTTGCCGTTTTTTATTGCGCTAACATTTGCTTTTTACATGGTTTTTATCATGGGTCTCATTACATATGGGCTATTGCTTTTTGTTTTGATTCCTTATTTAGTAAATCTGTTGGGTTTGATTTATCGCCAAGTCATCGGTGTCAATGTGCGCTTGCAGCCACCCTCTCAATCAAATCAATCCGATGACTGGACTGCTTAAAGGAGTTCAAATGCGAAAAAAATTATTTATTATTTTCTTTATCTTGGTATGTATAGCCGCTTTGTTGTTACCGTTTTTTAGTAAATATGAGAAGCCGACAAGCGACAAAGATATAGTGAGCCACGGTTTGCCTCCAGTGCCAACCCTAAAACCTCGTACAGAGATCCCTAATTTTGACGAGTTTAATGATGTACGAGAGAAAAAGAGGGAGTTTTTTCGCTATCTACTGCCCATCATTGAAGCGGAGAATTTACGTATTCTGCACGAAAGACAACAGCTATTTGCCATCGAGAATGCGTACAGCAGAGGTTTTGAAAACGAACAAGATAAAAGTCAACTCGCTCGTTTAGTCGATTACTACGAAGTTGATCCAACCCTAGATAACGAACAGCAATTTGAAATCCTCAAGCGCCGGGTGGATATTATTCCTACCATGATGGTCCTCGTTCAAGCGGCGAACGAGTCCGCCTGGGGTACATCACGGTTTGCACAAGAAGGGCTCAATTTATTTGGCCAGTGGTGTTATCGCGAGGGTTGTGGACTAGTACCAAGCCAACGACCTGAGGGGATGAATCACGAAGTGGCAAAGTTTGACCACGTGGCGCAATCGGTTCGAAGTTACATGCGCAACATTAATACACATGAACCGTATCTTGAGTTACGTCAGATCCGTGAAGTGATGCGTGATCGAGAGGAGCAAGTACGTGCGATTCCTCTATTAAGCGGTTTGCACAGCTATTCTGAGCGAGGACAAGATTACATTGATGAGCTGAAAGCGATGATTCGGGTTAATCGTCCGATCGTTGAAGCTATTATGGAACAAGAAAACTCGGCGACTCCAGAAGCCGCCGTTTCTTCAAATTAAGCGATATGTGTAATTTTGATAGAGGACATCAACTGTTCATCATCGTCTTCAGGAGCGAATGATTGGTTAAAAGAGGGCGCATCGAGAGTGTAAAAATATCTGTGTAAATGGCATTCTTAGCAATATCGAAGAAGGATATCAGAATGCCAATATCAGACAAACTCATCGATCAGCTGCTT
>NZ_LSBQ01000028.1:0-22839 GCF_001577655.1 Idiomarina sp. T82-3 | reverse complement strand
TAAAAAAATCCATAGCCAGAAATTCTGACTATGGATTTTGAAGACTCTGCCGGATCGGTCAACCGATCATTGAAAATTTCTTAACTGATCGGCATTAGCTCCACAGAGCGCCTTTTTTAATGGTCATTAACCAAGGGATTTCTTTTTAATGCGAATGCGCTGAAAGACTAACCCGGTGATAATCAGTACTAAGCCAGCGATAGTGCTCATGTGAATCGTTTCGCCAATGATCTGGTTGAGTAAAATCAGCGAAATAAACGGCGATAAAAATATCAAATTACTAATAAGTGATGTATTGGTTGCGGTTTTCATTGCGCTCATCCACAGCAAAAAGGTAATACCCATTTCAAATAAGCCGACATAGCTCACTGCCACCCATCCTTGCCATGGGATCCCGCTCCAATCGTCAAACCATACTGATGCTACCCACAAGAACGGAAGCGATAAACCGAAAGCAAGCACTAACTGTACGACCGAATCAGCGTTACGTTTGGTATTGATAATCCAGTATAAGGCCCAAAGAAAGGTCGATAGTAGTGCCCATAAAACGCCCTCTAGATTACTGAATGAAAGTCCTATAATATCGCCACGCGTCGCAATCACCAGCACGCCTAAATAGCCCAGAGCGCTGGCAAACCAATCCCGCTTACGAATTTTTTGTTTAAGTAATACCGCTGCCATAAATGTGAGCGCAATGGCCCAGGTATAATTGAGCGGTTGAGCCTCCGATGCGGGAAGCAACGAGTAGGCCTCGAACAACACTAAGTAGTATACCGTGGGGTTGAGCACACCAATTAAAAGGTAGTAAAGAGGCATCCGGCGCAGCTCGAGCAAAAGTTGCGCTTGCTTACCTTGAATAAATGCCACCAAGGTCAGTACGAGGCATGAAACGGCACTCGCAGCGGTCACCATTTGCAGGGGGGAGAGGTAGTTAAGCGTGATCTTGAAGGCGGTTGCTACCGTAGACCATAGCAACACAGCGGAAAGTGCATAAAGAAACGCCTTTTTGTCGTTTTCCATTATCCCCCCATAGTGCATGTTAAGTAATTGGCGCGGAGAATAGCGCACTTTGGGGTGAGTGCCTAGCTTAGTTTAAATGGAGTTTAAAAGGTCGTATGAGTGGATATCTAAGTGTCATCACTTTGGTTGTCGATGACCTCAATCGAAGTTTTGAGTTTTACAACCAAGTATTTAATTGGCCTAATAAAGGTTTGCAAGGTAATCGAGAAGATGACACGCAGGTGGCATTCTTTTCCCCGCAAGGGAGCGTCAAAATTGCGCTTTGGCCACGCGAAAGTTTTAATCGCCAATTAGAGATCAATAGCGTACATTCGCCTTGCATGGGTACCACCATGCAAAGTCTTAATTTAGAATCGGAATCCGCGGTTGAAGCTTTATTTGATCGCGCTATGCATGCCTTTGCAGAGTCTATCAAGCCGCCTCATTGGCAGCCTTGGCATTGCTATGGTGCCTACTTTAAAGACCCTGATGGCCACTTGTGGGAAATCACCTTTAATCCATCCAAAGCTTAAGAGATAAGTTCATCGCTTAGTTGCAAGGATCCTTAGTCACAAATTTTAGAGTGCATACTCTAAAATGCCGGAGGAAAGTATGTTTAATCGGCAAATAAAGCAACAACTCGAGACGACACAGCAAGTCGTTTCACAGCTACAGTCGACGTTTGACGCAATTGATGACCACGTCGCACGCATCGACTTCACCCCAGCAGGTGAGGTCATTGATGCTAACAGCGTATTTTTAGCCGCGATGCAGTGTTCATTAGAGGCTATCGTCGGGCGCCATCATCGGCAATTCTGTGATAGTGAGCTTGCCGCCTCGGACGACTATCGCCAGTTTTGGCGGGATCTTGCTCAGGGGGTTGCGAAAAAAGGTCGGTTTAAGCGTCGACGGCCGACAGGTGAAGAACTGTGGTTAGAGGCGACCTACTTTCCCGTGCGCGATGCTCAGGGGCGCGTGAATCGTATTATGAAAATTGCTTCGGATGTCACCGCCGAGGTGGAGCAGCTCAATCGACAACGTTCGATTACCGAAGCGATTAGCCGCTCGATGGCGGCTATTGAGTTTGATACCCAAGGTCACGTGTTGTGGGCAAATGATAACTTTTGCCGAACTATGGGTTATCGACTCGAGGATATTCAGGGTAAGCATCATCGAATATTCTGTGATGATAGTTTCTATCAAAAGCATCCTGATTTTTGGCAAAAGTTGAGCCAAGGTCAGTTTGAAGCCGGTCAGTTTAAACGTAATCGCAAAAATGGCGAGAATATTTATTTAGAAGCGACCTATAATCCGATTAAAGATGAGACCGGCACAGTGCGATCGATTATTAAGTTTGCGACCGATATAACCGAGCAAGCCGTTGCTTCGCAGCAGGCTGAGGAAGCGGCTGAAATCGCTCAGAGTACTTCGCTACAAACGGCGCATATTGTTAAAGATGCGATGAAGGGTATTCAACGTAATACGAACACGGCTGCTGATATCGTCAAACGGAGCGAGCAAGCGGATGCAGTAGTGCGAGAACTCAAGTCGCAGTCGGTTAAAATCAGTGAAACGGTAAAGACCATTAATGGTCTTGCTGATCAAACCAACCTGTTAGCACTGAATGCGGCGATTGAGGCAGCGCGTGCCGGTGAACATGGGCGAGGCTTTGCTGTGGTGGCGGATGAAGTACGACAGTTGGCCAATCGGACAACGCAGGCAACCGCTGAAATCAGTCAAGTAATGACCATGAGTGAGGGCGTTTCTGCCCGAATTTCTGAAAATATGGCGGCGATCCAGCAGGTCGCGCAAACCGGCGAAGAACAGATGCAGGAGATTCGCGCCATTATGGAAGAAATTGATCAAGGGGCGAACAACGTGGTGAACGCTGTCGCCCGCTTGAACGTGGGTCATTAGCTGGCTGCTGGGTAAGCGTAGCTTGAGCCAAAGCCCAGCGGAATGCCGAGTGTCCAGTAAAGAACCAAGAAAATAGACCAAATAACCAGTAACGCAATCGAGTACGGTAGCATCATGGAGACTAAGGTACCAATGCCCGTACTCTTAACATAGCGCTGACAGTACAACACGATCAGTGGGAAGTAGGGCAATAACGGCGTAATAATATTACTGCTCGAATCCCCGACTCGATAGGCGGCCTGCGTCAAATCAGGCGAGTAACCGAGTTGCATCAACATCGGTACTAAGATCGGCGAAATAAGCGCCCATTTAGCGGATGATGAGCCAACAAACAGGTTGATGAACGCCACTAGAAAAACAATACCCACCATGGTCACCCCACCAGACAACTCCAATGAAGCGAGGAAGGTGGCACCTTTGACGGATAGTAACGTGCCTAGCTGTGAATCCCCGAATGCCTTAATAAACAGTGCGCAGAAGAATGCCATGACAATGTAGTACGCCATACCTTCCATCGCGGTCGACATCGCTTTGATGACATCCTGTGAGTTAGTAAAGGTTTTCGCGACAAAGCCGTGCACAATGCCTGGTACCACGAAGAATAAGAAAATCAGCGGTACAATCATGCCAAATATGGGCGCCGTCACACTGGCAAGATTGCCCTCGCTGTCTGCGAGTGGTGACTGGTCTATGACTGCAAGATAGGTCAGCAGGGCGGCACCCGCGAGCATGGTCATCACCGCTGTCTTAAACGCTTTTTTATCTTGTGGTGTGACATCATCAAGCTGCGGCATATCCTCTTGGTCGCCATCAATGGGCACGTTTTTAAGGCGTGGTTCAATGACTTTGTCCGTTAAAAACCAACCAATGGCCACCACCACCAATGAAGACACCGCTGTGAATGCATAGTTGTTAAGAGGGTTCAGTTGTACTGAAGGGTCAATAATCTGTGCAGCGCTCTCGGTAAAGCCTTGTAGTAAGGGGTCAATCGCCGAGGGCACAAAGTTCGCACTAAAGCCTCCTGAGACACCGGCAAATGCGGCTGCGATACCCGCTAGTGGATGACGTCCTGCTGCGTAGAAAATAACACCGCCTAACGGGATAACGAGCACATAACCCGCATCTACAGCAGTGTGACTGACGATTGCAACCAAAATAAGCATGGGGGTTAACAGCATTTTGGGTGTAACACGCAGCATCAATTTGATACCCACGTTAATAAAACCCGAACGTTCTGCTACCCCGACACCTAGCATGGCAACTAAGACCACACCGAGTGGCGCAAAGGTCATAAAGGTATTGACCATCCCCGTGAGGAATGACGTCAGTTGATCGCTCGCTAATAGATTGGTGATGGTGATCGCATCACCGGTGACGGGGTGGCGTTCGGCAAAGTCGACATACGAAAGTCCCCACGAAACAAAGGCGACAATAATCAGTAGGCCAAAAAACATCACTGCCGGGTCCGGTAACTTATTACCGACTTTTTCGATGCCATCTAGGAACCGATTCAGCAAGGTATTCGGCGACTGTTTTGCCGTAGGCGTAGGCGTTTCAGAATCGCTCATGGTATCCTCTTATTAAAGTTAGAATGATTAAATTAAAATGCTGTGAAAAATGTTATCGCAGTGTTAATAAACGAAGGTAGAGACTTTACGCGATGATTTGTGGAGTAGATGAAGCGGGGCGTGGCCCAATCGCGGGACCGGTTGTAGCCGCTGCTGTTATTTTGGACCCTGAGCAGCCGATCGAGGGACTCAATGACTCGAAAAAGCTGAGTGCAAAAAAGCGCGAGCGCTTGAGTGAAGAGATAAAAGCAAAAGCGCTTTACTGGAGTATTGCGCAAAGTGATGTCGATGAAATTGATCAGCTCAATATTTTATGGGCGTCAATGCTGGCAATGAAACGTGCGGTGGAAGCGCTGCCGGAAGCCCCGAGTGAAGTGCTCGTGGACGGCAATCGTGTACCCGATCTCGTCGTGCCAGCGCGCGCTGTCGTGGGTGGTGATGCCAGTGAACCGACCATCGCTGCGGCATCGATACTTGCCAAAGTCGAGCGGGATCGACAAATGCTGGAGTGGCACCAAACCTACCCACAGTATGAGTTCGATCGCCATAAAGCCTACGGCACCGCGCGTCACCTTGAATTATTGAAGCTACATGGTCCGTGTGTCATTCATCGACGCAGTTTTAGACCGGTACGTGAAGCCCTCAACGCTTGTGATTAAAGCGGTTTCTTTTTAAACTATACAGCCTTTTGTTTTGCTGTTTTTCGACAATTTACGGATGTACCCATGCAATCAACTAATCACTCGATTCCCCACGTGGATATGCGTCGCTACGACGAAGATTTTCAAGCATTTACCAAGGATGTCGGTAACGGCTACGAAGAATATGGATTTATTGCGCTGACAAATCATGGTGTTGATACACAGTTGATTGAACGAGCTTTGGATACCTGCCGTGAACTATTCGCACTGCCCGAAGATGTGAAAATGAAATATCACCGTCCGGGAGAAGGTGGTGCACGGGGTTATACACCGTTTGGTACCGAGATTGCAAAAGATGCGAAACATGTCGATTTAAAAGAGTTCTGGCATGTTGGGCGTGAGCTCGAAGGCGAGCCGCCGTATCCACAATTGCTCCCCAACGTCTGGCCCGAGGAACTGCCAGAGTTTAAGCGCGATATGACCTTAATCTATCAAGAACTTGATAAACTAGGCAACAAGGTATTAGATGCGTTGGCGGTGTTTTTAGACCAACCGCGAGATTTCTTCCGCGACAAAGTCAACTTGGGTAACTCAATCTTACGTCCGCTGCATTACCCACCGATTATCGATGAAGGGACACCGTCGGTGCGCGCTGGCGCGCATGAGGATATCAACGTACTGACGTTGTTGGTGGGCTCGCGTGAACCTGGGCTTGAAGTATTGGCGAAGGACGGTACCTGGGTGCCGGTCACCATTATTGAAGGTGCTATTATTTGTAACGTGGGTGATATGCTGCAACGACTCACTAACCACCAGTTGCCGTCAACAACTCACCGCGTGGTGAACCCTCCGATGCCTTACAGTGCTAAATCGCGTTATTCGATTCCATTCTTTTTGCATTTTAATCCAGATGTGATGATTACACCGTTGGAATCATGCATTTCTGAAGAAAATCCACAAAAAGATGAACCTATTACTGCTGATGACTATCTGATGGAACGGTTACGCGAAATAGGTTTGGTAAAATGAAACAGGTTGTAATTTCGTCGCTGGCACTCACCTTGTTGGGTGCTTGCGCTTCTACGCCGCAACAACCCGCGGCGCCGAAGCCTTTTGAATTGACTATCGCACATATCAACGATCATCACTCGCACCTGGCTCCGAGCGAATTAACCTTTGATTGGGCAGGGCAGGCGTGGCAAGTCGAAGCGGGTGGCTTCCCGCGTATGACGGCGATGATTGACCAGATTAGACAGAACAATCAAAACGTCCTGACATTACATGCGGGCGATGCGATTACCGGTAGCGTGTTTTTCAAACGCTTGGGCAGCGCCGCCGATGCGCGCTTTATGAACGATACGTGCTTTGATGCGTTCACCATTGGGAATCATGAATTTGATACCGGGGATGCTGGATTAAAAACCTTTTTAGATCAGCTTGGAACGACGCGCTGTAATACCGTCAAGTTGTCCGCCAATATTGAACCCGAAATTGGTGTTTCGCCGTTAACACCGCAAACGGCAACGGATTCTTTTCAGCCTTATACTATTATTCAGCGTAATGGGCAGTCGCTTGGGCTGGTTGGTTTAACGATCGCCCAGCGCACCATGCAAACCTCGCACCCGGATAAAACCACACGGTTAACCGATGAATTAGCCGCTGCTCAGCGTAGCGTTGCGGCACTGCAGGCGCAGGGTATTGAAAAGATTATTCTATTAACGCATGTGCAATACCAAAATGATATCGACTTCGCCGGCAAGTTGCCGGGCGTGGATGTTATTATTGGTGGTGATTCGCACACCTTGCTCGGGGATTTTAGCGCGTTCGGTATCGATGCCGACGGCGCTTATCCAACGCAGGTGACCAACGCGGAAGGCGATCCGGTTTGTATCGCACATGCGTATAAATACAGCCAAGTAGTCGGTGAGTTACACGTCACCTTTGATGGTGATCGGGTGGCAAGTTGCTCGGGGCGTCCGCACTATTTGATCGGCTCTGATGTACAGCCCAAGGCGGGCGCAGTAACGACCGTACAGCCGGTACTTGATGCGTTGGACCAATCGGGCGTTTTTACGCGCATAAAACCCGATACACAGCAGCAAGCGTGGTTGGATACCTACCAACAAAAGATTGACGCGTTTGCAAATGAAGTCTTAGCTAAGGTGCCACAGCGCATTTGTACGCAACCCATTGGCACACCACGTCGTGCCGAGTGTGGGCAACAACAAAGTTCAGGCTTGCAACGTTTAATTGCCGAATCTTTCTTAGCCGCAGCGCCCGACGCTGACTTTGCTATTCAAAACGGTGATGGGTCACGTGGCGATATCGAGCCAGGCACCTTTACCGTAGGTGATGCATATAAGTTATTACCGTACGGCAATACGTTGATGACGATCGAGATCAGTGGTTCTGAGTTAAAGCAAGTCTTGGAAGAGGCTCTGAATTTTGCCGTAACGGGTGACGATAATATCGGTGCCTATCCTTACGGTGCGAACATTCAGTACTCAATTAACTTACAGCAAGGCTTTGGCGACCGTATTTCCGACATCAAAGTGTGGGATGACGAGCAGCAAACTTGGAAAGCCGTACGACCACGGGATACCTATCGCGTGGTGACTAATAGTTACATTGCTGGTGGACAAAGTGGCTATAAAACCTTTTTAACTTTGTCTGACCGAGGTCGAGCCCACAATACCGGTATCGACTATGCACAAGCCTTCGCCGACTATGTGCGCCAATTTGATCAACTCAAGCGACCAACACAGTTTGCTACGCAGGAGTTTGTACCCGTAAAAGAATAGGAGTGAACACATGAGTGGAACGCAGCGCGATTCCTTTACCGTATCTGATTCAGCACGATTCGATTTTGTAGTTATAATTCTTGCGTTGCTGACAGCCTTCGCGCCGCTTTCCATCGACATGTATTTGCCGGCATTTACGGCAATTGCGGCAGACTATCAAACCGATACACATCGCGTTGAGCTCTCGCTCAGCGCGTTCTTTTTTGGCTTGTTCATTGGCCAGTTACTCTACGGCACCGCGACCGATAAATTTGGTCGTAAAAAGCCGCTGTATATTGGCCTCGCCATCTATGTTGTGACGTCCATTGCCTGTGCTTGGGCGCCTGACATTGAATGGTTAATCGTGCTGCGCTTTTTCCAAGCGATTGGCGCCTGTGCGGGTATTGTCATTGCCCGTGCCGTGGTGCGTGATCTCTACACACCGCAGGCTTCTGCGCGCGTGTTTTCCTTTTTGATTTTGGTGATGGGTGTGGCGCCTATTTTGGCACCACTGTTTGGTAACTATGTAACCGAATGGTTTGGTTGGCGGGCGATTTTTTGGATTGTCAGCGTGCTCGGCGTTGCTTGCGCCTTTGTTATTCATCTCGTATTGCCTGAAACTCGCGGGCGTCGCTATGACGTGCGTATGCGACATAGCGGCCGAACCTATTGGGACGTATTAAAAGATCGCAGTTTTCTGCGCTACTCACTGACAGGTGGTATCGCACAAGCCGGCTTGTTTGCTTACATCACAGGCTCTCCATTGATGTTCATCGAGCTGTTTGACTTTACACCATCAGCTTATAGCTGGCTGTTTGGCGCAAATGCGGTGGGTATCATCGGTTTTTCGCAGCTTAACGGATGGCTATTAAAGTATTACCCGGCACGTAAAATTCTTAACGTATCTTTGCCTATTTTAGCGGTCGTTTCAGTAGGGATGGCGGTTGCTGCCTATGTAAAAGCACCGGTATGGGGCATTTTAGTGCCGTTATTCGCCTACATCTCCACGCTGGGCCTCGTTTTCCCCAATGCCATGGCAGGGGCACTGGCTAACCAACAAGAGCGTGCAGGCTCTGCCTCAGCGGTGACGGGGAGTTTACAGTTTTTAATTGCAGGCTTAGTTTCTATGGGCGTTAATTCAGTCAGCGGCTTAACCGACTATGCGATGGCATGGGTAATTGGCTCTACTGGCATTATTGCTGTCGTTACGTACCGGTTGATGCGTTACGATGAGCCGGAGTCAGCGGCCTAATCGCGATTAAAGGCATAAAAAAGGCGCTCAATTGAGCGCCTTTTTACGAACAAGGAACCGGTGAGTCTCTGCTTAAGCCGCTTCACCTTGTTTCTTATCCGTCAGGTTTTTCAATGCGTAATCAAACGCTGCCTGACCTGCCAACAAGTCTGCTGGGTCAAAGTCATCTACGTTAATGGTGCGTAAACGGCCTTCCTCAGTGCGCTTCATTAACTCAGCTTCTTCCTCGTTAATGACGCCTAACTCAAGGCCGCGCTCTGCCAGTGCGTCGAGCTGGGTAAAGCTAAAGCGTTCGCCGGCTGCTTTACAGATCTTCGCGTGCAATGGCTCGCACTTAATCATATTGACTAAGGTTTCTTCTAAGAACCCAAAGTGACCTTCGGGGCTCAAGAACTGACCTTCACCTAAACGGGTGCGTACGTCGTTTGGCTCCATCAGGATGCGTGCCACTTTATGATCGGCTTTATCGCTTGGACGATGTGCAATACGACCGAATGGGAACATGACAGCACGCATCGCAGTACCGACGCCACCCATGTTACGCAACAATTCGATTTGCGCTTCTTGTAGCTTATACAAGGTATCTTGCATCGCCCAATGCATGAGTGGTAAATCTTCTTTTAAGCGACCTTGGTCATGGAAGCGTTTCAGTACTGCAGAGCCAATGAACAAGTAACTCAGCATGTCACCTAAACGTGCAGAGATACGCTCTTTACGTTTTAGGTTACCGCCGTACATACCCATTGCAACGTCCGACAACAAGGCTAAGTTAGCACTGAAGCGGTTCATTTGTTGATAGTACTGCTTGCTTGAGTCGCTCGCGGGCACTGAGCTTAAGCGGTGACCGCCAAAGCCGTAGAATAGTGAACGGACAAAGTTGCTTGCGGCAAAGCCAATGTGACCAAACAGCGCTTTATCAAATTTGTTTAACGCTTCTGGACCGCTTTCAGCTGATGCGTTCATTTCCTCAAGGACATAAGGATGGCAACGGATTGCGCCCTGACCATAAATCATCATGCTACGGGTAAGAATGTTGGCACCCTCAACGGTAATCGCAACAGGTACGCCTTGGTAACCACGACCCAAATAGTTGTTTGGACCTAAGCAGATACCTTTACCACCGTGGATATCCATCGCGTCATCCATACACGCGCGTAGCTTCTCTGTCATGTGGTATTTCGCGATAGCCGAGATAACCGATGGTTTCTCACCTAAATCGATACCCGCAGTCGCTAAGGTTGTTACCGAATCCATTAAGTAGGCGTTACCACCAATGCGTGCCATCGGCTCTTCAACACCTTCCATTTTACCGATAGGCAGTTTGAACTGACGACGAATGCGTGAGTATGCACCGGTTGCCAGTGCCATTTGTTTAATACCACCGGCACTGTTCGAAGGTAGAGTAATACAACGACCCACGGACAAACACTCAACCAGCATACGCCAGCCTTTACCTGCGTTTTTCGCGCCACCGATGATGTAATCAAGCGGTACGAATACATCGGTGCCGCGAATCGGACCGTTTTGGAACGGTACGTTAAGCGGGAAGTGACGACGACCGATTTCAACACCGTCGGTATCACGTGGAATCAACGCACAGGTAATACCCAGTTCTTTCTTGTCGCCCAGTAAACCGTCTGGGTCGTACATTTTAAAGGCAAGACCGATCACAGTCGCAACAGGGGCGAGGGTGATATAGCGTTTGTTGAAGTTGAGCTTAATACCGACGATCTCTTCGCCGTTCCACTCACCTTTACAAATAACACCTGAGTCAGGAATCGCACCGGCATCAGAACCCGCTTCAGGACTGGTCAAGCCAAAGCATGGGATCTCGTCGCCTTTAGCAAGGCGTGGCAAGTAATGATCTTGCTGTTCTTTAGTACCATAATGCTGCAACAATTCGCCTGGACCTAATGAGTTAGGTACACCCACGGTCGATGCCAATACCGTACTGACGCCAGCTAGTTTCTGTAAAACGCGTGACTGCGCATACGCAGAAAACTCAAGACCACCGTATTCTTTTTTGATGATCATGGCAAAGAACTTGTTGTCTTTCAGGTACTGCCACACATGCTCAGGCATGTCAGTCAGCTCATGCGTGACCTGCCAGTCGTCGAGCATTTTGCAGACTTCTTCACAAGGGCCGTCCAAAAACGCCTTCTCTTCTGCGCTTAACTCAGCCTTTGGAATGTTGTGTAGCTTGCTCCAATCAGGGTCACCACCGAATACTTCGCCTTCCCACCAAACGGTACCCGCTTCAAGCGCATCACGCTCAGTGTCTGACATTTCTGGCATTACTTTGCGAAATGCCGTTAGAATAGGCTTAGTAAGTAAGCTCTGACGGATTGATGTAATATTCAAAGGCACCAAAATAACGGCAAGAATGACCCAAAGTACAGGGCCAACAATGCCGGCTATGCTGCCAACCGCAAACATCGCCACAAGGCCTCCGCTAAAGGCAACCAAGCTGGCGCGTTTGTAGGTTAATACACCGACAACCAAGAGGGTTGCGATGATCCAAAGTGCGACACTCATATAAATCACTCCAAGTTAGAGGTCTGACCAGTAATATGTGCAAATTAGATCAGACGGCTATGTTTTTCAAGAAAAATTTGAACACCTGTTTGAATCTTTTGTCATAGAGTGTACAGGCAAGCTGCCAGTAGGGCGGTTATATAGATACGGAGTAACGGCTAAAAGGAGTCTCCGATGACGAAAAAATTAGTGACCGCAATGGTATTAGCCACTGCATCGTTTGCCAGTATGGCAGTTTGGGCAGAGCCCGTCGAGCTTGCGCCTTATAAGGCAGAATACAGTATCACTCGGGGTGGAAGCGACTATGGAGACGGACAGCGCTATTTAACCCAAACCAACGCGGGCGAGTGGCAGTTGTACGGTCATACCGATATTTCGTGGTTTATACTATCCGATGAGCGCACGACGGAATCGGTGTTCCGTGTGAATGAAGAACAAGGCTTTATTCCCATCGACTTCCAATATAAACGCGAGGGGACAGGCTCAGATCGAGCGTTTCATGCCAGCTTCGATGCCGAAACCCATCAAGCAGTGAATGTGGAATCGGGTAAGCCAATAGACATTAACTGGCAAGGTGCTTTATACGATGAGGGCTCGGTCGCCGAGAAGCTCCGTTTAGATGTTGCCGCTGAACGTGAACCGCTTAGCTATGCAGTGATTGATGAAGAGGGCCATAGTAAAACGTATCGCTTTCAACGGATTGGTGAAGAGACTATTAGCACGCCTTATGGTCAGTTAGACACCATTAAAGTTGAACGTGTGCGGGATAATAACAAGCGCGAGACCTATTATTGGTTCGCGCCTGAAATGAACTACTTACTGGTGCAATTACAGCAGTTTAAAGAAGGTGACGAGCAAGCCACGATGGCATTAACCGGCGTGACTTATCCGAAGTCGAGCGAGGATTAATCCTCGCTCGCGTAACCGTGCGGCCCGAGCGGCTGATTATCGAGTTCAACGCCTTGTGCACCGAGTGCAAGGCGGTCATCACAAAACCATTTGACCACTAACGGGTAAATACGATGCTCCTGCTCGTGCACCCGCGCCTGCAAGTCATCGGCCGTGTCACCGTCAAAGACCGGTACTTTTGCCTGGAGTATTACCGGGCCGCCATCAAGCTCTTCAGTGACAAAGTGAACACTAACACCGTGCTCCTTATCGCCGGCATCTAATGCGCGTTGATGAGTATTGACGCCTTTGTACTTAGGTAATAAAGAGGGATGAATATTCAACATGCGACCGGCAAAGTGACGAGTGAACTCCGCGGTCAAAATACGCATGAAGCCCGCTAAGATCACCAAGTCGGGTTGATACGTATCAATTAACGACTGTAACTCGGCATCGTATGCTTCACGGCTATCAAACGCCTTATGCGATAACGCATGAGTAGCGATACCGCGTTCAGCGGCTTTTTCGAGACCTTTTGCGGTGTCTTTGTTAGCGATAACGGCGACAACTTCGCCGTTAATTTGTTGTTTTTCGCAAGCATCTACGATGGCTTGCATGTTCGAGCCGGTGCCCGAAATCAGCACTACAATACGTTTCATGAGCCGTCCACTAGCGGGTTTCGTCAGCTAAAATCTCAACTTGCTCGTCATTTTCGGCGGCATCTGCGATACGACCAATCACCCAAGCATCTTCGCCGAGCTGGTTAAGTAGTTCAACGGCTCGCTCTGCTTCAGCGTGTGGTACCGCGATGACCATGCCCACACCACAGTTAAAGGTGCGGTACATTTCGCGCATGCTGACATTGCCGTTTTCTTTTAACCAGTCAAAGATCACCGGCCATTCCCAGCTGTTACCATCGATAACGGCTTTAGCGCCTTTTGGCAGTACGCGTGGAATGTTTTCCCAGAAGCCACCCCCGGTGATATGCGACAACGCGTGTACAGGCACTTGCTTAATCAGTTCTAACACTGACTTCACGTAAATGCGTGTCGGCTCAAGTAAGTGTTCAGCGAGCGTACGGTTCTCGAGGTGTGACTCCAAATCCGCTTCGCTGACTTCAATAATCTTGCGGATTAACGAATAGCCATTGGAGTGAGGGCCGCTTGAAGCCAGAGCAATCAGCGCGTCACCTTCGGCAACTTTAGTGCCATCGATGATGTCATCCTTTTCGACAACACCAACACAGAAACCCGCTAAATCAAAATCACCATGCTCATACATGCCAGGCATTTCTGCAGTTTCGCCGCCAATCAATGCACAACCTGACTGCTCGCAGCCATCGCCAATACCGGTCACCACATCCGCAGCCACATCAACGTCGAGTTTGCCAGTTGCATAATAGTCGAGGAAGAACAGCGGCTCAGCACCCTGTACAATGAGGTCGTTGACACACATCGCGACCAGGTCAATGCCTACGCCGCGGTGTTGTTTTAAATCAATCGCTAAGCGCAGCTTAGTGCCTACGCCATCGGTACCTGAAACTAATACCGGCTTTTTGTAGCCTTCAGGAATCTCGCACAATGCACCGAAACCACCAATATTGCCCATCACTTCGGGGCGGCTGGTCCGTTTGGTGACACCTTTAATACGATCAACAAGCGCGTTGCCAGCGTCGATATCAACGCCTGCGTCTTTGTAGCTTAAAGAGGGTTTATTGTTACTCACGAGCAGTTCCTAAGCGGCAAAAAATTTGCGCGCAAGTTTAGCACGAAAAACCACCGAATAGGTACTCCCAATCGGCGGTTTTACGCGGAAAACTAGTCTCGCCAGAACTTAGGTAATAGCAAGGTCAGTACGGTAAAGTACTCCAAACGACCCAAGATCATGGCAAAGGTCAGTAGCCAGGTCCCCGTGTCGGTAACGGGAATAAAGTTGCTCGACACTTCGCCAAAGCCTGGACCGAGTACGTTAATGCATGCAGCGACAGCACTAAAGGCACTAAAAAAGTCGAGTCCAGTCATCATCAGTAAAACCGTGAGCACCATGGTGCAAATGGCAACTAACAACATGAAACTGGTGACCGCGGCGAGTACCGGCGTACGAACCACTTTATGTTGATAGCGCACATGAATCACCGCACTGGGGTGAATTGCCTGCAACATATGATGCTTTATCGCACGGAAAGTAATAATGTTACGGATGAATTTGTTGCCGCCCGCGGTCGAGCCGGCACAGCCACCTAAATAACTCGCAATAATCAAAAAGCCCGCGGTAGCGGCAGGCCACGCGGATAGATCGTCGGCGCCAAAGCCGGTACTGGTCATAAACGAAATGACGTGAAACACCGCCTGCGAGACCGACACCCAGAATGAAGGATGGGTATGATTGAGAACCGCCATCGCCGTCAAAATAACGGAAATCGTGAGGATCGCTAAGATAAAGTAGCGTGTTTCCTCGTCCTGCCAGTAACCTTTAAGTGAGCGTACGGTAAAGTTTTTGTGATGCAGTGCAAAACTGATGGCACCGAGCGCCATAAACACATCGGCAACGCCCAAAATCGTATGACTATTGAAATGACCCATACTGGCGTCATAAGGCGAGAAGCCACCCGTAGATACAGTAGAAAACGAATGAGCAATGGCATCAAACGCATTCATGCCGGCAAGCCAATAGCTAAAGGCACAGGCGAGGGTTAAACACAAATAAACCAGCCATAAATAGCGACTGGTTTTGGCGACACGAGGGGCAATTTTATCGTCTTTAATCGGCCCAGGGGTTTCCGCCTTAAGCAAGCGCATACCACCGACGTTGAGCATGGGCAAAATAGCGACCACGAAAATAACGATACCCAAGCCCCCCATCCATTGCAGAAACTGTCGATACAGTAGGAAGCTTTTGGGCATATGATCGAGCCCAGTCAAGATCGTAGCGCCCGTTGTGGTCATCGCACTGACCGACTCAAATACCGAGTCGGTAAAGCTGACGCCAGTAATGAACATGATAGGTAGGGCGCCTAAAACGCCCATTAAAAACCACGTCATGGTGGCAAAGGCGAGTGCCTCGCGATAATACAAACGCGCCATATTGCCCTTGCGATAACGCAAGTAAACCAACAACGACAGTGCAAAACAAATCAGGGAACCATCTAAAAACTGACTAAAGGTTTTATCCCTAAAGACCAGCATCGACAGCAATGCGAAAACAAGTTGAATACTACCTATCCAAAGAAACGGCCACGCCAATAGCCGCAAGGTTGCATGTATATTCAATGGTTAACCCTTTGTAGATACTCTAAAAAATACACAAATAATCATTTCAAACGGGCAAAGATCGTACGATAATAGCTAAGAGCCGATGCGCTGTCGCATTCTTCTGGGCTGATGCCCACACCGGTTAAGGATACCCACAGACAGGTATGATGAACCTTGTCCCTGCAAATGTCACCCATCTTGATAGTGTTGTGCAATTAGAAAAGGCAACTTTTCCAGACGATGCCATCAGCAAGCGTAGTTTTCGCCGGTTTATCGAGTCGAACACGGCGGACTTTTTTGTCATGCTCAACGATAAACGCGTGGTGGGCTATTACGTGGTGTTGTTCCGCAACAACACCAATCTCGCGCGGCTGTATGCGCTGGTATTAAGTCCACAATTTCGTGGTAACGGTTTCGGAAAACAGTTACTTCAACATGCCGAAGATCGAGCCGATCTGCGACACAGCTTATTCTTGCGAACCGAAGTTGCAACGTCTAACCAACTCGCACAACAGTTATTTATTAATGCCGGTTTTCGTGCAGTTGAGCTACGCGAGGCTTACTTCCCACCGAGTGCCAGTCAATCGCAGGATGCGCTGATACTGCAAAAGCTATTACCGCGCTATGAGCTGGGAGAGGATAACAGCGTCGGCGCAACCGAGCGCTACGTGCCCATGATGACACAGTCGACGGAGTTCACTTGCGGGCCCGCAAGTTTATTGATGGCGCTGGATTACTTTGGACGTCCGACCGCGGATGCCTCACAAGAAGAGCTCGAAATTTGGCGCGAGGCGACCACCATTTATATGACCTCGGGTCATGGTGGCTGCGGACCGCACGGACTTGCGCGAGCAGCGTTCAAGCGCGGGTTGTCAGTACGCGTTGCGGTGAATACCGACGATGCACTGTTTATTGACTCGGTGCGGCAAGAGCAAAAGAAAGAAGTCATGCAACGGATCCAACAAGCCGATATCGATTACCTGAACCGTCACGGCGTTGCTATTGATGTCTGCGACTACGGTGTTGCTGAGCTGAAAGCTGATTTGGGCGAGGGACGGCTCGTACTCGCGCTCATCTCAACCTATCATTTTGATGGTATACGTGCGCCGCATTGGGTGTTGATCTGCGCCGCGGACGATGACTTTATTTATATCAATGACCCGGACTACGACACCTTACCCTGGGAGTCACCGACCGAACGTCAGTATTTGCCGATTCCAATAGCGACTTTTAACAAGGCGTTTGGATTCGGCGGCCGTAAACAAAAGGCCGCCGTGATTGTGGGTAACAGTTAAGACAAGGTTAAATTGAAGTTCAAACTGATCGGTTTTACTTTATAGATGCGTAGCCCTTAACTAGATAAGAAACAAACACTGGTATAAGGAAGGTCTAATGAGCTCTGCATTTGATGATTTTGAACTGAAAGGACACAAACTCGAAAATCGTTTTGTTGTCGCACCTATGACCCGCACCAGTGCGGATAAAAAAGGTAAGCCCACCGAGCTGATGGGTGATTATTATGAGCGCTTTGCCAAAGGCGGCTGGGGGATGGTCATCACCGAAGGTATTTACACCGACCAGCAAGCCAGTCAGGGCTATGAAAACCAACCTGGACTGACCGATGCACCTCAAACCGACGCATGGAAGGAGGTTGTAGAGCGTGTACACAAACATGACTGTTTGTTCATCGCTCAATTGATGCACGCGGGTGCGCAAATGCAGCACAATGAATACACCGATGAACCTATCGCACCGAGCGCAGTGAAGCCGAAAGGCGAACCGCTCGATCTGTATGGCGAGAGCGATGGTTGGAAAGAGCCAAAAGCGATGGGTGAAACCGAATTTGATGCTGCTATGCAAGGTATCATCGGCGCCGTTAACCGTGCTAAAGAAGCCGGTTTCGACGGTATCGAGTTGCATGCGGCTAATGGCTACCTACTCAACGAATTTTTAAGCGACCACTTTAACCAGCGCGAAGATCAGTGGGGCGGTGGCATGGCAAAACGGCTGAAGTTTGTCGAAATGGTCGTCAAAGCCGCAAAATCAGCCGTCGATGACGACTTCATCGTGGGCATTCGTGTGGGTCAAATTACTGTGACCGATCCCGACTACCAGTGGCCAGAGGGCGAAGACGGTATGATCCGTATCGTCAAGGGCTTGAAAGAAGCTGGTGTCGACTATATACATACCACAGACACCAGCGTTGACCGTAAACCGTTCAAAGACGGCAGTAACAGTACGCTTGCAGAAGTGGTGCAAGACTTTAGCGACATTCCGGTTATCGTCAATGGTGGTATTGATGAGAGCAATTACGAACATATTGCAGCGCATTACGAAAACGGTTTGCTCGCTATTGGTAAAAAAGCGCTGGCGAACCCCGACTTACCGCATCGGTTAAAGAAAGGGGAAACCATCGAGGATCTCGACTTTGCCATGTTGCAACCCATTGCAACACTCGAAAACGAATGGAAATGGCGCGACGAGCACGATAAGCACGTCAAGTAAGGAGAAATGATGAAACACGTAGCGGTTATCTTATCAGGTTGCGGTGTCTTTGATGGCGCCGAAGTCAACGAAGCCGTACTGACATTGTTGCACTTAGAGAAGCAGGGTGCTAAATATTCAATATTCGCACCCGATGTGCAACAAATGCATGTTGTCGACCACCTAAAAGGCGAAGCCAGTGGCGAGCAACGCAACGTATTGACCGAGTCTGCTCGCATTGCGCGCGGTGACATTAAGCCACTTTCAGAGCTAGACGCGGCGAACTTTGACGCATTGATTCTGCCAGGTGGGTTTGGCGTTGCGAAGAACCTATGTAACTTTGCCGAGAAAGGCGCCGACTCAACCGTTAACGCCGAAGTACTTGCGGTGGGTAAAGCCTTTAAAGACGCTAAGAAACCCGCAGGCTACATGTGCATTGCACCGGTATTGCTTCCACACGTTTACGGTAAAGGCGTGAAAGGTACCATCGGCACCGATGCCGATACCGCCAAGGCCTACAACCAGATGGGCGGCGAGCATGTGGACTGCAGCGTGCGTGATATCGTCGTTGATGACGCTCACCGCGTGGTCACTACACCGGCATACATGTTGGCAGAATGCCTGCTCGATGCCGATGAAGGCATCAAAAAGCTGGTTGAAAAAGTGCTGTTTATGGCCGCATAACGCGGCACAGTAAAATAAATTTGTTAAGTGCTTAATATTTCGGCGGTTGCGCTGTCTAAGAGATAGCGCAATACGCGCGAATCAGGTACAATGTACTTTGCTTTGGGGCTGATCTGGATTCGACGGGATACACGAAACCCAAGGTGCATGCCGAGGTGAGGCTGGCCTCGTAAAAAGCCTCAACGTTATAGTTGCAAACGACGACAACTACGCTCTAGCGGCTTAATAACCCGCTAAGCCCGTCCCCCAGCGCTTTGTCTACGAGACTGGATCAGGATGGCTCGACCTAAGGTAGACTCGCGTGGATGCTTTGTCCGGAGCTGAAGCGTTAAACTTAATCGGACTCGCCAGTAGTTGAAGCCTGTCAGTCGGCGTCATGCTGGTTAATAAAAAGACTGAATAAGCATGTAGGACCGAGGATGTAGGTATTGCGGACGCGGGTTCAACTCCCGCCAGCTCCACCAATTCCACAAAAGGGGATGTCTCACGACATCCCCTTTTTTCTTTCTGGGTCACGTAAAATAAGGCTTTCATAAACATCTCCTTTCCCAGATTATCCCAGGAAAACCAGCTCCAGCCTGAGTTTTTAGTATTCCAATTTGTATTCCAAACGATTTTGGGTAAACTCTTTGGAATACATCGAAGGGAGATCTGCCTATGGCGCGCTCTACTATTGGGCTAACGGATACAGCCGTCAGACAACTCAAACCTAAAGACAAGGACTATGTTAAGTCCGATGGGAAAGGCTTGCAGCTGCGAGTGAGAGTGAATGGTTCTAAGCTTTGGAACTTCAATTACATTCACCCGACGACAAAGAAGCGAGTGAATATGGGGCTGGGTAGTTACCCCGATATGAGCCTTAAAAAAGCCCGTGAGCTCACAGAAGCCGCTAGAAGCCAAGTTGCTGAAGGGGTAGACCCTAAGCTTGCCAGAGAGGAAGAAAGAGCGGCACAACGCTACTCAGAGAACGCGACTTTGAGAAAAGTTGCTGAAGAATGGTTCGAGGTCAAAAAAAGTGAGGTGACTGCTGAATACGCTGACGATATTTGGCGATCGTTAGAGTTACATGTATTTAACCGTTTAGGTGAAACGCCGGTTAGTCAGATAAGTGCTCAAACAGTCATTGATGTATTACGACCGGTTGAGAAAACAGGGCGGTTGGAAACCGTTAGACGTGTAATCCAGCGGTTAAACGAGATAATGAATTACGCTGTCATTAAAAAATTAATCACTGGAAATCCAATCGTTGCCATTAAATCTGCGTTTAAAAAGCCTAAAAAGCAGCACTTACCGACAATTACAGCAAAAGAGCTTCCTGATTTTTTAAGAAAGCTCCACGAAACCAACGTCACGTATATTACCCGCCAGGTTATTAAATGGCAGTTGCTGACAATGACCAGGCCATCTGAAGCGGCTGGCGCTAAATGGAGCGAGATCCAATGGCTTGATGACGGCCAAGCAAATTGGGTGATTCCGGCTGAACGGATGAAAAAGCGTCGCCAGCACACCGTTCCCCTGTGTAATCAAGCACTGAAAGTACTGGACGACATGAAGAGTGTAAGCGAACAATACGAGCACATATTCATCTCGCTGCGAAAGCCACAAACGCCCATTAACAGCCAAACTGCCAATATGGCGTTAAGACGCATGGGTTATCAAGATAAACTCGTTAGTCATGGTTTACGGGCCTTAGCCAGCACCATTATGAACGAAGAGGGCAAAGATCCCGATCTAATTGAGTCAGCGCTGGCGCATGGAGATCCTAATCAGGTTCGGAGTGCTTATAACCGCGCGGATTACTTAGAGCGTCGTCGCGAGTTGATGCAGTGGTGGGGAGATTATTTGGAAGAGGCTTTTAGAAAAGGGACCGACAGCTTTTAACTTTGCTAGTACGTCCGAAGTCACCTAAATATTGTTCCAGCCTCTGCATACTTGTAAGCAAGAACTAATATTGATATATCTACATTAGTTGACCTTCTATTACAATTCTATTTTAAAAGACTATGAGCTTTCTACTATGAATGGGCGTTTAGAACCACAGTTACAAAATTCATCAGAAATTAAAGAGCTCATTAAAAGGCTAAACGTTAACGTTAAGCTTGAGGACGGAAGGTCTGTAAAGACACTTATCGCTTATATACAGCCTAGCGCTGAAACGGCGTATCTCGACAAGTTTTTTGAGATAATAAAAAAAGGTGTTCTTGCAAACTTTGTATTTACTTGTAAAGAAATAGAAAGAAAGCTAGGCCTGCCGAGGCAAGACAATGAAGCTAAACTTTTTGAGAAAGCAGTGAGAAAGCTTAGCCAGCATACCGCTAAGGGAGAACTTGGTGAACTAATTCTTTTTACCCTACTAGATGTGTACTTCGAAGCACCTAAGTTATTAAGCAAAATAGCTAGCAATTCAAGTCGTAGGATGCCCGTATTTGGTGCAGATGCCGTCCACGGTAAGTTTGACGGTGATAAATTCGAGCTTTTTTTAGGGGAGTCTAAGCTACATCAAAAGTTTAGTCCCGCAGCTACTGATGCAGTAAAGTCAATTAGCTCAGCAAAGGAAAACTATCAAAATGAGTTTGACCTAATTGAGAGCAATATAACGCTTTTGAATATAGCTCCGAGTCTAGAAGAGCATCTTATTAAAATTTTGGATCCTTTCTCAAACGAAAATGTCGAGGATTTGATAAGTTCAGCATGTTTTATTGGTTTCTCTGAGCCTCATTTATTTCAATGCTCTCCTGACGTTTTTGAGAAACAGTACATAGAGCTAGCCGAGAAGCATATCAATGATTATTATGAAAAAGCTGAGCAACAAGACCTAGATATAGAAAAGACTTACCTCATGATGCTTCCATTCTCTTGCATAAACGAGCTAGTAGAGGGTTTTATACAATATATAGGTATACCGAAATGAGTGAGTTTATTAGGAAGCTTGCTGAAACCGCATTAAATAGCGAAGGCTATATTCACTCAAGTAATGAGCTTTTCCGGTCGTATGTTAAAAAAATGACTGGGGACAGCTATGACATAGATGGATCTGACGTTCGAAAATTAGCTTCAATAGTTCAATACCTATATCAATTAAGTGATAGAAACTTTCGAGAAGAAGGAAACGCAGTACTCTCTATGCTTTTAGAAGTTTGTGGAAATCAGCATCCAGAAGTAGTTGGAATAGCGCGGAGAATATTTTCTGATTCTGGCGACTTTCCAAATATTAATCTTATCAACAGGACATTTCCGAAGTTCGAATTTAAATACAGCTTTCTGACTGAAGCAGAGATGGAGTTTAAAAGTGAGTTGAACTCGGTTAAAGAGTTAGATTTCTCGCTCACAGACTTCCAACGCTTGTTATGGGAGGATCTGACGACCGAACAAGATGTTCTCACTGTTGCACCTACATCAGCCGGTAAAACCCATGTAATACTAAGCTACTTAGTAAACACAATCCTACGTTCTGATGGTGCTTTCGCGGCAGTTATTGTCCCGACTAGAGCGTTAATTACAGAAGTGGCTAATAAACTACATGAGATTACCTCTGCATATGGCAGTGCAGAAAAAATCGAAATTTGCACGGTGCCAAAGGAAGAGGCGTACGGTGATAAAACAGTTTTTGTTATGACCCAGGAACGCCTATTTGAGGTCTTACAGCGAGGCGACGTTTCATTTAACTATTTGTTTATTGATGAAGCCCACAATATCTCAGATAATAGTAGAGGCGTTTTGCTACACTTGACTATTGAAAAGCGAGAGTGTAAAAATATCTGTGTAAATGGCATTCTTAGCAATATCGAAGAAGGATATCAGAATGCCAATATCAGACAAACTCATCGATCAGCTGCTTGA
>NZ_LSBQ01000011.1:0-81516 GCF_001577655.1 Idiomarina sp. T82-3 | reverse complement strand
ACGCAACTGGAAACCGGCCATGGCGCAATTCGAGATCATGTATCAGGATCGGATTTAACAGTGCAAACAGCCATTTACACAAAATTTTTTACAGTCTCGCCAAATCCCTAAAGCTGAGAGCAATACATACAAGCCGACACTATTCTTGTACTCGAGCGTTAACGTCCGCTCCTGAAATCAAGCAGTTTGTCCGTTATGAGCGATTACCAGACCATCACCACAGCGCTCGTGGTGGTCTTCTTAAGACAACGAGCAGACGTTCACCAATCGCTATAAGGTATAAAAACGTTTATTCTGCTATTTTATTTAAGTGCTTGATAAATTTGATTTTACTACTAGCAACACAACCATTATCTTCATAGCCCGATATGTAATAGCCATTTGAGATTAGCAATTGTAACATTGCTCGATATCGGTTCATCGACTTTACACTGATGGTACTATATCCATGATTAAGCGCCCATGATTCTTGCTTCTCGCGAAGCTTAGTGGCCACACCTTTTTTTCTGTAATTTGGTATGACTCCGCCAAGCCAACTGTAAAATTCCGTATCCGAAATCTCATAACCTATTTTGTATGCTATTGGCTTTTCAGCGTGGCTAGCGACAAGAATTAAGTGCGCTTTTCCTGTTAGTTTTGTACTTATTTTACTGGCTGTTGTCCTTCCATCGAACTCAGGGATTTGAACATTAACCTTTAAAACTTCCTCTATCGTTCCCGATCGGATATCTAACTTCATACATACTTACCTATTGAGGGACATAGATGCTCATTACTTATGACTTGATTGTAACACTACCTTTTTTAAGAATAAGATCTATTCATTCAGATAAAGAGTAATGAAGGTCAGTTGTACGTACATTTCTGCCGCTTAGATGCTAGCGTATGGACGGCTGCTCTTGGCACAAATCAGACCAAACCATACTTATCGATAATTCCCCCCCCCCCCCAATCACTTGCGACAACAGCGATGCCCGTGGGATATTAACGAAACGCTTAAACGTAATTCCAATGACATACAGGAATACTATGACCCAAAACACGGAATTAGATCTCGACTTAGGAAAGCGGCATATCGTTATTCAACGCCGGTATGAAGCATTAGGCGCGCTAAACGACTTGCTCATCGCAGTCTGGTTTTTAATCGGTAGCTTCTTCTTTTTAAACGAGTCGTTAGTGGATAGTGGGACGTGGTTGTTTATCGTAGGCAGCGCTCAGTTGATCATTAAGCCGTTCATCAAACTAACCAGTTTAATTCACTCGGGTAGGGTGTTTAATAAGCAGCAACAGGGGCGTTAAGCCCCAACTTCTAATCTGCAGTTCCCCTCAGGAGTATGCCTTTTCGTCAGGCATAGTCGCTCAAGTATTATTTGAGACTTCTAAATCAGCTAATAAAGCTTGCCTCGTTGACACAATAATTTCAGCATTCTGTCATTTATCCGCACCTGAATTGTCATTAAAGCCACCTATCTTTTGCGCAGACTTTTCAAACGGATGATTGGATATGAAATACACTTTTACACGCAACGTGATTACGCGCGCATTGGTTTTGGCGTTACCCGTTTTGGCTTCGTTGCCGGCGCTGAGTTATGCCCAAGACGAACAACAAGACAATGCCCAAGATAAACTCGAACGAATTGAAGTGACTGCGCAAAAACGCACGCAATCGATAGTGGATGTGCCTGCGAGCATTTCAGCGTTTGATGGTAAGCGCTTAGAAGAGCTCGGTTTGAGTGAGTTGGATATGATCTCGGATCTCACGCCAGGCCTGGTGATTCAGGAGCAAAGTCCTAACAACCCGGGCTTTGTGATCCGTGGGATTACGTCCGATAGCGGTTCCTCACAAATTTCTCCGCGTGTTTCGATTTACTACAACGGTGTTGATGTATCGCGTTCACGTGGGTCTTATTTTGAGCTGTTTGATATTGAGCGTGTAGAGGTGGTTAAAGGGCCTCAGGCGACTCTATTTGGTACTGCAGCAGCGGTGGGTGCCATTAGTGTGATTACCCGCAAGCCAGATGATTTTGATAATGCCGAGTTGGCATTGGGTGGAGGCAACTTATCGCAGCGTCGTGCGGACGGTTTTATTAACCTGGCGGGCGATGATCTGAAAGGGCGCTTAGCATTCAGTTATCGTGAGCGAGATGGCTACATTGATAACATCGCGCCTGAGCAAGATGATATGAATGGTATTGAACGTACGGGTGCGCGTCTTTCGTTGCGCTATACACCGAACGATGCGGTTACTGCCGACTTTATCTACAGCTACGAAAAGAATGATGACACGGGGACTGCGTTTAAAAACGGCATATACGCACCAACCGGTGGTGATACCAGCCCTTATAGCTTTGTTGAAATGACCGGCTCACCCTACTCGGAAGAAGTACTTGGTGCGCCTAAGTTGGGTCTTGATCGCACGATTGATGACTTCAACTTAACGGTTGACTGGCGTCTAAATGATACCACCACTTTGACATCGGTCACGGGTTATCGTGAATTTGATTCGTTAGAAATTTTTGATGCAGATGGCACCCAAGCGTGGTTCTTGGAGTTTGCTGAAGATGCGCAAGGCGAGCAGTGGAGCCAAGAATTACGCTTTAGCCATACATTGGATAACGCGTTTATTCTTTGGGGCGCTAACTATTTCAGCGAAGAAGGCTCTCAACGTGTGCCATTTAGCACCGAGGAATCAATCTACTTTAACTGTGTGGGTGCGTTAGGTACTGGATTGCCGTGTATTAACGAAGACGGCAGTGTCAATTTGCTTACGCCTATATTAACGGGTGGAGCACTCAATGAAATTGCGTACCAAGGCAGCTACACCAATATGGGTGATAATCGTTCTTGGTCGGCTTTCTTTGATATAACTTATGATATCAGCGACGAACTCACTGTTTCAGGTGGTCTGCGATATATTGACGAGTCACGCGAAAGCGGCTTTGCGGCCATCATGCCTAATAGCCAATTACTGACTTTATTGGGACAGCCTACGCAACCCTTGCTACCGACTGTTTCTACAGGAGGCGCGGTATTGAGTGACTCCGGTGATGACAGTGCATTACTCCCGCGATTCAATGTGTTGTACGCGATCAATGAGGATACCAATTGGTTCGCGACCCTATCTAAAGGACAACGTTCGTTTGTCGTGGATGTAAGTTCAACACTTAACGAGCAGGGTGAGGTGGTTGCCGATTCATCCGAGATCCCCGCTGAGACGATTTGGAACTACGAGACGGGTATCAAAGGTAACTGGGCTGATGCAGTTAATTACAGCGCTTCGATCTTTTATCAGGACTATTCAGATTTTCAGGTGACGTTGCAAGATGATGCCGGTAACTTTTATACCGATAATGCAGGTGATGCGACTAACTGGGGTGTTGAAACTGAATTTACCGCGTACCTCTCTAATCAGTTAGAGCTCTTTGGTCATGTCGCCTATTTGGACGCGCAGATTGATGATGATGCGAATAACGGACAGTTAGCGGGCAACCGATTTAGATTACAACCTGAGTGGACATCCAGCTTAGGTCTGATGAACGATATGATGGTCAGCGATGGTTTGATGTTGCGTAGCTCTTTAGTTGCGACTTACCGCTCTGAGATTTTCTTTGAGCCTGCGAACGCGCCGATTGCTGGTATTCCAATTAAAGAAGATGCCGTCACGTTGTTAAATGGCAGCGTCGGTTTGTATGACGAGCAGGCGGGCTGGAGCTTAGTGTTGAAGGGTAGTAATTTACTCGATAAGGACTATCTTGTTGATGCTGGCAACACGGGCGGAAGCTTTGGTAACCCGACGTTTATTGCTGGACCCAGCCGCTTAGTTTACCTCGAGTTTCGTCAGCGCTTCGAATGGTAAGCATGACAAACAAAAAAGCCGGTACGTGTATGGAAGCGCGTACCGGCTTTTTTTGAGCTGTGTGACTAACCGCGGAATTGTGCTCGGTGTGTCCCGCTCAGCTGATAATCTTTTGATTTGATGGTATCAACGAATCGCCACTCGTTATCAATGGCATCTTTACTGATCTGGGTGACCATGTAACCACGTTCGTGCAAGTTGGTGTATTGCAGATCTTTGATAACAGTCGGTAATGCCTGCGCTAATTTTTTTGCGGTGGCATCATCAAGACCGAGATAGGTTTCCATTCCGGGCGATGACACTGAACTGGTACCAAACTCCACACCGACCTGCTGACCCGTATGCGTGGTGAGATGGTTGTGCCAGGCATTATGCGTATCGCCGGCTAAGACGACGATCTTTTTGCCCATTTGTTTTACCTGCTG
The DNA here is from genome assembly GCF_001577655.1 of Idiomarina sp. T82-3. Classification (NCBI taxonomy): domain Bacteria; kingdom Pseudomonadati; phylum Pseudomonadota; class Gammaproteobacteria; order Alteromonadales; family Idiomarinaceae; genus Idiomarina; species Idiomarina sp. T82-3. Next base: position 77,235 of record NZ_LSBQ01000011.1, on the reverse strand, counting down.
AAACAAAACTTCACGCTCCATTGCATAGCCATCCCACGCATCGAGGTTATATGGCGTGACGGTATCAATGTAGCGTTGCTGTTGCTCAGTGAGTGGTTGGCCGTTGGCACGCGCTTGCTTGAGCTGGGCGGCATTGAGCAGTTTATTGGCGATGGTGGAGCGATCTTTCGAACCAATAATGGCGGCCGGGAAGTTCATGCGAGCCATCAACAGTTGCTGCCCGAGGATCTGCCAGTGCGCATTTGATTGAGCCAACTGATTGACCAACCATTGCAGTTGTTTTTTACCTAAGATACTGCGATCGCTTTGCATGGCCGCCTGAAAACCTTGGCTATCAAATTTGCCGGTGCTTACGTCGGTAAAGTCCGCGTACGCTAATTGTTTATCGCGACCAATAATGCGGGTGTCTAGCATGATCAGGTTGGCGAGATCACCTAGCTCAAACGAACGGTAAATTTGTAGGCTAGCATCACCTTGTGGCGGGCGAATCGGCATCCACTCATAGTAGGCTTGAATAGCTGCGGCACGGCGTTGGTAAAAATCACCTTCAGTGTCGGGTTGATGATTTTGTGCACCGTCTTTGTATGTATCGTTGGCGATCTCGTGATCATCCCACACCACAATAAAGGATTTGGTGGCATGCAACGCCTTTAATCCTTCGTCTGTTCGGTACAGCGCGTAACGTCGGCGATAATCATCAAGCGAGACGATCTCTTTGTTGTTATTATCCGGGAAGGTGCGACCAATGCGTTCGGCATCGTCGTAGCCATAACCACCGGCGCCGTATTCATAGATGTAGTCGCCTAAATGCAACACAAAATCGATAGTGTCATCTTGGCTTGCGTGATGGTAGGGGTTAAAGAAACCCGCCGGATAGTTCGAGCAAGAAAATACCCCTAAACGAATAGCGTCAATGCCTTGTTGAGGTAACGTGGCACCTTCGCCGATGGGTGAGTATTGGTCATGCCCAACAAAGCGATAATAAAGCGACATGCCAGCGGGTAACTGTTGCACATCCACTTTAACGGTATAGTCGCGGCGAGCAGAGGTTTTTACGGTACCACTGCGAATAATGTCGCTAAAACTCGGATCACGCGCCACTTCCCAACCTAGGGTAATAACGGGCTTAGCGTTATTTTTAGGTACTGCACGGGTCCATAGCATAAGCGCGTTTGTAGTCGGGTCACCACTCGCCACACCGTGGGTGAAGTCAACGGCGTCCGCGTTATCGGCACGCACCAGCGATGAACAGCCACCTAAAGCGGTGGATACGGTTACGGCGGCTCCTGCCGAGGCGACTACTTTCAAAAAATGTCGACGGTTGATATCAAGCATTGCAAAGGCTCCCTTTTTTCTGCGTGATAGCAGATTAGCGAGCCAGTGTGACAATGCGGTGACAGATTAACGACGCGTAACTATTATTAAAAGGACGCCGCACAAGCGAATACTACGGATACTCACTTAGGCGTTATGCTCGCTTTTTGCTGTGTTTTGCTTTATCACTGACAAACCCTGCCACAAGGATAAGCAGAACACCGGCTGCGATCACATACCAACCCCATTGCAACTCAATGGTATTGAGGATCGTATCAATTGAGCCCTCGAACTCGTAGTTAACCGATTCGGTTCTAATGCTTGCTTTCATATCGCGCACTTGCAGGTACATATCAATAAAACTGTAGCCTGCAAACACTAAGCTCATAGCACCTGCTGCTACAAGTCCCTTGCTGTTGCGGGCAAAGGCAAAGTACATGGCAAACACCGAGGCCGAGAGCACGATAATGCGATCAAACCGACCGTTTTGAAAGTACGTAATATCGTCGATAGTTGGCATGCTGAATACAGGTAAAAACATACCCACAAACAAAAGTACCGCACCGAGCATACCCATTATTCGTTTGTCCACGACTCAAATCCTTGTGTTAACTCTTGGCTATAAAGCGGAAAAGTTTAAAAAGACTAACACAAAGAGGCGCTTTGATCTTGCAAACATCAACGCGTGCGCCGCAACGCACGCTTTACGTATCATGCGGCGCGCGCTTGATGGGTCATTTTAACGAGTTGCTGGCGCACTTGTTGGCCATTAGTCGCAATCGCTTCAAACGGTATGAAAAAGGAGCGCTCATCGTAACTGAGGTGAAAGCCGTCTGGGTAGACACTGCGCATAGTGACACTGCCCGCTTCGAACGTTCTGTCTTTCTCATGAGCGTGTTGGTTTAACTGTTGCTGCAAGATAAGTGCACAGGCATCGGCATGATCCTCATTCATGTGTGTGATCATGCCAAGTGCCGCTTTATGATCCCACTCGGGCGCGGATACCAACCACTCGTTCGGCTCCAGCCAAAATATCTCACCAAAGCCGCCAATAAAGCGAATATGCTCTACGTTGAGTTGCCAAAATTTAAAATCATGTGCTTTTTTGTAGCCTTCGGCACTTGGAAAGCGTTGGTAGTAGCGTTCGGCCAAGTCATTGTTGTCAATCACTTGGGCATGACCACTGAGCGTGAGTCGCCCTTGGGTATTTTGATCACCTTTATCGGTGCTGTCGTAAAGTGTGACGCTCAACCGATTGTCTTGATTAAGGTTGCGCGCATGTTGGGCAATATCAGAGACATAAAACACGATATGCCCCTCATCGGTCAGCATCACCGGCGATACTGAGCCAAACGGCATGCCACCGAGTTTCTTTGATAAAGTCGACAACACAGCGGTGCTATTGCGTTGTGCAAGCGCACGTGCTTGCTGCGCGGCTTGTTGACGTTCGTTCATTTTTAACCTCTTAAAGTTCGTTGTTATAGGTGTCTGGGTTCGGTAAAAATCATGGGTTTGCGAATACTCGGGTGCTCACTGATGTAGACCGGACTGCGATAAGTTTGTTCAAGTATTTCGGTACGGAACACCGCCTCGGGTTTGGCAAAATGCTTAAGTTCGCCGTCGGCGAGTAGTAAAATATTGTCCGCATAGAGCGAAGCTAAGTTCAGATCGTGCATCACTGCGACAACTAAATTACCTTGCTGAGTAAAACGACGCAGTTCTGCGAGCACGGAATGTTGGTGATAGACATCAAGCGCTGAAGTCGGCTCATCGAGCAGCAGCATTTGCTCACCGGGCACCGTGACATCGAGCTGACACAAGCAACGCGCGATATGTGCTCGTTGCTGTTCACCGCCAGACAAGGTATCCATGGTGCGCTCGGCAAACTTTGCGGCATCCAGCCGTTCGAGCCAGTTCAGTGCGCGTTGGTGTGCTGCATAATCAGGCTCATGAGACCAAAATCGCCCCATACCGACCAGCTCCGCTACGGTGAGGCCAAACGGCGCACTGAGTTTTTGCTCCATCACCGCGCGAACGGGTGCGAGTTGGGCCGGTATCCAGCTTGTGAGTTCGCGGCCGTTGAGCTGAATACTGCCGTGGTAATCGAGTTCGCCTGCCAACGTATTGAGTAGGGTGGATTTACCTGCGCCATTTTCACCAATCACAGCAACAAATTCGCCGGCTTCAAGGGATAAGTCGAACGCGCCCAATAGCCGTTTATGACTATAGTTAACATGAGTGATTTTAATATCCAGCATGAAGCCTCCGTTTTTGTTGGATGAGCAGATAGATGAAGAAAGGAGCGCCCACTGCGGCGGTGATTATCCCGATGGGTAATTCAGCTGGCGCAACGATGGTTTTAGCGATCCAGTCGGTGAGTACCAAAACTGCGGCACCAAACAACATGGATACAGGCATCAGCCAACGAATATTAGCGCCCACCAGTATGCGAGCGATGTGGGGTATAATTAAACCGACAAAGCCGATCATACCGGTCAATGCGACTGCGCCGCCCACACCTAATGCCACCCAAATAATCAATTGCCGCTTAAGTGACACGGTGTTTACTCCTAAGTAACGTGCTTGGCGCTCACCTAACAGCAGGGTATTAATGGGCTTGCGCAACATAAATAGTGCGATTGAGCTGACACCCATGAGCACCACGCCTAAGGGCAACTGCTGCCAACTGGCACCCGCGAGTGAACCCATTTGCCAAAAACTCATTAGTCGCAGGGCATCGTCATCAGCGTAATAACTTAATAAGCCGAGTAATGAGCCGGCTAGCGCGTTAATTGCCACACCGGCAAGTAACAAGATGGCGACGTCGACGCCTGTTTTACCGCCAGCTAAGCGATAGACAACAAAGGTGGTGAGGAGGGCGCCCAGGAAGGCGGCCAAAGAAACCCAAATACTGCCTTGTAAACCGATTTGTTCACCCAATGCGATCACTGCCAGTGCGAATACGGCCGCGCCACCTGAGATGCCGATGAGTCCTGGGTCAGCCAGTGGGTTGCGACACAAGGTTTGCATGGCTGTGCCGCTTTGCGCCAATACCGCGCCCACCAAGAGCCCCAAAACCAAACGCGGTAAACGCAATTGTGTGACGACAGTTAGTTCGAGTTCACTCATAGGCGTGCCGAAGCCGGGCAACCACATCAGCGGTAGTCGCCAATCGCTTAGCACAGGGCCGCTCGATAACAGCAGCCAACTACTTGCCAGGATCCCGAGGGTGCCGGCAATTAGCCAGCGGCGTCGCTCAAAGGTCATTAACATACGCTAAAAGCGCCTCATGTGCTTCGGCAATGCGGGTGGTCATACCCAGTGCGAGTAACGAGTCCATCACCAATAGCTGGCAGGATTGCCCCGCGTTTAATAACTGTAAGGTTGCGTTTTGGCAGAATTGCTCGCGTCCCCCAGCGGCATCGACCACGTGCGAGGGCGCGACGATAAAGTCAGGCTGGTTTACCAATAAATGCTCGCGCGACACGGTTTTGAAGCCTTTGTGGTCTACCACATTGGTAATGTCCGACTGGCTGAATAGTAAATCGGGGACGCTGTCGTGACCCGCCGCGACAACACCGCGTTCGGATACTTGCAAGACAAAAAGACCACTGAGTGGTTGCGCACGCGAAACGGGATGAAACTTGTCTTCAATGCTGTTAATTACGGGCTCAGCGCGATCCGGTGTACCAAGTTGGTCGGCGACTTGTTCAATCAGAGCATACAGTTCAGATAGCGTTGTGGGCTTATCGAATTCTGTAACAGGTACACCGGCCGTTTCGATTTGTGCTAATGCGCGTTCACTGCCAGTGCCTTCGAGTACCCATACTTGCTTCGGATTAAAGCTAAGCACGCCCTCTGCGGACAGGTTGCGGTAATAACCAACTTTAGGGAGCTTATGCACGGCACTAGGCGAGGTGCTTGAAGTATCCACACCAATCACTTTGTCGCCACCCCCGACGGCAAATACGATGTCGGTTAACGTGCCACCTGCGGTAATTATTCCTCCTTGAGGTGAGTTTTGCGCGTGAGTGAGCAAGGGTAGGGCTGCTGCCAATATAAGCAACGAGTGTTTCAATATTCTGTAAAGCCGCGTCATAGGAGCCTCTTATCGTTCTGATTTGAGATTGCGTAAAATAAAATAGTAAGTTTTAGTTGCAAATGCAAATGGTTTTCGTTTAGATCTAATGCGTTTTCACGATGCCTGTTTTGTCATTCAAAGAAATTGGAGAAGCTTGTGAACGTTTGGATTAAGAAAACCGATGCTTTTAAACCTTCGCTATTGGCCGCTGCCATCGCGGCAACTATGACCAGCGGTGTGTATGCCGCAGAGGTGAATTTACCTGCAGCCGACCAGAGCGTTGATGAGATTTTAGTGGTCACAGGTTCGCGTACCGAAGAAAAACTCGAAGACGTTGCCGGCGCAGTGAGCGTTATTTCGGCAGACGATATTGATATGCAAGTGAGTAATGGTCTCGCGGATGTGTTCCGCTATGACCCGAGTATTCAGTCGACGGGAAGCCAAGGGCAGGCACAAACCTTATCGATTCGAGGAATCGGTGGTAATCGGGTGGTGTACATTAAAGACGGTCGTCGACTTAACGATGCCTACGCAGGCGGAGGCGGTTATTTGGTGGGGCGAGGTTACTTAGATGTGGCCCAGGTACAGCAAATTGAAGTAGCGAAAGCGGCCGCATCACCACTCTACGGTTCGGATGGTTTAGGTGGCGTGATTGTAATATCAACGCCCGATCCGAGTGATGTGTTAAACGGCAATGACAGTGCAGCGGGCTTGAGTTTTGGCTTTGATGGTCTCACTGATGAGACAAAGCTCGGTTTTAGCGGAGCGCGGCAGTTTGATGGCTCGAGTGCGATGATTCAGGTGTCCGCGCGACAAGGCGAGGAGACGCAGAACTATGAGGAATCTTTGCCTGGTTATGATTATGACAGTCAGAGTGTGTTAGCTAAATGGGCGCTTGATATCGGTGATGATAAACTGAAGTTTACGTTGGACCACTTTCAGCAAAACACTCAACAGTTTATTGCGGAAACTAATCAAACCGACGACGACAATCGTCAAACGGCGCTTTCGGTGGACTATCAGCGTAATCAGCCCAACGCATTCGCCGACTCGCAGCATTGGCAGTTGTATTTGACGGATTATGAGCAAGGCAGCGACCAGGTCAGCGCGGGAGCGAGCCAAGCGGGCGCGTATACCGATTACAATGACTATGGTTTTGAACAACGGATCATGGGTGCGCGTTGGCAAGCACAAAAGCAACTTGATGCCGCCTCAACACGTCATGATCTCGTGTATGGCTTTGATGCTGATTACTACGACACCGAGCGACCGCGACTCAAGACACGTATCGCTACCGATGGCACGGTCTTGCAAGATAACGAGCCACAGAAAGCCTTCCCCGGCGCCGAAACATGGCTAACAGGTGTGTTTTTGCAGGATAACATCACGTTTAAAGAGACCGCCTTTAAACTGATTGTTGGTGCGCGAATTGACCACTATGAGATGAGCCCAAATGAGAACACGCTGTACGATATGTCTGAGCTTGCAGATATCAACGAGACGGCATTTTCACCTAAAGTAGCGGGTGTGTATACCTTTGAGTCGGGCATACGCGGCTATCTGCAATACGCCGAGGGCTTTAAGATCCCACCGCATGACCAAGCCTATCAGAGCCATGGTATTGAGCCGTTTTATGCTATCTTGCCTAACCCCGACTTACAGCCAGAAAGCAGTCGCGCCGTAGAAGCGGGATTAAAGTTCAGTAATGACACCACGCGATGGAACCTAGCCGCGTTTTACAGTCGCTTTGATGATTTTATCGAGACTGCGGTTGTCGGCTTGAGCCCCACTTATATTCCAGGCGTTGATCGGGTTGAATATCAGTATGTGAATCAAGATGAGGTGACGATAAAGGGAGCTGAAGCGAGTGTGACGCATTGGCTCACTGACTTCGTGCGTGTCGATACATCTGCTGCCTACGTGACGGGTGAGAACGATGCGACGGGTGAGGCATTGACCTCGTTATCGCCGCTATCAGGTAATGTCTCCTTTGGTTACTTTGCTGATAACTGGCATATCCGAGGTATTGTTAATGCGGTTGCTGCCATGGATGATGTACCGAGTGCGTCGCTCGAGTCGGGACCTTATATCGAAACGGCAGGCTATACCACTGTGGACGTTTTGGCGGGAATGCGCTTGGGCGATTGGCAGGTGAACTTGGCGGCACTCAATCTAACCGATAAGTATTATGTGCCTTATCAACGTGTCGCAGGACTGTCAGCAGATGCGCCGACCGAGCAGTATAGCCAGCCCGGTCGGTCATTTGCGATACAGGCATCATATCGTTTTTAGTCGTTAAACCAATGTCGCGTGCGGTTAGCAAACCACACCAGTGACAGCATGACAGGTACTTCGACTAACACGCCTACCACGGTGGCGAGTGCAGCGCCCGAGTGCAGGCCGAACAATGAGATGGCAACCGCCACCGCGAGTTCGAAAAAGTTTGAAGTGCCTATCATGCAGGCGGGCGCAGCTACGTTATGCGGCAACTTCATTTTCTTTGCTAAGAAATATGCCACTGCGAAAATACCGTAGGTTTGAATCAGTAGTGGAATCGCTATGAGTACAATCGCCTGCGGTTTTTCGATGATGGTTTCGGATTGAAAACCAAACAATAGGACAACCGTCGCGAGTAGACCCACGATCGACCACGGCTTCATAGTCGCGAGAAAGTTGTTCAGGCGTGTGTGGTCGTTGCCTTTATCCAGTTTCTTGCGCGTTAATGCGCCAACAATGAGTGGTATCAACACATACAGTACGACGCTCAGCAACAAGGTATCCCACGGCACTGTGATATCCGTTACGCCCAAAAGTAAGCCGGCGATAGGTGCGAACGCAAATATCATGATGACGTCGTTGATAGAAACCTGCACTAAGGTGTAGTTAGCGTCACCCTTTGTCAGTTGACTCCAAATGAACACCATCGCTGTACAGGGGGCAACACCCAGTAAAATCATACCGGCGATATACTCGGACGCGGTTTGTGGATCGACCCAATCGGCAAACAGCCCTTTAAAGAACAGCCACCCCAGTAATGCCATGGTAAACGGCTTGATCAGCCAGTTGATGACCAAGGTTAATACCAAGCCTTTTGGTTTTTTACCGACATCTTTAATGGATGAGAAGTCAACTTGTACCATGATCGGGTAAATCATGAGCCAGATGAGCACCGCGATAACTAAGTTAACGTGGGCATACTCAAGCTCTGATACAACGGTAAAAACGCCTGGGACAGCAATACCCAGGGCGATACCTGCGATGATGGCAAGTGCCACCCACACTGATAAATAACGTTCAAATAAACCCATTAATATTCCTATTTTTTAATTAACCAATTCATTTAAAGCTCGTTTTAACTGGCTTTGAGGTAAAGATTGTTCAGCTATCCCTTGCAGTTGGTTTACGCGGTGTTTGATTTCTTCGATACAGTCACGGAAAGCGGCGGCAATCTCTTCTTCGGAGCCTTCAAGCTTTGATGGGTCGGCAAGTCCCCAATGCATTTTAATTGATTGTCCGAACCAAACCGGGCAAGCCTCGCCTGCCGCCGAGTCACAGACGGTAATGACGAAGTCGGGTTTGAAGTCTTCGAATTCATCCCAAGACTGGCTTTGCAGCCCTTCGATCGATATGCCGGCTTCGTTCAAATAACGCAGTGAAAGAGGGTGTACCTCGCCCGCAGGTTGGCTCCCAGCGCTTTTTGCCTGAATATGATCGCTGGCAAAGTGGTTGGTGATCGCTTCGGATAAAATGCTACGGCAGCGATTATGTGTACAGATGTAGAGTATTTTCACAAAAAACCTTTTTAGTCAGCAGCTAGCGCCTTGGGCTTTCGCCTGTTTAAGCTTTTCGAGGGCCGCGGAAAAGTAGTCTAAATTATTGCGTGCAGCCTGCGTAATGATGTCTTTTGCCCACGTGGGTAGGTGAGGGTGCAGTTGGTAATACACCCACTTACCACGGCGTTCACCCAGCACGATATTGCACTTACGAAGTTCAGCGAGGTGGCGCGAGACCTTCGGCTGGTCAAGCTCCAGCGCGTCCATCAGATCGCAGACGCAAGCTTCCTCAAGCGTGCTTACAATCAGCACGGACTTTAAACGGGTATCATCCGATAGACATTTAAAAAGCTGTAATGGGGTCATCGTGTCCATTCCTATTTAATATATATGGTAAATCATATATATGAAAAAACACATGTCAAATGATTTGGGATTGCGGTGGACAGAGGGTATGACAACAATTAATGTAAATAAAAATAACAATCTAAGGTGATCAATGAGATATTTTATTCAAGCGACCCTGGTGTCGATTATGGTTTTTTTGTGCGCTCCAGCCGCGAGTCAAACGTTTAAAGAAGGTGTTCATTACGATGTTATTGACGGTGTCGACCAGGCAAATGACGATGGTCTAGTCGAATTCTATTCTTTGTACTGCTCGTACTGTTATCGCTACGAACCCATTGCAGACGCCATGAAAACAGCTTTTGCCGATCAGTTTAGCAAGGTCCATGTCGCATCAGTTGCACCGAGTCCCGAGGCGGGGAGTACAATGACTCGTGCGTATATTCTTGCGCAAAAAATGGATATTGCAGAGAAAATAAATCGTGTGATGTTTGATTACAATTTTAAAAAGGGTCACTTATTACGAGAACCAGAGGATATTCGTAACGTATTTATTGTAAACGGTATCGACGGTCAGACTTTTGATACGGGTATTGCGAGCTTCGCTGTAACAGCACGGTTTAATCAGTGGCAACGTCTGATAGATAAGCTGGGCGTGAGAGCAACACCGACTTTTGTCGTGAATGGAAAATACCGAATTAACCCGACCAGCTTACGTGATAGTGATGACCTCACTGCAAGCTTGATAAACTTGGCAGGTTATTTATTAGAGAAGGAATAAATCAAGCGTCGCGCCAAAGGCGCGACCTACTAAAACAGGTTGAGTGGGAGTTTGAGGTAGCGTTGGCCGTTGCTTTCTGGTTTTGGAAGGTGGCCGGCGCGCATGTTGATTTGCACTGAAGGCAAGATTAAACGTGGCATATTGAGTGTGGCGTCGCGTTCGGTGCGCATTTTTACAAACTGGTCCTCGGTTGTGCCGCCGCCTACATGTACGTTGTTTTGTTTTTCTTCCGCAACCGTTGTTTCAAATGCGTACTCATCGCGATCGGGCGCTTTATAATCGTGACACATAAATAGCCGTGTTTGGTCGGGAAGTGCAAAGACCTTCTGAATCGAGCGATACAAGGTGCGGGCGTCACCCCCTGGGAAGTCACACCGCGCTGTACCATAGTCGGGCATAAATAGCGTGTCACCGACAAACGCTGCATCACCAATTACGTAGGTTAAACAAGCCGGTGTGTGACCTGGTGTGTGTAATACCTGTGCTTGTAGCTCGCCTATGCTGAACGTGTCCCCATCGGCAAACAGGTGATCAAATTGGCTGCCATCGCGCTGAAACTCAGTGCCCTCATTAAATGCTTTTCCGAAGGTCTCCTGTACGGTTTTAATATGCTCGCCAATGCCCAGTTGGGCGCCAGTATGCTCTTTTAAAAAGGGCGCGGCAGATAAGTGATCAGCGTGAACATGGGTTTCTAATATCCAATCAACTGTGAGGCGATTATCCTTGATGAACTTTAAGATACGTTCAGCAGACTCGGTGCTCGTACGACCTGCGGCATAATCAAAATCCAGCACCGAATCGACTATTGCACAGTGCGATGAATTGGGATCTTTTACCACATAACTATAGGTATTTGTCGGCTCATCAAAAAAGTGAGTCACAATAGGTTTGAGCACTGACATGATGTTACCTCTTAATAAAAAATTGCTTAAATATACTCACTAATAATAAGTATATAACCATAACGTTATTTAGGTTTCAATCTGTGAAAAGCTAAATTATTGTGAGTACACAATGCACATCCCACAGATAGGCGGCTCATGCTCTTTGCGATGATCGGTGCGTTAATTATCGGTGCGTCTCTGGGGCTATTCGGCTCGGGCGGCTCGATCCTAACCGTACCTGTTTTAATGTACCTGGTAAATATGCCCGCCGATTTAGCCATCGCTTCGTCTTTACTCATTGTCGCAGGTATTAGTCTTTTCGGATCTATTTCTTACATTCGTCGAAAGTCTGTGAGTTGGAGACACCTTTGGGTATTCGGTATTCCTGGCATGATCGGTACATATGGTGGGGCGTGGCTCGGAACCTTGGTGGACAGTCGCTGGCAATTACTGGTGTTTTCATTGCTGATGATCGTCGCTGCCGTGTTCATGTGGCGCAGTAAACCGGCAGAACACCGCAACACGCAAACACTTAATTACACTAAGGTCATGTTTGAGGGCTTAACCGTTGGCGTGATTACTGGGTTTGTGGGGGTTGGCGGTGGGTTCTTAATCGTACCTGCATTAGTTTTACTGGCTGGTTTATCGATCCCCGTTGCTATTGGCACCAGTCTCCTCATCATTGTCATCAAGTCAGTAGTTGGCTTCTTTAAATATTACGGCGTCATGTCGAGCCAAAATATCACCTTTGACTGGCTTGTCATTAGTATCATGATAGCGGGGGGCGTATTGGGATCGGTGTTCGGTGCTCAACTCGGCCGCTCGATCGCTACGGATAAACTGCAAAAAGGCTTTGCGGTATTCTTAGTGGGCATGGGGCTGTTCGTCATCATTAAATCAGTGCTCTGATTCCTCAGATTGAACAGCCCTTAAAACTGGAATTTGGTTATTGCTTGGTTAATGACAACAGTAACAAACCACATACGATCATGCCTGCGGCAACTAATCGCATGGGTGTCACAGCCTCTGATAAGAACACGATGCCAACAATAAACGCGCCAATAGCGCCAATGCCCGTCCAAATCACGTAGGCGGTCCCGAGGGGGATTGAACGCATCGCTACAGCGAGCAACCAAAAGCTAGCGGTCATCGCAACAAGGGTAATAATGGATGGCGTAAGTCGAGTAAATCCAGCGGACTGTTTCATTGAGAACGCCCATACGATCTCTAGTAATCCAGCCAAGATAAGGTATATCCAAGACATAAAAAGCTCATTGAATTTGCCAGGTCGTCCTGGTCATTTATACCCAGAATGGGGGAGGTCGTCCTCCAATGAGCGACTATTCTAACTTTCCGTAAAATCAAAAGCACGATAAATAGAGGCGTCTGTTGCTAAACAATGTGATTAGCAACAGACTTTAAGCATGGCTATTAATTCGCCGTCACCTATGCTGCGGCGCGCTTATCGAGCCGACCCGATAGACGGGTTAGCATGAGCGCTAACAGCACGATAATAGCGCCTATCCAAGCGGTGTCCATGAGGGCTAAGTCGGCAACAATATGACCACCAATCCAGGCACCTAAGGCGATGCCAACATTAAATGCTGCGATGTTTAACCCCGATGCGACATCGACTGCATTGGGCGTGTGCCGTTCGGCAAGCTGCACTACGTAAACCTGCAGCCCAGGTACATTACCAAACGCGAAACCGCCCCAAATAAGCACCGTGACGAGTGCAGCCCAGGATGAGTGAGCGGTAAAGTAAAAAGTAGCTAAAATCAACGCAAGACCACCGAAAATAACGGTCAACGCCTTAACTGGACCCAGTTTATCGGCAAGTTTACCACCATAAATATTACCGACTGCGACCGATGCGCCGTACGCCAAAATCAATAGGCTTACCGAGCCCGAATTAAAGCCAGATACATCTTCTAGAATGGATGCCAGATAGGTAAACGCAGTGAAAGTACCGCCGTAGCCGAGAGCCGTAATTACGTAAACTAATAAGAGTCGTGGATGCGTTAGCACGCGGGCTTGTTCAGCCAATTTGGCCGGCTTAGCTTGTTTTAGGTTCTTTGGTACTAACAATGCGCTGCCTATCCAAGCAAGCACACCTAAACAACTGACCACTAAGAAAGTGGCACGCCACCCGAAAGTTTGGCCTATCCATGTCCCGAGCGGTACACCCGTCACCAACGCAACGGTAAGCCCGGTGAACATGATCGCGATAGCGCTCGCCTCTTTTTCCTTTGGTACTAGGCTGGTCGCAATGGTCGAGCCAATCGAGAAGAACACACCATGGGCGAGCCCTGTTAGCAGTCGTGCGGTAATTAAGCTCTCATATGAAGGCGCTTGCCAAGCAAGTAAGTTGCCGCCAATAAACAGACCCATGAGCCAGAGTAATACTGACTTACGGTTCCACTTACCGGTGAGCGCGGTGAGCACCGGCGCGCCAATCGCTACTCCCACTGCATATAGGCTTACCAGCAGCCCGGCGGAAGGGAGCGAAACGTTTAAACTTTCTGCAATTGTAGGTACGAGACCGACAATCACAAACTCAGTGGTGCCAATGGCAAAAGCACTGAGAGTGAGTGCAAAGAGTGCAATAGGCATAACAATTCTCCTGTTAATTGAATGCTGCACAGTTTGCGCTTGGTTTTTATCTCAAAAAACAGCATTATGTGGAAATTACTTTTGTAATAATTGCAAAAATGGTGCTGTATGAGAGCTAAATCTGACGATATTGCCGTGTTTCTTGCGGTTGCTGATGTAGGGAGCTTTAGTGAGGCGGCGCGGTTACTTGATATTGAGGTTGCGCGCTGCTCAAGGGCTGTTAAACGGTTAGAGCAGCAACTGGGACAAACCCTACTGACGCGCACTACACGTCGGGTGGAACTGACCAGCGAGGGGCAAGCCTACCTTGAAGCGGTTCGTCCTGGCATCGAACAACTCGAACTCGCGGAACAAAAACTAATTGAAGCGGAGGGCAAGCCCAAAGGCAGGCTTCGAGTCGATGCGGCTACGCCTTTCCATTTGCATCAAATTACTCCTCATGTTGCTGAGTTTCGCAGGTTGTATCCAGGAATCATGCTTGAGTTATCAGCCTCCGAAGGATTCATTGACCTCATGGAGCGCCGCGTGGATCTCGCCATTCGAATTGGCGCGCTCGCTGACTCGTCAATGCACGCAAGTTACTTGGGGCGTTCACAACTGCATATTGTCGCCAGCCCTGATTATTTGCATGCGTTTGGTCAGCCTGAGTACGCAGCTGACTTAGAGCAACATACAAAAATTGGTTTTATGCAAAGCGACACGCTCAATGTGTGGCCAGTAGATGAGGGACGTTTCTGGCAACCCGATATTGCTGTGAGTAGCGGCGAGGTGATGCGGCAACTTGCGTTGCAAGGCAATGGACTGGCGTGCTTGTCGAATTTTATGGTGGCTGATGATCTGAAAGCTGGTCGCCTCGTTAAATTGTTGTCCGATCATCATATAACGGATAATCCGCGAGAGCGTGTAAACGCCGTTTATTACCGTAACACTGCGTTATCGTCGCGCATTAGCGCATTTTTAACGTTTTTTACGCCGCGATTTCGACTTTAGGATTTCAACAATACGATGAATGTAGATTTCTGATAAATTCCATTCGTATCCGTTAAAGTCAATTGTATTTACCAGGTCGTCCTCCAATCAGGTATCAGTATAAATGGTCCTGTCGTTACTATATTTTAATATTTGGTAACAAAACGATATGATTTATTGTTAAGTTAGTTAGCTTAGTTAGATTATAAGGATATAAAAATGAAAAAGTTGGCATTTGGGCTCTCGGGAGCAATTTGTTTGCTCGGGCTAATTGGATGTGAAAGTATGGGGCGGGACTTACCTGAAGAGCCTGAATATGCTTTGGACTTAACCAAAGAAAAAGATGGTCAGGCTTATACCGACTATTGGGTCGTTGAGGAGCAAGAAAAAACACTAAAGTTGTCTGATCAATACTCACGCTCACTAGCACGCAACAACCAAAATGGATGTGCCTCAATTATCTATACAATAAATAGCGAGGGACGCGTCGCAAGCCATAAAGTTGAATATGCATACCCGAACGAAACGGCTGCCAAAGCACTTATCGTGAGCTTAGATTACCTTCGCTTTAAACCGACTGAACAAAATGTCGAACGTACCCCTGTCACGACCCGAATTTTTTCGGTATTTAAGGTGGGTAAAAATGAAGGTTCGGAAGAATTTAAAGCCGCTTGTGACGTCGATGCCAATACGATTGATAAGTTTGCGAAACAAAAAGAAGCCAGTTAAGGCTTCTTTTTAAGGATGTCCACAATACGGTTTATGTATATTTCCGAGAGGTTCCATTCGTATCCGTCAAAATCGGTTGTGTTTACGAACTGAACAACGACCGTATCGATGTCTGGGTGATACTCGGCTAAGCTCTGATAGCCGGGTATCAAGCCTCCGTGTTCGAACTTGTAAACCGATGAATAAATCGCTTGTTCGCCGGGTGCAAATGCAGAGCCGTCGTTAAGTGCTCGAATGAATCGCCCAACATCGGTAATACTGGCAATCATCGAACCATAGTCATTTTCTTTTATATTAGGTTGTACACCGACGTAGTAACCACCCATGAGATCCTTGATATTAATTGCGTCGAGCGAGAAGTAAGTATTCTGAAGTGCTAATGGTTGTAAAATGCGATCGGTAATGTACTGTTGATACGAATAACCCACAGTATGGTTAATAATTTGGGTAAGTAGTAAATAGTTTGTATTGCAATATGCATAATCGGAATCGGGTGCAAAATCAGCGGGCTCATCCATAATAAGTGCGAGTTTTTCCGACGCTGTTGCGGGTGGATTTGACCAGTAGTTGGGCGTATCTGTGAAGTTAGGAAGTCCACTCCGATGTTGTAAAAGCATTCGCAACGTAATTTCATTAGCGTTTGGAAGGTGTTGACTGACTTTAGGTAACAGCTGGCTAAGCGAGTCATTTAGGGATAGCTGACCGTTGTTGATGAGCTTTGTTGTTGCTAGCGCTACATAAAGCTTACTGATACTCGCGATCTTAAATAACGCATTAGGTTCGGCAGGCAACTGCTTGGCTCTATCGTGCCACCCCGCGGTGAATATCGTTGCCGGTTGTTGTCCTTGCTGAACGTAAACAATCATTCCGTCAAAATGGTCTTGCGTCGCTTCATCTATTTGTTGCTGAATAGTGTTGGGGAGTGGCGCAAGCCAAGTGCTAACAAGTGGCCAAGGTACGAAAAACAGAGATATCACGGTTCCGATGAGTAAGGCTATGCGGAGTGACCAAAGTGCTTTTTTATTCATGTGCTTATCGCCGTATATAATCGTTTAAGAAAGCCGTTTGAGTGTATGACTTTACTCAGTATTGATTATTGTCGCTACAGAATAAATGTATCGACTTGTTTCGATTCGAAAAACCTTAGTTCGTTTTACAATGAATAATTAATAACACAGGAGCTTGCACATGAGTCGAGTGTTTATGCAGAAGAACGCGATGCCTTTGATTGCAATTATTGGTACCGTTGCCGTCATCGTTTATGGTCAGCTAATTCTCAGTTGGGGAATGTCATCCAGCGAGATGAGAGAAGTCTATTTAGGGTTGGCACTGACTGAGTTACTTATATACATAGGCTGGTCGATAGTAACTGCGTACGCGGCGGTGTTTTACAGTCTAAAAAGTAATATAGAAGCTCGCTGGAAAAAAGTCGGTCTATTATGTTTATGTGCAATTGCGCCATGGCTTGTCGGATATTTGATGAATCTAGCTTGAAGGCTAAGGCCAAAAAAAGGGGCATGGGAGCCCCTTAGAAAGCAATCTATAGACCGAATTCTTGCTTGGCAATTTGTTCGATCTGACCATACTGAATAAAACCAGGTATCCACTGTTCACCAATCATGATGGTAGGAGTACCACGAAACCCTAGCGCTTGAAACGTCTGTAAGTTCTTCTTAATCGTTTCTTTGCTGGCTTGCGGGTGTTCCAACCACGC
This sequence comes from Idiomarina sp. T82-3, assembly GCF_001577655.1. Classification (NCBI taxonomy): domain Bacteria; kingdom Pseudomonadati; phylum Pseudomonadota; class Gammaproteobacteria; order Alteromonadales; family Idiomarinaceae; genus Idiomarina; species Idiomarina sp. T82-3. Next base: position 60,032 of record NZ_LSBQ01000011.1, on the reverse strand, counting down.
TTGTGTTTCCGTGCGTTCGGCGATTGCTCGAAGTGAATCAGCGTTATGCATTCCTGATTTGCTCATTAACAGTGTATGCACATCATAGTAACTATCGGAAGCATTCGACCAAACACTCAGCCCAAACTCAGTTGCATTGGTGTTGATACCATCAACAGAGCGTTGACGTAGCGGCACAATGATATTAATGACATTGACCGATGGGTATTCTTCAATTAAACGCTCTAAACTGGGCTCCAGCTTTTTGCAGTACGGACAATTATAATCCGTAAAAATGACGATCGAATGCGCAGCATCAATATTGCCTAGAGTAGGGTGTATAGAGGTATCAAAAAGCCAGTCCTTATATTCTTGGTAGGTCGCTTTTTGCGCTTTTTGTTCCTCTAGAAAGTTTTCTAAACCCTGACGCATATTTCCAATAAGTTGCGGGTTATCTCGGAGCATGGTTTCGATTTGTGCCAGATCCGTTTCTTGTTTATCGGTGAGTGATTGCGCGCTGATCGCATTGCTCATTAAAGCGGCACCAATAAAGAGTGTCATTCGTTTAAACATCATTAATTCCTTATCTTAAAAGTTAATTCTAAAATTTGCTCAACCACAAGCGTGCTAGGATCCCCGGTGGCGATGTGAAGCCACTGGTGGCGCTAGTCACTTTATGGTTATTAATAATTAAAATGGTGGGTGTAGCGGTGATATTGAACTGGCGGGCGATCGCGCCTTGAGTGTCATTAACCGTTATAAACCCCAGTTCTTGTTGCTCCAAATAAGCAGAAATCTTAGTGTTATGCCCTGATCTTAATGCCACTGAAATGACGTTGTAGTCGTCACTTAACCAGTCTACAGTCGGCGAGACCGTTGGACACACGGGACACCAGGTCGCCCAGAAATAAAGTAGCACGGGCTCTTCTTCACTCATCTTAGCTATTGATAGCGGTTCGCCAGCCAGGCTTGTGAGTGTTAATTCGTCGGGCAACGTAGTGGGTACGTTATTGTTACGATACAAGTCGACGCCGAAGGCGATCGCGGCGGCGACAACAAGGTAACCCAGTAATTTAATAAATCTCAGACCCCATTTATTCATTTCTCGCGTCCTTGATGGCTTGCATTACGGCATCGCTGGTAAGGATGATGGGTAACTCAATCCCTTCGGGAGCGCCCGGTCCGTATACTCGGTTGTATGGCACGCCGTATTGTCCATAGGCGCGAAGATAGTCAGTGATATAATCATTTCGCACGGTCCAATCACCGCGCATACGAATCAGGTCAGGTGCTGCGAGCGCGCTGTACACCGGCTCTTGTTCAAGTACACCGAGCTTATTGGCTTTACAGGTAATACACCAGTCTGCTGTGACATCTACAAATACGACTTTTCCTTGGGTAACCGCCTGATGAATCGTCTTAAACGAGAGCGTTTGCCAAGGGCGTTCGCTGGTTTGCTCTGCTGAAGTTGATTCGCTGGATGCCTTTAACCAATACGGTGTTAACAATGTGAATAGCCAGACGCTTGTGGCGAGCAACAAGGCACCAAATATCGGCTTCACCCATTTCAGCCACGGCCCGGGTTTGGGTAACAACTTACGGGTTTGTGGAAATGCCGCGATGGACAACCAAGGCAGCGCCATACCAACACCGAGCCCGAAGAATATCAGCAGTAACAAATACATTGGCGCGCCTAGTGCGAACGCCACCGCGGTCCCTAAAAAGGGGGCAGTACACGGCGTTGCTAATACAGTGGCAAATACGCCTTGACTGAAATGACCTAGTAACGAACTACGCTGTGACTTTAGCGCCCATTGATTGAGCCACTGCGGGAGGCGGATCTGATAAAGCCCGAACAAATTTATAGCAAAAGCCAATGTAATGAACGCCAGTACTGCGATAAACCAGGGGTTTTGAAACTGCATTCCCCAACTGATCCGCACGCCACTCAGTTTTAACAGGCCGAGTAGAGCGCCAATAACGATAAAGGTGCTGATAACACCCATAGCTGTGGCGAGAAACTGATACCGAACCTGCCGCACTGATGCGTCGCTGTTAGCGATCAGAGATTGCACCTTGATTCCAAGGACTGGTAAGACGCAGGGCATTATATTGAGAATTAAACCACCCAGCAGAGCGGCGAATAGTGCCCCCCAAATAGTCATAGTATCGAGGGGGTCATTCGTTGTCGTGCTATTACTCCGTTCGAGTTGTGTTGTGTAAACCGCACTGAATGGATCGTCATTTACGGTGATGCTGACTTGTCGATTGACGAGTTCTGGTAGCTCGAGCCAATGAGATGCTTTAAACCTGGCGATTAAACGCTTCCCATCAACGCTCACCTTCTGTTGGACGAGTTTAAAAACCACTTCATCAAGTTGTTTATCTTCACTGTGCACAAACACCTGTGGCGAATCCCAGCGCGATGTGCGCGATAACACAAAACTCAGTTGTTGATCATCAGCGTTGTAGTCAGCGCGCGTCACCTCCGCGCTGCGGAGTGGCTGCGGTACTTGACTCATTGCTTGTGCAAACGCAAAGCTCTGTTCGCTGTCTGGCGTAAGTTGGTTAACATCAATATTCAGTTGCAGCGGAAAATCGGTTAGCACACAGATATTCGTGCAGCTCGATAACGTGAATACAGCATCCAACTGAGCACTTTCAGTTGTTTCAGATACAACGATTTCGAGGGGAAACGTGACTTGGTGTTTATAGCCGGCTGTGCGAATGGATTGTACGTAATACTCACTCGGTGTTGGCCAATGCCAGTTGATGCGTTCAATACCTTTTGACGAAGCCAAGTCGATACGCGGTGGAATACCGCCTTCACCAGGTGCTCGCCAGTACGTTTTCCATTCATCTTTAAGTTGCACCGTTAACAGTGCCGGTAATACGCGGGTTTCGGGATTGAATTCGCCTGTCACTGCAAGTTTGACCTTGACCGCGTCGTGATCGGGACTCGTTAACCAACCCGTGGAAGTTGAGCCTTGTGCCCAGCTGAACGGTGACATCAAAAGGCTTAAACATACGCTAAACCAGCGTAGGTAGCCTACAAATTTTGCTGTGTTCATTGATACTCCTAAAATAGCTAAAAAATACGTTTTCGAAGCAAACGTAAGAAGCTATTCCAGAAATAAGCAGAAGAGGGTGTGGCACCTTCGTTTGGGCTTTACGAATCGATTCGCATAGCTAGGTGCTGGCGTATCGCTTTTGGAAAAGAGTACAAAGCCAATAAACGCAACAAATAATGCCATTGCGCTGATATCTAATTGACTGACTTTTAGCAAGTGTGAGGCGTGATCACACTGTTTATGACTCGCTTGAGGCGTCTTATTACTCGTGTCGAACGATGCTGTGACTGAATTATGTTGGTCATTCAGCTGACAGGTATTAATTAGATTAAAACGGTTACCCCAACACAACACAAAGACCACCGCGAGTGCGACACACACCGCAATGAAAGAGGGCTTTTGTGTTTTAGAGAAGGGGGTCATGGCACCGCTGACTATTCAGTATTATTTACTGTATTGTGCCAGAACGTAAGCGATGTTCAATAGGCAGCGTGCTGCGCACACTGCCTTTTACGAACTCGTTAGTCCCAGTCAGGCGAGAAGTCGGGATCGATGAGGCGATCGTCTTTATCAATATCCGCGATTGCCTTCATGTCATCTTGGTCGAGCTTCAAGTTTTGCGCATCAAAATTCGACTTCAAATGTTCCACCTTGGTGGTTGACGGAATCGCGACATAGTCATTCGCCAACTGCCATGCAATAGCGACTTGTGCCGGCGAGACATTGTGTTTCTCAGCAATATCTTGCATCACTGAGTTATCCATCACAGCGCCTTTTGCCAACGGTAAATAAGCCGTTACTTTAACACCCATTTGCTTACAGGCATCGGTTATCGCATGGTTTTGAAAGAATGGATGGACCTCGATCTGATTGGTGAGGATTTTATCTTTCCCCACGTGCGCAACCGCACGATTTAACAAATCGATGGTGAAATTGGAGACACCTAGGTGCTTGATTAACCCATCTTGCTGGGCTTTCTGCAGCGCGTCTAGGGTTTCCTCAACAGGCACTTCGTCATTTGGTGAGGGCCAATGAATCAGCGCAAGATCGATGGTGTCGCGTTGTAGTTTATCGCGGCTCACTTGTAGCGAATCAAGCACGTCTTGATAGGCAAGCTTTTCGTACCACACTTTGGTCGTGACAAACACGTCCTTGTTGGTGTGTTGAGCGAGTGCTTTACCGACATCGGCTTCGTTATCGTAAAACTGCGCGGTATCGATGTGCTCGTAACCCATATCAATGGCAGCACTAACGAGGTCGGTGAGTTCCTGTCCTTCTAATCTAAAGGTACCCATACCAAACTGGGGAATCATAATCGCCTCCTTTGTTAAGCTATTCATATAGGTAGTACCCAATAAATCGAATAAAAGTCCAATCCATCGTTGGGTCTTTCGATATCCGCATTAGAATAATGGGAGTACTGTACTGTAATTCTTGCTTTACTATTAGCGCTATACTGCCAAGACAATCCTACGCGATCTTCAAACTGAAATTGTGTTGATAAACGGCGGTCGCTAATACGGGTTTTATCAAAATAACTACCGCCGATGCCGGCCTCTAAATAGAGTGGCGTGGCGCTTTCGGTCAATTGCCATTGGAACACAGGTGACACGGTCAATGCGGTGATGTTATCCGATGTGTCATTTGAGTCCTGCCAATGATTGAGACCCATCTCGAGACTTACTTGCGGGCTGCCTGCCCAATCTAAAAAGCTGAATTGCGTACTCTCAGTGCGGTAGCCAATTCGTGCACCACGCAATTGGTCGGTGGAATACGAAGCGGATACGTGCCATTCATCGGCTTTTACAGGTAATAAAAAGGTTGCGGCTGCCAATGCGACAGCCGCGGTTTTGATACTGCTCATACTACTTCCTCTCACATACAGGTAATGATACATACGTGACTGTATGTAAAAGGATCAGAAAAAATTAAGCTTTTCTTAATGTGAGATTCACACGTGTTTGTTGCGTGAGCGGGTGGGTGCCTTCGACGAGTTTATCAATTCCATGATAATTGAGTCGGCTAGGTCCGCCCCAAACTAATACATCACCGTGATTAAGGGGAATACGCTGCTTTGAGCCTGTGCGCGTTTGACCCGCCCAAATAAAACGCGCGGGCAAGCCAAATGAAAAGGACACCACCGGTTGGCTAAGATCTGACTCATCGCGATCCTGATGCAGTCCCATTTTAGCACTGGGTTTGTATACATTTATTAAGCAGGTATTAGGCAAAAATCCGGGGTAGCCTGCTTGTTCAGCGACTTGTGTTGCGTCATTAAGCAAAATCGACGGCATTTCAGGCCAAGGTTTATCTGACTTGGGGTCGGTTGCTTGATAGCGGTAGCCTTTGCTATCCGAAACCCACCCGAAATCACCGCAGTTACTACTCAACACTGACATCGTCTTATTGCCAGGCGTCATAAAATGACGAAGCGGCGCTTGACGCACACACTCACGTATCGCCACCAGTATATCCGCAGCCTGTTCTGAGGCATGATTCGGAAAGAGCCATGCCCCAGGCGCAAACTCAATGGGTTCAGACGCGTCCAACAGAGGCATTAAAGCGTCCCATACAGTATCAGACCTGCAATTAACCAAACGCCGGCAATAATACAAAGACCGTTCATCAGAGAGTCGCGCCATGAGTTACTGCTACCATGGTCGTGATCATGATGATGGTGGTGTTCGTGATGGTTATGTTGCTTTTTCTGCCGCTGAGTCAAATAGATTAAACCCGCGCTCACAGCTAAAAAGATCAGGTTAAGAATGAACCCGTAGTCGACCGAGAAGAACGCACGTTCGGTGATTTTTTGTTGTTGGGAATGGTCGGGCAGGGCGTCAAAAGCAAACAAGCCATAATGCAACGTTAAGGCGGTTAATACCAAACAGACGAATAACATCAGGGCAATGTATAACGCCATTTTCCAACCGTAGTACTTAGCGTTGATACGCAACACTGGCAATACGATTAAGTCGGAGAATATAAACGCCATGACGCCCGCAAAGGCGACTCCCTCACCGTATAGCACTGCGGCGAGCGGAATGTTACCCATTGAACCAATAAAGGTGAAGAACGCGGCTAAAGGACCCACAATGGTCTGTTGTAGCACTTCCAAAAACGATGCGTCAGCGACATTGGCGCCAGAACCTTGGAATAACCAGTTAAAAAACTCACTGGGTACAAAGGCGGAAATGATACCCGCAGCAGTGAAGCCAAGAAGCACGTCTTGCCACACCATCTGCCATTCCATTTGGTATTTTTTTGCGACTTGTTGCCATGTTTCGCGTGTCAGCAAGGCGCTCCATGGCTTCGTTGAGTTGTCCTCATCTTCAGCGTTTTCGTTTTTGCGAGCCGATTTAATCAAACCCGTAGGTGATGTCAGCTTAATATATAGCCAAGCAAAAGCGATAAGTAACACGCCACCAATATATTCACCTGCGACAAACTGCCAACTCAAGAAGATCGCAATCACGAACCCAAGTTCGATAACGAGGTTGGTGGATGCAAGTAAAAATGCCATGGAGGCGGGGAAGGAGGCGCCTTTATTAAACAAAGCGCGCGTTGTTGAAAGCGCTGCGAAACTGCAAGAGCTCGAAATAAACCCAAAAAAAGTGCCGAGTGTCATCGATTTAGCTGAGTCGTCACCCATCAGGCTTTTCATATGTCCACGACTGATCATGACCTGAATAAGACTACTTATTAGATATCCGAGCGCGAACGCCCACAAGGCCATCCAAAAGAAGCCAACACTGGTGTGTGCTGCATTTGCCCACTCTTGTAAAAAATTCATGGCTAATCCTTGTTTGTGATTTTCCTCTGCATTATGAGTCTGTGTTCACGCAGCCCGAGGTAATGCTCAGCCTTTCTAACAACTTCGAAACCAAGTTTTTGGTATACGCTGATTGCGGCTGCGTTGCTTGGGGCGACGCTTAGAAGGACACATGTCACCCCCTGCTCATCTAAACTACGCAAACTATCGCTTAACAGTTTTGTGCCCACGCCACGGCCTTGGCAACCTGGCTTTACTGCGGCGGACATCAACCATAATGTATTGGCCTTTTCGGCCGGCGCGTACATGGCATACGCAAGGATGTCATTGTTATCACGACAAATAAACTGAGAGTTCGGCCATTGATGTGCGGCCTGATAGAACAATAGTTCAGGATAGGCGAGGTTATCGTAGAGCTGTTGTTCGATAGATACCACCTTTGCAATCGCGTGACGATCTAAATTAAAGCGCTCAGTCTTTAGGCTGGAATTGGGCATATTGGCGACTCCTAGGATGCATCGATATCTTTGACTTGTAACTTAAGCCAGTTAAGTAGCGCGACGAGCGCAACGGAATAGCGACGCTTTTTACGATACTGCGCATACACAGCTACACTCCGTGACGACTCAGTTTTGCCCAAAGTGTGCCAGTCTGATAATGATGGATGCTGTGTCAGTTGTTCATCGACAATAGCCACTCCTTGATATGTGTGTGCCAAGTCGAGCGCCATAGTCGTATCGGCACATTGATTAATAGTCAGCGGGTGAGTGCGGTTTGTGTGCTGTTCTATCACTCGTTGATGCATGGGGTGTGCCTTATCGACAAACCACGTTGCCTGAGTCGAGTCACAATTTGCATCGGGGCTGATCGCGACATAACTCGGTTTATAGAGTGTGGTTTGCTGTATTTGCGTATCCCGTAAAAGACTTTGGCTGATAAGCAGATCAATGTTTTCGTGTTGAATTTGACTCGCCCAGTCAGCTTGCTGTGCATCATTGACTTGCTCATCGCTACGAACAAAGCTGAGTTGGATATGTGGGTAAATCGAGTGAAAGTCAGCAAGGCGATCTTGTAGCCAGTAACGTAGACGCTCAGAACTAATAGCCAGTGTAAGCCGGGTAATGTTATGATCCGCGGTGGAGCGGGCACGTTGTATGGTGTGATCTAACTCGCGAAAAATACTTTCGAGTGCGGGGGCAAGCTCTAATCCCGCCGGCGTTAGTGCATGAACACGGTTGTCGCGTTGAAATAAGCGCATGCCTAACTGATTTTCGAGTGTCTGAATCTGTCGTGTGACAGCCGCTTGGGTGACGCCCAACTGCTGAGCGGCTTGTTTGAAGGTGCCTGCACGCGCCGCGACGTCAAACACGCGCAGAGCATTCAGCGATAAGTTTGATTTAGTGCTCATAGTTGACCAGTTTTATTTAATTTGAATTAACTAAAAGTTAACCTTAATTGCATGGAGGCGCAAGTCGTGTCTTATTGGGCTGAGTTTATTACTATTGCCACCTATCATCTGCTCGCCGTTGCAAGTCCTGGTCCAGACTTCGCGGTGGTGACGCGTTATAGCTTATCTTACGGTCGCAAAATCGGCGCGTTTGTGAGCTTGGGCGTAGCCGCAGGTATTATTTTGCATGTGACTTATTCACTGGTGGGTGTAGCCATTATTATTAAACAAACGCAGTGGTTATATGCAGCTATTTTGACAGCGGGTGCGCTCTATTTAGCCTACATGGGCGTGGGCGCATTGCAGTCAAAACCGAAACCTGCGCCCGACACCCATGAGCACGACCCGCAACGTCCGTCTGAAAGGCGCGCGTTTATGACGGGCTTTATTACTAATGGGTTGAATGTCAAAGCAACGTTGTTCTTTCTGACATTGTTTACTGTAGTGATTAGCCCTGACACACCATTTGCTTGGCAGTTAAGCTATGCCATTTATTTAATTCTCGCCACGGGCGTATGGTTTTTGTTTCTGTCCCGAGTGCTGTCGTCGGAGCGCGTATTTAAACGCGTGTGGCGTTACATGCACTGGGTTGATCGACTCATGGGTGTGTTATTGATTGCCCTCGCTGTGCATTTATTCATTGATGTACTCAGCGAACTGAAAATTATTGTTTAAGCCGATGAGCACTGGGTGCGTAACCCAATGAATAGCGTTATAATTGAACCGATTTTTATGAGATGTAAGCGAGAGCTATGCTGTTATTTGTAGATGATTTGACCGTGATTGATTGTTCTTACCTATGTGCCGAGCGCGGCATCGTGGGCGAAAGCTGGATTGTAGATATTGAGCTCGATGGCTCACTTAATGAACAGTCGATGGTGCTTGATTTTGGTCGCGTGAAGAAGCAGATCAAAGCGATTATTGATCGGTCAGTTGATCATAAGCTACTGGTACCGAGTAGCCACGCATACACACGTGTCACACACTCTGATGACGACGAGTCTCACTGGGTTGACTTTATGCGTCCCGAAGGGCGCTCGATTCATCTATTTTGTCCTGCTGAAGCCTTTGCTTATATCGATGCGGAAAAAGTGGATGCACTGACCGTGACCGACTACTTACGCGCAGTAATAAAACGCGAATTGCCCGGTAACGTACAAGGATTGCGCTTGTCGCTGCGCCCCGAAGCAATCGATGGCTTCTATTATCATTATACGCATGGGCTCAAGAAGCATGACGGTAACTGCCAGCGTATCGCTCACGGTCACCGTTCAAAAATTCAAATTGCGTTGGATAATATTCGTCAACCAGTGCTCGAGAAACAATGGTCTGAGCGATGGGCTGATATTTACATTGGTTCAGAAGAAGACAAAGCAGAGATTAAACGGTTACAGCGGTCAGAATCGGCTAAGCAGCTGAGTGAAGCGACTCATGTGGGTTACAGTTATGTTGCTGATCAAGGCTTGTTTGAATTGATCGTACCTAAGAGTGAGAACGATTTTATTGATTCGGACTCTACGGTGGAGTGTATTGCAGAGTTTATTGCTGCAAAAATCAAACAAGACCATCCTGAGCAACGTGTACGGGTTAGAGCGTTCGAGGGAGTAGGCAAAGGAGCAATTGCTTATGCTTAACCGTTTCAAAGTGATTATCCCACTATTATCGATAGTGAGTATTGCGTTTGGCAGCGCAGCTAAAGCGGCTCAGGAAGAGACACCCGTGACATGGTACGGCGAGTTGACTCAGGGGGCGTTGCTGATCGGTCAAGTTGAGCCCAACTCAGAGGTAGTTTATCAAGGTGAGCGCCTTGATATCAGTGATGATGGTTACTTTGTTATTGGTTTTGGTCGCGATGCTGCGTTAAATCAAACCCTTGAAGTGGTTGAAGGCTCAGAAAAAACACCGATTAATCTGACTTTAAGCAAACGCGAATACAAGATTGATCGAGTTGAAGGTGTGCCGCAAAAAACAGTCACCCCGGATCCCGAGCAGGTTAAACGCGCCAAGGCTGAAGCAGCTAAAGTATGGCGTGCTCGCCAAACTGACTCGAAACGAATGGACTTTATGACCCCGGTACGTAAGCCTGCGGAAGGGCGTATCAGTGGTGTTTATGGTTCACAGCGATTCTATAATGGTGAACCTCGCCGCCCTCATTATGGCGAAGATATTGCCGCACCGACTGGAACCCCCGTCTACGCGCCTTGGAGTGGTGTGGTGACGCTAGCAGAACCTGATTTGTTCTATTCAGGTGGCACACTCATTATCGATCATGGGTACCGTGTGAATACCACGTACCTGCACCTAAGCAAGCTCTCGGTTGAGGTCGGTGATACCATTCAGCAGGGTGAAAAGATTGGTGAAGTAGGCGCATCGGGCCGCGCCACGGGCCCACACCTTGATTGGCGCGTAAACTGGGGCAATGAGCGCCTCGATCCTGCACTATTACCCCAGCTATATCCTCTCGTAAATAACTAAAGGTTGGTTTTCAACCAATCATTAAGATACTCAGGCTGCGTGATAGAAAGCACGTAGCTTGTTTTCTTAGGTGCTTGCCAAGTCAGCTTTAATGTTCGCAATTCGTCACGTCTAAAGGCGTGCACAGTAACGCTATCGCCCGGCTTGAATGCATCTAATATTTCGTTGATGTTATCGCTGGTAACTTGGAGATGGTCGATGGCTATTAAGCGGTCATTGGCTGATAACCCTGCTTCATAAGCGCTTTCATCGTGGTATACCTGCGTTAACTCCAATCCTTGAGGATGGTTTTTGTAACGCGCTCCTAAGGTCACTTTAGCGGACTTTTCGGGTAATTTGCCGTTACTTTGTAAGTCGTTGGCGGGCACATGTCGTGACACCTTTACGCCAAAATTCTCTAACAGCTCTGACACGGGCAGTTGCTCACGAGAATATAAAGCGTCGTGAAGGAACTCATTCACGTCAAGGGCTGTATAGTGGCTCAAGTATTCGAAAAAAGTGTGATCTTCAGTACCTTCGCCGGTTTTACCGTACCGATGCCAAAAGTCATGCATTATTTGCTGTAAATCGAGTTGATGATCGCTTTGTAGACGAATGGTTAAGTCCAAACACAAGGCGATAAGAGCCCCTTTAGCATAGTAACTAACAATGCTATTGGGCGCGTTTTCATTCTGTTGGTAGAACTTGGTCCAAGCTAAAAAGCTCGATTCAGTCACGGATTGTTGATGCTGTCCGACACCGCGTTCAACACGCGCCAAGGTGTTGCCCAGCAAACGTAAATAACGATCAGCAGAAATAATGCCGGCACGATGAAGTAGGTAATCATCAAAATATGAGGTCATGCCCTCGTAGAACCACAGTTGTTCTGTGTAGGTTTCTTGCTCCAGCGGGTAGGGAATAAAAGCTTTAGGCTTCAGCGTTTTAATATTCCAGCTATGGAAATACTCGTGGCAGCATAAGCTTAAAAACGTCTCATAGTTATCGTCTACCTTAGTCTGCCCAGGTTTAATGAGGTCCTTGCGGCTGCACACCAGCGCAGTCGAGTTGTTGTGCTCAAGTCCGCCAAATCCATCGCCTACGACCATGGTTAAGAATGTGTAGTGCTTAAAGGGTGCGGGTTCGCCAAACATTTTTAGCTGATATTCACAAATACGCGCTAGGTCAGCGGTGATGCGCGAAGTATCGGCTTTGTGTCGGCCGCTCAGTACTAACGAGTGTTTTATTCCATGGGCAATAAACTCTTCAATGGTCAGTTCACCGAGCAAGAAAGGATAGTCGATTAATTTATCGTAGTTTTCCGCTTCAAATTCACCCCAACCGTGCGCATTTCCGGATACGCGCGGCATACCGGTTGCAATACGCCAGTGTGCGATGGCATCGCTTGGCTCGAGGCTCAAGCGACAAGGGTTTTGCTCTTGCCCGGCGACGGCAAGACAGAGTGATGTGTTGTTGAAAAAGCCTTGTAGTTCGTCAAGATAAGCGCTTCGCACGGAGAGGTCGAACGCGTATACTTGGTACTTTACCTGAATAGCATGCTCCGAGGATTCAAGGCGCCAGCGGTTTTTGCTGATTTGATCGAGCTTAAGGGAACGTCCATCGCTTTCTGCATAGATACCGACGATATGTTTGCTAAAGTCGCGTATGAGATAACTTCCCGGTATCCAATTAGGTAGCCAAAGTTCTTGACCATTGGGATCGGGCTTTTCAATATGCAGCGAGACCTCAAATAAATGACCTTTGGGGTCAATTGGGGTAATCTGATAATGGATCAAACGGATACTCCTTTGCTTGACAGTCAATGACTTATAGCGAACATATTAGCATACTTGATTTTATTAGTAGGGGATTGCATGGCAGCAAAAATCAAGCAGTTGACGGTAGGGCAGAAAGTTGAAATACAAATTTCTGGTCTCAATGTACCGGCACGTTTTCAAACCGAGTTTATCGGTGCTGTTTTAGGACGTTGGTTCATTGTCAATATGCCTGATTCTAGGCGTTATGGAGAGTTACGGGAGCATCTTTACGAGGGCGTTCCGATTATTGTTCGCTTTGTTCTTGAGAACGAAAACGGCGAAATTTGTGCGTTTAGAAGTGATATTGACTTTGTCGTCGCCCACCCAACCAAAATGTTGTTTTTAGACTGGCCTAAGCAGGTTGAAAGTCGCGTTATTCGTCAGGGTCGACGCTTTGACGCTTACTTACCTTGCAAGGTATCGCGTTTGTCTGAAGATAATTCGGTGGATGCGTCCGTTGAAGCTATTATTCTCGATGTTTCTGAAACCGGGTGTAAATTACAGTACGTCAACGCCGAAGCGGCTGCCGACGATACCGCCAGTCCGATTAAATGGGAGACAGGACAGCGGGTTAACATTACGGTTAATCAGAAGTCTGGCAACACTGTTGAATTGGGAAGTATTGTACGTCAAGTAAAGGCTGCAGAAACTGAAACGACGCTAGGTGTTCAGTTTAATAGTCAGCAAAAAGAGGCTATTAACAGCTTGTTTTCCGGCAGCTTAGTGGATATTGATGCGCTCTCGCGGTCGCAGTCCTAACTTATAGCTCGCTCAACGAGAAGGTTTCAAGGTTGTTAAAATCATTGCTCAGCAAATCATGGTTTCCAAGTTCGGACCGCGGCTTTTGGCTACTGCAATTCGGCGGATGGGCAGGGTATGCATTAGTCAATTATATCGGTTCCTTAATGCATGAAATGCGCGATATATATGGTGTTGTACTTGTCTTAGGGGCTTACTCTGGTTTCTTGCTTACGCTTCCGTTACGGTATTTTTACCAACGCGTTTGGGAATGGCATCCACTGTTATTAATGTTTGTTGTTATTCTTGCAAGTTACATTACCGCGTGTCTCTGGGCCGTGGTCGATAACGCGACATATTGGGAGATTTATAAGTTTGGTTTTACACCAGACAGTCATCTTGCCTATTTTAAAAATAATATAGCCAAGTTCTACATCGTATTGAGCTGGAGTGGCTTATATTTTGGTATTAAATATTACCGTATGTTGCAAAACGAAAAACAGAAGGCGCTGATGGCTTCCTCAATGGCGCACCAAGCGCAGTTGAAAATGTTGCGTTATCAACTCAACCCCCACTTTTTGTTCAACAGTCTTAATGCAATTTCTACGCTGATCTTGGTCCAAGATACAGCTATCGCCAATAAGATGGTTAACCGCTTGAGTCATTTCTTGCGTTTCTCGCTCGACAACGATCCCATTAAGAAGATCACCTTAAAAAAGGAAGTCGAGGCGTTGATGTTGTACCTCGATATCGAAAAAGTGCGCTTTGATGAGCGCTTAGAGATCCTGATAGATGTGAGTGATGAGGCTAAACGGGCATTGGTGCCGAGTTTACTTTTTCAGCCGTTAATTGAAAATGCTATTAAGTATGCAATTGCTAAAACTGAGGAACAAGGCGTATTATCACTAAAGGCTTACGTTGAGCGCAATCGCTTAATTGTGCAATTGTGTGACAATGGACCTCATGCTCCTGAACAGCCTGAATTGCTGATGAAGAATGCAGGCGTGGGTCTTAAAAACACACGCGAGCGATTAGCCGCGCTCTACGGTGATGAATTTACGTTCAGTATGACAAAAAATGAACCACAAGGCTTATGTGTTGAGATCGTATTGCCTTTTGAAACGTTGGAGAGTGTATGAGTCGTAGTTTTACTGCTTACATCGTGGACGATGAGTCTTTAGCACGTAAAGGACTGGCGATCCGATTAGAATCATTTGACGAAATCACGTTGGTAGGGCATCAGGGGAACAGTCGCGAAGCGGTTGCTGAGATCAGTGCGTTGAAGCCCGACATTGTATTTTTGGATATTCAGATGCCCGGTTTGAACGGGTTTGATGTGCTAAAGTCTTTGCAACAATGTATGCCGACGTTACCCGCGATTGTGTTTGTTACGGCGTTCGACCAATACGCGATACGTGCTTTCGAAGTGCGTGCTCTGGATTACTTGCTTAAACCTGTTGATGAAGAACGTTTAGTAGAGACTATCGAGCGAGTGAAGCAAGAATTAGAACCCAATGAGTTCGATGCGACGCAGCAGAAATTAGTCAACTTGGTCGCCGAGGTTACTGGCGAAGACTGTGATGTTATTCTGGAGCGTTTAGCAAGCGGTGACGACGTTCCGATGAGTCGTTACCCGGAACACATTGCGATTAAAGACAGTGGCGAGATCACGCGAGTACCCGTGAATGCTATTGAGTGGGTTGATGCGGCGGGTGATTACATGTGTATTCATGCGAGCGGGGAAACGTTTATTCTTCGTCGAACCATGAAAGAGCTTGAAAAAGAATTAAATCCTCATTTATTTCAGCGCATCCATCGTTCTGCCATCGTTAATGTGAACCAAGTCGAAAAATTGTGCACGCGTCAGAATGGTGAATATCATATTTCGCTTAAGAATGGTCAAAAACTAAAAGTCAGCCGTAGTTACAAAGATAGGATCAAACAACTTATCTTAAACTAATGCGTCGAATTTATACGGCAGTACTTTGTTTATCTGCGTTGCTAATAGGCTGTACCGCACAGTTTGGTTATCGTTATTTAGACACTTTTATCGAGTGGCAACTCGATGATTATGTTGAATTAACTGATGACCAACAAACGCGCGCATCGAGGATTATCGATGAGTTGCACCAGTGGCACGCTACCCAACAAATTCCTCAGTATCGAATGCGTTTACAAAGTTTGCGGCAGGCGCTTGCTGAAGACACAGTCGATAAGGAACTCATCGCACAACTTGAAAGCGATGCGTGGTATTTTTGGCAGCAGATTAAGGACCAAATAGCGGCGCATACTGCGTTTCTGAATGAGCTCTCAGTTGATCAAAAGCAGCAGTTAATTACCTCGATGCAAGAAAAGCTTGATGAGCAGCGCGAGGAAGAAGCGGAAGAGGGCGATGACTTATTTGCTTCTTATGATCGCGTTAAGCGTCGTCAAGAGGCTTTGGAAGAGCGGCTAGGCTCACTCACCGATGAACAGCGCCAGTTGGTCAAATCCTGGGTATCTGAGTCTGACGCTGTTCCTAATGAGTATGATTGGTTAGCTTACCGCCAGCGTTGGCTCGATAGTTTCAAACAGGCACTATTAGCATCGCCTATGCAGGCTAAGGTGATAAAGTCGCTGATTACGGACCCTGAACAAATGTTATCAGAGGCCCAGCAGGATAATCGCCGCGCAAAAAGCACGATTCGCCATCGTTATCTTGCCAAGCTCAGTGGAAATCTAACGCAAGAGCAACGCGAGAACCTCATCGAGCAGCTTGATGAATATATCGAGTTATGTCGTGACATTGAGGCGCACTTCGGCGCGTGACGCCGAAGTGCGGTCAGCTTACTGAACCTCGATAACTTTACAGGTATTGCTTGAGCCAACGGTTTCCATGACATCGCCGTGTGTAAGCACAACGAGATCACCTTTTGCAACATGCCCCAAACCCTTTATTACCGCAATCGCGTCTAATATCGGATTTTTTGATTCGGTTGAGTCAAATTGAATAGGGTATACGCCTCTGTACAATGCACACTTATGACGACTACCCGAGTGACGAGATAGCGAGAAAATAGGCAAATGAGAGGTAATACGAGACATCAATTTAGCCGTAAATCCGGATTCCGTGAGTGCGATAATTGCTTTTACACCCGTTAGGTGGGTGGCTGCATACATTGCGGACATGGCCGCCGCCTCGGAAATACTTGAAAAATGTTCTTCTAAATCGTGATGTTTAAGTTGGGCACTTGGATGCGTTTCTGCACCCAGACAGATTTCAGCCATTGCTTTTACGGTTGCAACTGGATGTTTGCCTGCCGCCGTTTCAGCAGATAGCATCACGGCATCTGTGCCATCTAGCACTGCGTTGGCAACATCCATCACCTCTGCGCGGGTTGGCATCGGATTTTCTATCATGGACTCCATCATTTGGGTTGCCGTAATAACGACTTTATTGAGTTGGCGTGCCCGACTAATTATCAGTTTTTGTTTACCGACGAGTTGTGCGTCGCCAATTTCGACACCTAAGTCACCCCGTGCAACCATCACAGCGTCGGATGCTCTTATAATCTCATCCAACGCGTGCTCCGATGCGACGGCTTCTGCACGTTCAATTTTGGCACAAAGTACGCCATTCCCGCCTGCCGCACGTAATAGCTGACGCGCCTCGTTAATATCGTCACCGCTACGAGGAAAAGAGACTGCCAAATAATCCACACCGATTTGTGCGGCTGTTTTTATGTCTTCTAAGTCCTTTTCTGTCAGTGCTTTTGCAGAGAGTCCGCCACCGAGTCGATTAATACCTTTATTATTCGATAACTGACCGCCAACAACGATCAGCGTATGTACAGCAGACCCATCGATACGTTCAACTTGCAAACGAATTCGGCCATCATCCAGTAGGAGGATGTCACCCGGCTCAACGTCATGTGGTAGTTCTTTATAATCAAGTCCGACAATGTGCTCATCACCCGATTGGCTATCGTACTGGGCATCGAGGGTAAACTTTTCACCCTGCGAAAGTGTGACTTTGTCGTTTTTGAAGCGTGCTACCCGTATCTTTGGGCCTTGCAGATCACCTAAGATAGCGACATGTGCTTTTAATTCAGCGGATAGCTTACGAACCATTTCAGCACGTTTGATATGGTCGTCCGCCGAACCATGAGAGAAGTTTAGACGTACTACATTAGCACCTGCTTGTATAAGTGATTTAAGAACACTAGGGTCATCAGTAGCAGGACCTAGGGTGGTAACGATCTTTGTACGGCGCAACATGTAAAACTCCGAGCAGCTGAAAGTGATTAGATGTTAAGTCTAACACAGTGTTTGTTAACAAGGTAAGACAGAACAGAGACATAGGTGAGTCATGAGTAATCAACAAAGCGATACTAATTGGAACGACCTGAGTGATGAACAATGGCGTGAGCGATTAACACCTGAGCAATATCAGATCCTGCGTCAACAGGGTACCGAGGCACCATTTAGCGGCGACTTTATTCAGGTAAATGAACACGGTGAATATCACTGTGCTGGCTGCGGGCAATTATTGTTTACTGGACAACAACAGTTTGAAGGTCATTGTGGCTGGCCAAGTTTTGATGAAGCTATCGATGGAGCTATCGAATACCGTGAGGATAGTAGTCACGGCATGCAACGTATTGAAATTGTCTGTAGCCGCTGTAAAGGCCACTTGGGTCATGTTTTTAACGATGGCCCAACGGAAACAGGGCAACGCTATTGTGTTAATTCGTTGGCACTGACCAATCGGGGCGAAGATTAAAACGTCCCTCCGTGATTCGGTCTGTGAGTCTGTCAGCAATGTCACGAAGTTGCTTTTTGCGCTCATCGGGTTGCGTAAAAATATCATCGAGCTGCTCTACATCGAGTACCTTGGATTTGAAATTGACGGCAACGAGAGACCAGACATAGGCTTTATCAACCGCTCCTTGGTTTAGGTAATAGGTTGCTAAAGATTCGGGGATCTCGACATTGAAGCGTTGACCCGGTTGATACAGCCGTAATGCGCGATAAAGATAGGCAAGCATTTTATCGGTGTTTTCTTTCGCGTAATAGGTGGCTAAAGCAAATTGTAGTTCAGAGGTTTGCATGATGGGTGCCCCCTCAAGCGCTAATAAACGTTTGAGTGCCGCTTGGTTGTTGCGGTTCGCCCAGTGCCAGTAGAGTAATAAAGGGTGCTCACTTTGACGAGTCTCTTGCGCTCGCTTTTCGATATTGCGCAGACTATTAATATAAGCTTCGATACGATGTGATTGCTTTTCCTTGAGCTTTTTGTGTTCAATCGCCGAAGCGAGCTCAATGCACTGAGAGTAATTTTGTAAATCCTTCAGTAAATAATATTTACTTTCTGCAGATGGATTCATCTTATGACTGTAGCGCGTTAATATCAGCTGACGCCGTTCAGCATTGCACCAATTATCTTGATTTAAGTCTGAACACATAGTCGGGTCGGAGTTACAAGCTTCACGGACAGTTATTGGGCGATCGCCACACCCGACGACGAGCGACGCCAACACGACACTGCAGACTCCGATAATATATCCATATTTCATCGCTATTTTCCGTTAAGTAAACGAGTAACTAATAACTTGGCCAGCATAGGTTGGCTTATCTGTGCGCTTTTCAGTACAATATGCATCGAGATTTTTTGAGCATATCATACCATGAGGACTTAGCTAATGAATGCTAACCAGCAGGACCCGACACTCTCAAGTTGGCAGGAGCGCCAAGAGTACGCAGAACTCATGCAGCCATTGATCGGTAAATTGTACCGTAACTTTGGTGTTGAGATTCTTGTTTATGGTCGTTCACTTTTAAACGTCTCGACAATCAATATTATCAAAGCACATCGTTTGATTCGCCGTTATGAAGGTCAGAAAGTACGTTTACGTGAGAGCTTCCCATTCCTAGAGGCTATGGCAAAAATGCAGATGGCGCCGGCACGTGTCGATCTCGGTAAACTTGCTTACGGTTATCACCACGGTGGCAAAGCCGACGGCTTATCAATTGAAGACTATTTGCGTCGTGAATTGAGTGACGTTGTTGATGCAGACGATAGCATCGAACCACGCGATATCGTGTTATACGGTTTTGGACGTATTGGACGCTTATTGGCGCGCTTACTGATTGAGAAGAATGGTGCGAACAATAAAATGCGTTTACGTGCGATAGTTGTCCGTGGGGGTCGCGAGGGTGATCTTGAAAAGCGTGCGAGCTTGCTACGTCGCGATTCAATTCATGGCCAGTTCAATGGTTCTATTACTATTGATAAAGAAACAAATAGCATCAAAGCCAACGGCACCTCAATTAAAGTCATTTATTCCGATGGCCCTGATCAAGTCGATTACACGCAGTATGGCATTGATAATGCAATCGTAATTGACAATACCGGTATCTGGAAAGACGAAGCAGGTTTAGGTCTCCACCTTAAATCTAAAGGTGTCGCTAAGGTATTGTTAACTGCGCCTGCAAAAGGTGACATCAAAAATGTCGTGTTTGGCGTCAACGATAGCGACATTTTAGAAGATGACCGGATTCTCTCTGCAGCAAGCTGCACAACCAATGCAATTACGCCAGTACTTAAAGCGGTTCATGATGAGTATGGCATTGAAAATGGTCACGTAGAAACGGTTCACTCCTACACTAACGATCAAAATCTGATTGATAACTACCATAAAGCAGAGCGTCGCGGTCGTTCAGCGCCCCTCAACATGGTCATTACCTCAACCGGAGCGGCTAAGGCCGTTGCGAAGGCTTTTCCTGCATTAAAAGGCAAATTAACAGGTAATGCGATTCGTGTACCGACGCCTAATGTGTCCATGGCTATCATGAATTTGAATTTAGGCCAGTCAACTGATCGCGAAGCGTTGAACGAATACCTTCGTAAAACCGCTTTGCATTCTTCTCTTGAAAGCCAGATCGATTACACTGCCTCGACTGAAATTGTGTCGAGTGATTTGGTAGGTAGTCGCTATGCGGGTATTGTTGATTCACAAGCAACGATCGTTGAAGACAACCGCGCTGTGTTGTATGTGTGGTATGACAACGAATTCGGCTATAGCTGCCAAGTTGTGCGTGTTGCTGAGCAAATGGCAGGTCTTAAAGTGCCAAACTTGCCTCGCTAAATGCGAAAAATCGAAAAAAGCGCCCTCGGTGGCGCTTTTTTCGTATACTGGTATGCACTCGTTTTAATTACTATTAAGGAAACGCATGATACGTATTAATACAGCCTTTGATAGCGGTAACATCGACGTTATTGAAGCGCAGTCTTGTGAGAATATTCGTCTTGCAATTCGCAAGGACCATCAATCGGACTTCTATCAGTGGTTTCATTACAAGTTGTTTGCCGAGATTGGCGAGGAACATGTGATGGTCATTGAAAATGCAGGTCAATCAGCGTATCCCGATGGCTGGAAAGATTACCAAGCGTTGGCTTCGTATGATCGCGATACGTGGTTTCGCGTACCGACCGAGTATGATGGTAAGCAACTCACCATCCGCCATACGCCAGAGCAAGAATCAGTCTACTACGCCTACTTTGTCCCGTATTCGTATGAGCGTCATTTAGATTTGATTCAGCAGGCACAACAATCTGTGGATTGCTATCACGAGTTACTCGGTGAAACGCTTGATGGACGTGAGTTAAACTTGCTGATAATCGGCGAACCCAGCGACGATAAAAATACCATTTGGGTGACTGCACGTCAGCATCCCGGCGAGTCGATGGCTGAATGGCTAATGGAAGGATTTTTAGGGCGTTTGTTAGATGATGAGGATGGCGTCGCTCGGAAACTGTTAGATGAAAATGTGTTCTATGTCGTACCCAATATGAACCCAGACGGCAGTGTTCGAGGTCATTTGCGAACTAACGCGGTAGGTACTAACCTGAATCGAGAGTGGGCGGAACCTAGCCTAGAGAAAAGCCCAGAAGTCTTTTATGTACTTAAGCGGATGCAGGAAACCGGCGTCGACATGTTTTTAGATGTGCATGGTGACGAAGCGCTTCCCTATAATTTCGTAGCGGGTTGTGAGGGTATTCCCTCGTATGATGAGCGACATAAGCAGTTAGAAGAAACGTTTAAAAATGCTTTGTTAGCGGCAACGCCTGAATTCCAAGATGAATATGGCTACGAGAAAGATGAGCCAGGCAAAGCGAATATGACGGTTGCGTGTACCGCCGTTGGTGAGCGTTTTAAATGCTTATCGTACACTTTAGAAATGCCATTTAAGGATAATGCCGACTTACCTGATGAAGACTTTGGGTGGTCGTTGACACGTAGCCAACGTCTAGGCGAGGACTTGCTAACGGCTATATTGGCCGTGTCACCTATCTTGCGTAAGGCTTAACAAGCTCGGTGAAAATAACAATAAATAAAGGGGATACACCTTGGAAACGCTGAATAATATTTTGTTATGGATTGATGGGTTTTTGGGCTCGGCAGCCTATTTCCCATTTCTTTTGTTAGGTGTGGGCTTATTCTTCACACTTTATTTGGGCTTTCCTCAAGTGCGCTACTTTCGTCACGCGTGGCGCGTATTGAGCGGTAAGTTCGATAAAAAAGACTCACAAGGGGATACCAGCCACTTCCAAGCGCTTTCGACGGCGCTCTCTGGAACCGTGGGTACCGGTAATATTGGTGGTGTAGCATTGGCTATCTTCTTAGGTGGCCCCGCCGCTATTTTTTGGATGTGGATGACTGCGTTCATGGGGATGACCACTAAGTTTGTTGAGGTCACCTTATCGCATAAGTATCGTGTAAAAACTGAAGATGGCACCATGGCGGGCGGACCTATGTATTACATGGATCGCCGCTTAAACATGAAATGGTTAGCAGTGATTTTCGCTATCGCAACCATTATCAGCTCCTTCGGTACGGGTAACATGCCCCAAATCAATAACATCGCTCAGTCAATGGAACAAACGTTCGAGATAGACCCTGTTGTTACTGGTGCGGTGTTATCGATTCTACTCGCCATGGTTATTATCGGCGGTATTAAGCGTATTGCAGCGGTCACCTCCAAGATTGTACCTATTATGGGTATCTTGTATGTGCTTGGCTCGCTGAGTGTCATTGCATTTAACATTGATAATATCGGTGAGTCTTTTGTTTCTATTTTCCGCGATGCATTTACCGGCTCTGCGGCCGCTGGCGGTTTCTTAGGCGCAAGTTTTGCTTATGCCTTTAACCGCGGTGTTAACCGAGGTTTGTTCTCGAACGAGGCGGGTCAGGGTTCTGCACCGATTGCCCACGCATCAGCACGCGCGAAAGATCCGGTTTCCGAAGGTTTGGTTTCAATTCTTGAGCCTTTCCTAGATACCATCTTAATCTGTACGCTGACGGGTCTCGTGATTCTATCCTCAGGCGTTTGGACCCAGAAATTTGAGAATAACTTCGCACGAAGTGACCTCGACTTCATTGCTGGGCACTATGATGACACCATAACGGCTGACCGTGAGAAACTCTATGCGTATCTGAATCAGACGGATGAGAACCAGATCAAGCGGTATAGTGGTGTGGTGAGCGTTGAGAATGGTGTTGCTCAGACTAATGATGAGTTTACTATCTTACATGCGCGTTCGGTGGCTGAAGATGTACGCTTTATTGTGGCCGGCGAGGATGCTTATACCGGGACGGTGAAAGTTAAAGATGGTAATTTGATCAAAGACGATATCGAAGTAGTCGGTAAGTCGTTGGTTCACTCGGCGGCGCTAACGTCACTCGCTTTTGCAAACGGTTACTTGGGTGACTTTGGGCAGTACATTATTCCTGTGACGCTATTGCTGTTTGCCTTTTCGACGGCGATTGCTTGGTCCTACTATGGTGATCGCGCTGTGGTCTATCTATTTGGTCAGAAGGGTGTCATGCCATACCGTATTTTATACGTAGCAGGCTTTTTCTGGGCATCGTTTGCCGATACGACATTGATTTGGACAGCATCAGCGGTCGCCATCGTGTTAATGACCTTACCAAACCTGATCGGTATGTTGTTATTACACAAAGAGATGAAGAGTACTGTTAAGTCGTACTGGCAGGACTTTAATAAAGAACAAAAACGTAAATAGCCATAACGTTTATTCTAAAAAAGCGAGGCAAGCGCCTCGCTTTTTTTATTTAAACCTCATTTATTGGGGCTGTCCCTTGAATTTAGTGATAAAAGCCTTATATTGCTTGGTATATATCGGTAAAGGTGTTTGATATGGCATTAGTTAATTGCCCTTCGTGTGGTAAGCGCGTGTCTTCTAAGGCAAAAGATTGCCCTCATTGCCAATTTGTTTTTGCGGGCAATTCAAAAGAAGACATCGAGCGTGAAGCGATTCGATTGAGGCAGGAAAAGTCAGATAAATTGGTTTCTCAATCGATGTTGGCCTTGTTGCTCTCCATTGCTGCCTTTGTCTATCTATTTTTCCAACAACCTCTCGCCAATAGTTGGCAGCGTAGCGCTGCATTGTTGTTTATTGGCATTGGTTTGGTTTGGTTTGTCATTAACCGTGTACGCCTCATCATGCTTAAAAGAAAGCGGTAAAGCTAATAATGCAATTTGAAGATCTCATCAACAGTATGAGCCAAGATACGTATGAACGCTTGGTCAGTGCCGTCGAAACAGGACGTTGGCCTGACGGTGCAAAATTATCGGAAGAACAACTGGAAAACTCGCTCCAACTAGTAATGGCTTATCAAGCACGGTTTCTTGATAGCGACCAACATTACTCAGTAGGTAAAGATGGACGTATAGTCACTAAATCTAAAAGTGAGCTTAAGCGGCAGTTCTCGGAGCAGAGCGGAGCCGATACCATTGCGCGTTTTAACCTAAATGAAGATGAGAGATAAGAGGTACCATGCAAGTAGTATCAGTACGTGATGATATCGTGACTCAATGCGAAGCCATCACAAGTGGAGAATCCGATTTAATTGCTAATTTAGCGAATATTTCAGCACTCATTTTTGACCAGTTTGAAGACATTAATTGGGCTGGGTTTTACCTCACTCGAGGTGAGCGCGAGCTCGTATTAGGGCCGTTTCAAGGCAAGGTTGCTTGTGTACGGATTCCCTTCGGTCAGGGTGTATGTGGTGTAGCAGCCGACTCACAAGCCTTGCAACACGTGCACGATGTGCATGAGTTCAGCGGTCATATCGCCTGTGATGCCGCTTCAAACGCAGAGGTTGTAGCCCCTATTATTGTCGATGGAAAAACTGTCGGCGTACTCGATATAGATAGTCCTACCGTAGGACGATTCAGCGCAGAAGACGCAGAGATGTTCGCGAGAATTGCGGCAATCTGTGCTACTTTTAATTGGAATCAAGCCTAACCCTATGTTTGCAGATTTTGATATCCAACTTTATTTGGTCAACTACGAAGACACAATTTTCTTTGAAGGCGAGGAAGAAGCCGCGGCTGACCAAATCAATGAAATGCTGCATCTAATTAATGATCAGCGTATAGAAACCGATACCGTAGAGCAGCTGGAAGAGGCTGTGCGCCTTACGTTATATGAGTGGATCGAGGAGCCTCGGCTGCTTGAACTTGAATTCGATGATATGGACATGTTTGTTCGTACT
Organism: Idiomarina sp. T82-3; assembly: GCF_001577655.1. Taxonomy (NCBI): domain Bacteria; kingdom Pseudomonadati; phylum Pseudomonadota; class Gammaproteobacteria; order Alteromonadales; family Idiomarinaceae; genus Idiomarina; species Idiomarina sp. T82-3. The sequence continues at coordinate 35,202 of NZ_LSBQ01000011.1, read as the reverse complement.
GTTTTAGAAAACGTCCGTGAACAGGAAGAAGATTGGAATGAGTGAGTCTGAAAAACTGACGAAAAGTAAAGACGTCATTGCGTATTTGGCTGAACAGTTTCCGAACTGTTTTAGCCTTCAGGGTGATGCAAAGCCATTAAAGATCGGGATTTTTGAAGATCTTGCGAAGCGTCTAGAAGACGACGAAAAGGTAAGCAAAACTCGCTTGCGTACTGCATTACGTCATTACACGAACAGTTGGCGTTATCTTCGCAGTGTGAAAACAGGAACAGAGCGTGTCAATCTGGACGGTGAAGCTGTTGAAAAGGTACTTGACGAGCATCAACAACATGCTGCGGAGGCACTTAAGGAATCAAAGGAACGTGCCGCTGAGCGAGCGAAGCAGCGTAAAGCAACAGATACAAAATCTGAAGAAGCACGTACTAAACCGAAGCGGAGAGCACCCAGTGCGAACAAGGCTGCTAGAAAGCCAAAGCCAGCGCGAAAACCAACCCCTAAATTGAAAGATGTGGAACTTAATAGTCTTTCTGTGGGTCAACAGGTTCAAGTTAAAGCAGGTAACAGACCGATGCCAGGCACGGTGGTTGAGATCGATAAAAGCGATGTTCAAGTCCAGCTTGCCAATGGTCTGAGTATGAAAGTAAAAGCCGAAAACGTATTCGTAAAACAATAAGCGTCTGTCAGGAGTCGTCAATATGAAGTCAGGATTATTCAAGTTAAACGCGTTAGCTCTGTTAGTTGTAGCCCCGAGCGCGCTGGCGATTCCACCGACGCACGATATTTCTGAATTACCCCAATTAACGCAAGATAGTCAGCACGACACAGTCAGTGAGCGTGTGTTAGCGTATTTTACACGTTATCACTTCTCTCAGCCTGAGCTAGATGACTCGTTATCAGAGCAGATTCACGACCGTTACTTAGAAATGCTCGATTTCAATAAAATGTTTTTGTTGAAGTCTGACGTTGACGCGTCAGAAGAGTATGCTCGGTTGTTTGATGACATGCTTGAGAGCGGTGAGCTCGAAATTGCCTATGAGCTTTACCAAACAAGTTTAGAACGTCGTTTTCAACGTTATGTATATGCGCTTTCTTTGCTTGATAAAGATAAGCCCATGAGCTTCGATGAAAAGGGCGAAAAATATTACTACGATCGTGAAGATGCCGACTGGGCGAAAGATGAAGAGGCATTGAACGAGCTTTGGCAAAAGCGCGTCAAATATGATGCTCTGAACTTGAAATTGGCGGGCAAAGAGTGGCCAGATATCGTTGAGACCCTTGGTAAACGCTACAATAGTGCGTTGAACCGACTCACTAACTCAAAGAATGAAGATGCCTTTCAAACGCTGATGAATGCGTTTGCTCGTTCCATCGAACCTCATACGAGCTACTTATCACCCGCTAACTCTGAACGATTTCAGCAAAACATGAATCTTGAGTTGGAAGGTATTGGCGCCGTCTTACAATCAGAATACGACTACACTGTGATTCGTAGTTTGGTTCCAGGAGGACCTGCTGACAAGACGGGTGAGCTCTCTCCAGAGGACAAAATCGTTGCCGTTGGGCAAGGTGTTGGTGAGGACGCTGAGGATTTTGTGGATATCATTGGCATGCGTCTCGATGACGTTGTCGATATGATCAAAGGGCCGAAAGGTTCTTCTGTTCGCCTACAAGTCTTAGAGGCTTCACAAGGCGTTGGCGGCACACCGAAAGTGGTTGAAATAGTCCGCGACAAGGTCAAGTTAGAGGATCGAGCTGCAAAAGCGCACGTAGAGGTACCGGAAGAGGGACCTAATAAAGGGCGTAAAATGGGTGTCATTGAGATACCTGGCTTTTACAACAACTTGACTGCAGATGTCAAAAAGCTGCTTGAGGATCTTAAGTCTAAAGAGGTCGAAGGCATCGTTATTGACCTTCGAAGTAACGGTGGTGGCGCACTTAATGAAGCGATTGGATTAACGGGCTTATTTATTGACCAAGGCCCCGTCGTTCAGGTCAGTGATGGGCGCGGCCATGTTGAAATCAGTAAAGATCGAGATGGTGTTACCTATTACGAAGGTCCGCTGGTGGTGTTAGTTGACCGCTATAGTGCGTCCGCATCGGAAATCTTTGCTGCGGCAATGCAAGACTATAAGCGTGCGCTGATTGTGGGCGAGAATACGTTCGGTAAAGGGACTGTCCAACAGCATCGCGGGCTTAACCGTCGTTTTGATTTCTTCAGTGAGCCGTTAGGCAGCGTGCAATATACAATCGCGAAATTTTATCGGATTGATGGTGGTAGTACGCAGTTAAAAGGTGTGGCGCCTGATGTCACCTTGCCTTCATACGTGGAAGCGTCGGAGTGGGGCGAGAGTCGTGAAGACAACGCGCTACCGTGGGATCAAATCAAGCCAGCGCAATATGACACCTTCAGTTATCTTGATAGCGCTGAAATCCAGTCGTTAAACAAGAACGCTCATGAGCGTTTAGAGAAAGATCCTGAGTTTTCGTACATATTCAAAGATATCGATGAGCTACGTAAAAACATGGAAAAAACGTGGGTTAGCTTGAATATTGAAGAGCGTGAGAGTGAGCAAGCTGCGGACAAGAAAGAGCGCCTAGCCCGAGTCAATGATCGTCTCAAACGGATGGGAATGAAGCCAGTTGAATCGATTGATGATGTTGACGACGAGGTGCTTGAAGTGGATCCGTATCTTGATGAGACCATTTCTGTTGCATTTGAATTTATTGATGATGTGAAGCTCGCTCAAAACGACTAAGTCAATAGTCATAGATATGCTCAAAAAACCGCCGCTTTATGGCGGTTTTTTTACGTATGCTTGGCAACCCACGCAGTTTGTGGTCAACTACCGCGTTATACTAAAAAAATGATCTAGAACAACAATGAAAAACTCAGCATCAATATCAAGTCGTTGGTCAAGTCGATTGTCATTTATTTTGGCATCGTCGGCGGCCGCCGTAGGCCTTGGCAATATCTGGAAGTTTCCCTACGTGATGGGAGAAAACGGAGGCGGTGCTTTCGTTTTAGTATATCTGCTTTGTATCGCATTCATTGGCATCCCTATCATGATGGCCGAAGTGGTCATTGGTCGACGAGGTCGTCACTCACCGGGATACGCGGCAGAGCAAGTCGCAGTCGAGTCTAAACGCAGCCGGCATTGGCAATTGGCAGGTTGGTTAGGCATGTTGACGGGCTTTCTCGTCTTGAGCTTTTATGCCGTTATTGCAGGGTGGGCGCTCGATTACGTGTTTAAAGCGGCGGGCGGCGCATTCAATGGTGCCTCAGCCGAGCAAGTCGGGGGGCTATTCTCTGGCATGTTGTCATCGGCGAGCGAGTTGATGCTGTGGCACACACTCATATTGATTGGCGTAGTGGTTGTCGTGGGCAAGGGGGTCAATAAAGGACTCGAACGCTCGGTTCGTTTTTTATTGCCGGCTATGTTTGTATTGCTGATCGCTTTGGCGGTCTATGCTGGAAATATTGGGGCGTTTGGCGAAGCCGTAGAGTTCATGTTTAAACCTGACTTTTCAAAGCTTTCGATTAACGGCGTGATGATTGCGCTGGGTCACTCTTTCTTCACGCTCGGTTTAGCATCCGGCGTTGTCATTATGTATGGCGCTTACTTGCCCAAGGAAACTTCGGTCGTACAAACAAGCGTTTGGATAGCGGTGATTGACACACTGGTTGCTTTAATTGCAGGTCTCGCCATTTTCCCGTTGGTATTTGGCTTTAATCTTACACCGAGTGAAGGACCTGGATTAATCTTTACCACCTTGCCACTGGCTTTTGGTGAAATGCCAGGGGGACAATGGGTAGGCACTCTATTTTTCACCATGTTAGTGATCGCCGCATTTACTTCGGCGATAGCAATGATTGAAGCGTCGGTGGCTTTTGTCTCAGAAAAATTCAATCTATCGCGTTGGCCCTCAACGATCATTTCCGCCAGTGTATTATGGTTGCTGGGGCAGCTCACGATCCATTCGTTCTCCGGGAGCTCGTGGGCGCAACTGAGTACACAGTGGCTGGGTAAGCCATTGAATTCAATTTTTGATGTGATTGACTTACTCACATCGAGTCTATTATTACCGTTAGGTGGCTTACTGCTCGCCGTTTTAGCGGGCTGGGTAATGACGCGTGATAACGCTAAAGACGAGCTTGATGCTGGCAACCACATTTTTGATATTTGGCATTTGTGCCTCAAATACGTTGCACCGATCGCTATTATTATAATTTTTCTTCAACTTATCGGCATTATCGAGATTTAGGATAACGCATTCATGACACAACAAATAAAACAGCCCACACTTTTTCAGGCACTGATTCCGCTGGTCGCTTTGGTGATTATGTTGGCCTCATCAGTGTATTTCTTTGGCGAAGACTCATCCTATGGACCTAACCAAATAGCGCTTTGGATAGCTGCAGGTATTGCCTGTATTATCGGCTTTAAGAATGGCTTCAGCTGGGAGCAAATTGAAAAAGGTATTCAAGAAGGTATCTCTGTTGCTTTAGGCGCCATGTTGATTATTCTTGCGGTAGGCTCCTTGATTGGTACTTGGTTGCTCTCAGGTACCGTACCGACGCTGATTTACTACGGTTTAGAGTTGTTAAACCCGGGGCTGTTTTATGCTGCTAGCTGTATTATTTGCGGTATCATTGCATTGTCGATTGGTAGCTCTTGGACGACGGCTGCAACCATTGGTGTTGCGTTAATGGGAGTCGCATCGGGCATGGGTCTTGACCCTGCTATCGCCGCTGGTGCTATCGTTTCGGGCTCATATTTCGGTGACAAAATGTCGCCGCTATCAGACACCACGAACTTGGCACCTGCAGTCAGTGGAACCGAACTGTTCGCACATATCCGTTACATGGGCTATACCGCAGGCCCCGCGTTTATTATTTCAGTGACAATTTTCCTATTCTTGGGGCTGAATGCCGACTCATCGGTATCTCTTGAAAAGCTGAATCAAATGCAAAGCCTGCTCGACAATACCTTTAATGTAGGTTGGGCAATGTTAGTACCCTTAGGTGTTCTGCTATTTTTAGCAGCAACCCGTAAACCTGCGTTACCGACTGTGTTTTTTGGTGCGTTGCTAGGTGGCGTTTGGGCACTCATTTTTCAACCTGATATGGTGCAGCAGATGGCGGGTGGTAATGACACCTTATTATCGCACCTGAAAGTAATTTGGCTCGCAATGTCTGATGGTACGACGGTCAGTACCGGAAGCACAAACCTTGATTCGCTGCTGAGTGGCGGCGGTATGTCGAGCATGCTTAATACCCTATGGTTGATTTTAAGTGCAATGACGTTCGGCGCCGTCATGGAAAAGCTCGGGCTGTTAAAGCGCTTTATCCAGGGCATGCTAAAGTCAGCGAAGTCAGTAGGCAGTTTGATCACTGGTACGTTATTTACCTGTTTTGGTGCCAACGTATTAACTGCCGACCAATACATGGCCATCGTATTGCCTGGCCGTATGTTTAAAGAAGAATATCAACGTCGAGGGCTGGATCCTCGAGTACTTTCTCGTACATTGGAAGACAGTGGTACTTTGACTTCCGCATTGATTCCATGGAACACCTGTGGCGCATACATGTTTAGTGTTCTGGCTGTAAGTCCGCTAGACTATGGTATATATGCATTCTTTAACTATTTGACACCATTAATTGCGATTGTACTGGCTTATACTGGATGGACGATTTTACGCCGTGAGCCAGAAATGACTGAAAATACTCAAACGTCGTAAAGAGGGTTTATGTCACAAAAAACCGCGAAGTATCGGAAAGATTACCAAGCACCTAAGTTCACCATCGATACGGTGAACTTAGTTGTTGAATTGGACGAGACAAACACACGCATCACTAATACCATGAAAATAAAGCGCCAAGGCGAGCACAGTGATGCGTTGGTACTCGATGGAGAGCACATCGAACTGGAAAAGGTTGTTTTAAACGACCAAGCTCTCAGCACTTCAGATTATACAGTCACTGACTCAACGCTGACCATTGAGGTTGAGCAAAATGAGTTCACACTGACAGTGGTCAATACATTGAACCCATCGACCAATAAAGCGCTGGAAGGGCTTTATCTGGCTGAAGGTACTTTTTGTACCCAATGCGAGGCAGAGGGTTTCCGCCGTATAACTTACTACTTAGATCGCCCCGATGTATTGGCGACTTTTACTACCAAAGTTATCGCACCGAGTGCAGACTATCCGCATATTTTGGCGAATGGCAACAGCGTTGAGCACGGTGAGGAAGAGGGCAAGCCGTTTGTCACTTGGCATGACCCATACCCTAAACCGAGCTATTTATTTGCGTTGGTGTGTGGTGATTTTGATTTACTTGAGGACACCTTCGTGACGCGCGAAGGACGCGAAGTCGCACTGCAGTTATTTGTCGATAAAGGTAACTTAGATCGCAGTGAGCACGCGATGGTGTCGTTAAAAAATGCAATGCGTTGGGACGAGGAACGCTTTGGTCTGGTTTACGATCTCGATATCTACATGATTGTCGCGGTCGATTTCTTCAATATGGGCGCTATGGAGAACAAAGGACTTAATGTCTTTAATTCTAAATATGTGCTTGCTAATCCCAAAACCGGCACCGACCAAGATTTTTTAAATATCGAATCGGTGATCGGTCATGAATACTTTCACAACTGGACGGGAAACCGAATTACTTGCCGCGATTGGTTCCAGCTTTCGCTGAAAGAAGGCCTGACGGTATTCCGTGATCAAGAATTTAGCTCAGATTTAGGTTCACGTGCGGTTAATCGTATTCAAAACGTCAAGGTGATTCGTAGTCACCAGTTTACTGAGGACGCAGGGCCAATGGCTCACCCCATTCGACCTGACAAAGTTGTGGAGATGAATAACTTTTATACGGTGACCGTGTATAACAAAGGCGCTGAAGTCATTCGTATGATGCATACATTACTGGGCGAAACTGGCTTTCAGCGTGGCATGAAGTTTTATGTCGAACGCCATGACGGTGCCGCAGTGACCTGTGAAGATTTTGTCAAAGCGATGGAAGATGCCAACGATCGGGATTTTACACTATTCCGTCGCTGGTATGAGCAAGCTGGGACACCGAGTGTGGAAGTCGAAACCGCGTTTGATACTGACAAGCAACAACTCATTATCAACACCCGTCAGACGGTTCCAGCTACACCAGGTCAGGCGGAAAAACGACCCATGCATATTCCAATGCGTATATCTGCCTATGCACCTAACGGTAACCGTATAGTGCTCGCTGAAAACCTGCTCGAACTGACTGAAGAACGTCAAAGCTTTTACGTCAATGGCGAATTTGCAGCTCAATTGGCGTCGAATGAAGAACCGATTGTCTCGGTCTTCGATGATTTTTCTGCACCCGTTAAAGTGCAACGTGATTTACCTGAAGCAGCGATGTTGACCTTAATGGCGCATGCAGACGATCCGGTGAGTCGCTGGGACGCTGCACAGCAGCTATTTACAAGTCGCGTGGTGGATGCGGTCAAGTCGCAATCAACAGTCGAAGTGGATAAGGCGCTTGTCGATGCGTGTGAACGTTTGATCACGTCGGATACTGATCCTGCGTTAATCGCATTGACGCTGACGTTGCCAAATGCGGCTACCGTTGGCGAGTATTTTGAAACCATTGAGATTGATACCATTGTTCACAACTTGCGACAGTTAAAACGTCATTTAGCTGAACAGTTGCACGGCACGATGAGTGCACGTTATGCCGCTATTTATGATGAATTGCAGCAGCGTGACTACCGCTTGTCAGGTGAGGATATAGCGCTACGGCAATTGCAAAATGTACTATTGAGTTACCTCACCGTAGCGGGCGATAATTACGTGAATCTGAGTCAAACGCAGTTTGATAACGCAACGAATATGACGGATCGACTGGCGGCACTGCAGGCATCGGTTTGGGGCAACGCATCAAATGCTATCACGCTTGTGGAAGCTTTTGATCAGCAATGGCGCGGTGATAAACTGGTGATGGATAAGTGGTTCCAGACGCAGGCATTAGCCGATACGGACGGTACCATTGCCAATGTTAAAACCTTAATGAAACACCCCGATTTCAGTCTAGATAATCCGAACCGAATTTATTCATTGTTGGCGGCGTTTACACAAAATAGCGCAAGATTTCATCAGTTTGATGGAGCCGGTTATGCGTTAATTGGTGATGTCATTTGTCAGTTAAATGATAAAAATCCGCAGGTAGCGTCGCGTTTAATATCAAGCTTTATGTCTTGGAGACGGTACGATGCCGAGCGACAGGCATTGATGAAGCAACAACTGGAAAAAATCCAAGCGTTGCCGAACTTAGCAAGTGATTTACAAGAAAAAATAGAAAATAGTTTAGCTGCATAACTATTTTCACGAAATAGCGAGTTGGGAGTCATCCTGTGATTGAATATCGTTTTTCAATTTCTATGTCGTATCAGGAATTTATCGATATTTACTACGGTGGTGGCGCCCAACATTTAGTTGTACTGTCTGATACTAACGTACGAATTGCTATTCCGGCCGGTCGTATGGTTCCTTTTGTGGACCCAACTGGCGTATCCGGTCGGTTCATTATACAGCTCGATAACAATAATAAATTCGTTTCCCTCAAGCGTATTTAGCTCCTAATTTGGATAGTTATTGAGTTATTTTTCATAAGCTTTACTGCTCGCTGGTCTAAACACTCATTTATTGCACGAATATGCGTTGAAAGCCTGCCTTAAATGTCCGACAATAACATCAATCATAGGTAGATTATCAGGCCGTGGGCCGCTTTGTGGCTTGCCTACGACGTTTCATCAAAAAAATAATCTCAAGGACTCTGCAATTATGTCGTTGGTTGATGGTCAATCCCCAGTACTTTTAGAAAAAGTAGTCGAACTTATTCAAAAGAAAGTTGCTTCAAGCCAAGCACCGCTTGTGCAAGATTTCGCGAAACGTCTTTATCGTAATATTTCCTCAGATGATTTGAGTCACCGTAATGACAGTGATATGTACGGTGCTGTGCTGGGTTTATGGCACAGCTTTAATGAATATAAACCCGGCGATAAAGCACTGATTAAAGTATATAACCCAGACGTGCCGAATGATGGCTGGGAATCACCGCACACGATTATTGAAATTATTCAGAGTGACATGCCGTTTATGGTGGACTCAGTCCGCATGGCTTTATCACGCTTGGGTATCACGAGCCACTTATTGTTGCACATGCCTATTAGCCATAAGCGTGATAAAGATAATCAGGTCACTGATTTATTACGCCCGGGTACTCGTGATGATAATTTTGTCGATACCGCATTCTTAATTGAGGTCGACCGCCAGAGCACCAAGGACGAATTAAAAGCGCTGAAGAAAGAATTGAGCTCTGTCATGGAAGAGATCAGCTTGGCGGTCTCCGATTGGCAGCCGATGGTGACCAAGCTCTCTGAAGTCGCAGAAGAAGTGACTGCCGATTATTATCCAGGCTCGAAGGAAGAAAAACAAAATATCCAAGCGTTTTTACGCTGGTTGGCGGATGATAACTTTACCATTACAGGCTATCGCTCTTATGACTTAAAGCCTGTTAAAGGCGATTACGAACTCAGCCAAACCGAAGATAGCAGTTTGGGCCTAATGCGTAATTCGGTCAGTGAAAAAGGTCGTTTAATTTCAAGCTTGCCAGAGGATGCGCGTGAAATTACACAGGACGATCGCATTCTGTTACTCACGAAAACCAATTCAAAATCACGTGTTCATCGCCCAGCGCATTGCGACTACATTGGTGTCAAACGCTTTAATAAAGAAGGCGAGGTCATTGGTGAGCATCGCTTTATTGGTCTTTACGCGTCGAACTTCTACAACAATAGCGCGCGTGATATTCCACTGGTTTCGCAGAAGCTCAAGCGCGTGATTGAAGCGTCTGGTTTTGCTCCACAATCGCATGCAGCAAAAGCATTAGTTAATATTTTAGAGACCTATCCGCGTGATGAAGTCGTGCAAGCAGAGGATGATGATCTACTGCAAGTTGGTTTGGGCGTTTTGCAGATGCAAGAGCGTGATATGACTCGGATTTTCTTGCGTCGCGATATTTTTGGTCGCTTTATGACATGCATGGTGTATGTACCTAAAGAGCGTTACAACACTCTATTACGTGAACGCACTCAGCGCATTTTAAAACAAACCTTGCGTACTCAACACGACGTTGACTTTACCACTTATTTCTCCGAATCAAATCTCGCACGAACGCATTACACCGTGCGCCTAGAAGACGACCAGCAGGACGTAAATGTGAAGGAATTGGAACAGAATCTTATTGAGGCCGCTCGCACTTGGGAAGATAACTTTGAGCGTATTTTAAACTCAACCTTTGGTGAGGCGCGCTCAACACGTTTGAATAAACGTTATGGTCAAGCGTTCCCGCGTGCTTATAAAGAGGATGTGCTGCCTTCTGTTGCGATTTCAGATATCAACCAGCTTGAGTCCCTTGACGATGAACATAAGCTCGGCATGGTGCTTTATCGCGCTCAGGAAGAGAAAGACGACAGCAAATACTTGCGTCTCAAGCTTTTCCATAAAGATCAACCCATCCACTTATCAGACGTGCTGCCGATGCTCGAAAACTTTGGCTTGCGTGTGATTGGCGAGAGCCCTTATCCCGTTAAAGCGGCAGACGGCAATGTATTTTGGATTTTAGATTTTCATATGATCCATACCGGTGGGGCGCTCGATTTAGAAACCAGTCGCGAATTATTCCAAGATGCGTTTGCAAAAGTTTGGAAAGGTGAACTTGAAGATGATGGCTTTAACCGGCTCGTACTTGGTGCCGGTATGACGGGTCGCCAAGTCACTATTTTACGTATGTTTGCGAAGTACATGCGTCAGATTGGTACGACCTTCAGTCAAAGCTATATTGAAAGCACGTTTAGCAAGTACCCGCTACTCGCTAAACTCGTCATTAAGATGTTCTACACGCGTTTTGAGCCCGGCACTAAAGGTGTTGAGAAGAAACTGGACGCGTTACATACGCGCATCAATACCGAATTAGATAGCGTCGCTAACTTGGACGACGATCGTATTATCCGTCGCTATGTTGAATTAATTGACGCCGCTTTACGTACAAACTTCTTCCAGAAGAATGAAAAAGGCAATGATAAACCTTACATCTCAGTTAAGTTCTTACCTGAACTGGTACCTGAGATGCCGTTGCCGTTGCCTAAGTTCGAAATCTTTGTCTACTCGCCGCGGGTAGAGGGTGTCCATTTACGGGGTGGTAAAGTGGCTCGTGGTGGCCTGCGTTGGTCGGACCGTCGTGAAGACTTCCGTACTGAAATTTTAGGCCTGGTGAAAGCACAACAAGTTAAGAACACCGTTATTGTACCTGTGGGTGCAAAAGGTGGTTTCTACTGTAAACACCTGCCCGAAGACCGTGAAGGTATGATTGCAGAAGGACAGGCGTGTTATAAAACGTTTATTCGTGCGTTATTAGATATCACCGACAATATCGTCGAGGGTGAAATCGTACCACCTGTTGACGTCGTTCGTCAGGACGAAGACGACCCTTACTTGGTTGTCGCCGCTGATAAAGGCACAGCGACGTTCTCAGATATCGCTAACGGTATTTCTGCTGAATATAACTTTTGGCTGGGCGACGCCTTTGCTTCTGGCGGTTCAGTTGGCTACGACCATAAGAAAATGGGTATCACCGCTCGTGGTGCTTGGGAGTCGGTTAAACGCCACTTCCGTGAAATGGGCATTGATTGCCAAACCACTGACTTTACCTGTGTTGCGATTGGCGACATGGCGGGGGATGTGTTTGGTAACGGCATGTTGCTATCTAAACATACTCGCCTACAAGCTGCGTTCAACCACATGCATATTTTTATCGACCCAGAACCAGACGCAGCCAGCTCTTGGAAAGAGCGTGATCGCTTATTTAAATTGCCGCGCTCAAGCTGGGAAGATTACAACAAAGAGTTGATTTCTAAAGGTGGCGGTATCTTCAGTCGCAGTGCTAAAGCAATAGAGCTGTCGCCAGAAATGAAGAAGATGCTGGGCTCCCAGAAGAAATCAATGACACCTAACGAGCTCATTCGTGCGTGTCTAACCATGGACGTTGATCTTATTTGGAACGGCGGTATCGGTACTTACATCAAAGGTAAGGATGAAACCGATTCTGATGTGGGTGACCGAGCCAATGACGCACTGCGCGTTAATGGTGCAGAATTGAAAGCCAAAGTCATCGGCGAGGGCGGTAACTTAGGTTTAACTCAGTTGGGTCGTATTGAATTTGCTCAGCGCGGCGGTCGTATTAATACCGACTTTGTTGATAATGTTGGCGGCGTGGACTGTTCAGATAATGAAGTGAATATCAAAATCTTGCTGAATGGTTTGGTCAATAACGGTGACCTCACGAAGAAGCAACGCGATAAGTTATTGTACGACATGACTGACGAAGTGGCTGAAATCGTTCTTGACGATTGTAATCGTCAAACACAATCGCTCTCGATTACTGCGCTTCGAGGTAGTGACCAAATCAAAGAATTGCAACGCTTTATTCACCAGTTAGAACGTGACGGTGCATTAAATCGTTCGCTGGAGTTCTTACCTTCAGACGACGAGCTGGCGGAACGCCAAGCCCAGAATAAAGGTTTGACACGTCCAGAACTATCGGTTTTAACAGCCTATGGCAAAATGGTGCTTAAGGAGCAGTTAATCACCGATGAAATCACTGAAGATCCGTTCCATGGCAAAGCATTGTTCCGTTCGTTCCCTAAACCGTTGCAAAAACAGTTTGCTGATTCGATGGCTTCACACCCGTTGAAGGGACAGATTATCGCGACTAAGTTAGCTAATACGATCGTTAATGATATGGGTCCTAACTTCGTGTTTCGTAAACAAGAAGCCACCGGAGCGACCATCGCTGAAGTTGCATCGTCATTTGTAGTCGCTCGCGAGTGTTTCCGCGTTGAGGAACTTTGGGATGCCATTGAAGCGTTGAACAATAAAGTGCCGGCTGAAACACAGAACGATATTCTGTTCCAGGTTCGCCGTATGGTGCGTCGAGCTACACGTTGGTTCTTGCGTCACCGCAACACTAAATTAAATGGTATTCAAGAGCACATTGACTTTTACATGCCCGCTTTTGATGACTTGCGTAAAAACTGTCTAAGTTATATGAACGAAGATGAAGCGGCTGTGATTCAAAAAACGATCGACCGCTATATTGAGCAAGGACTTCCGAAAGAGTTGGCTCAAGAAGTGGCGAGCTTGAGTACCGTATTTTCGGCAATGGACATTGCCGAAATTGCTGACGAAACCGAACAGTCGTATCAGACCGTTGGCAACATGTACTTCTATTTAGGTGCTCGTCTGAATCTACATTGGTTCCTCAATCAAATTAATAATCAACCGGTTGCTAACCACTGGCAAGCGCTGGCACGTGCCGCATTCCGAGAAGAACTGGATTGGCAGCAACGTGCGTTGACCTTAGTTGTATTGAAATCGGCCTCAGAGATAGGTGAGCCGTTGCAAATGTTGGATGATTGGATGGACCAAAACGAATCCTTGCTGCAACGTTGGCAGTCAATGTTATCGGACTTCCGCACCACGAAGAGCCACGAGTTTGCTAAGTTCTCAGTTGCATTGCGTGAACTCATGTTGTTGAGCCACAACTGTGCGCCTAAGGTTGCGGGCTAGTGTATAACCTGGTCAGAAAATGGCTGTTTAACCAAGATGCCGAGCGTTCTCACGACTGGACGCTCGGTATGCTTCGGCGGTTTGCTAATACGCCATTGTCACTCGCGTGGCGTCAACGTCTGCCGGCCAAGCCTGTGACCGTGATGGGGATCGAGTTTCCGAATCCTGTCGGTCTTGCAGCGGGTCTCGATAAAAATGCGCGTTGCATGACTGCATTTGGACAGATGGGCTTCGGTTTTATTGAAGTGGGTACGGTGACGCCGAAACCACAGCCAGGCAACGAAAAGCCAAGACTGTTTCGGTTGGTTGATGATGAGGCCATTATTAACCGCATGGGTTTTAATAATGACGGTGTCGAGGCGTTGGTTGAACAGGTCAAGCGACGTACTTATAAAGGTGTGCTGGGCATTAATATTGGTAAAAACAAAGTCACTGAAGAGCAAGATGCTTTACAAGACTACGTTGCCTGCCTAACTCAGGTTTATCGTTATGCCGATTACGTGACCATCAATATTTCTTCGCCAAATACACCGGGCTTACGCAATTTTCAACACGGCGATGCTTTAAATGGTTTGCTAGCAGGCTTAAAAGCTGAGCAGAAAGAACTAGCAAAAGTGCATAGCAAGTATGTACCGCTTGTTGTTAAAGTCGCACCTGATCTGAGCCCAGAAGAAGTGCGTATGATGGCTGAGGCGTTTAACGAGCAGGGCATCGATGGTGTTATTGCAACGAATACAACGCTTTCGCGTGATGGTGTTTCGCATAGCAAACTAGCGGATGAAGCGGGTGGCTTGAGCGGCAAACCAGTGCGTGATCGCAGTACCTGTATTATTCGGCTGTTACGTTCAGCGTTGGACTCGTCAATTCCTATTATCGGAGTAGGCGGCATCGATTCTGCAGGCGCCGCGAAAGAAAAGCTTGAGGCGGGCGCATCGTTAGTGCAGGTTTACACCGGTTTTATTTACAAAGGACCTAGGCTTGTAAAGGACATTGTCAATAACTTGTAAAACTAGGTGACTTTGGGTAATCTATTTGCCAAATTTATAACAACATTCATAATAATAAAGGTGTGCAAGTTGGAAATTAATCAACACATGTGTTGGCTATACGACGATAAAGCTCAGCCACTGTCAATTCAGGCGGGGGATGGCGCACCTTTCCGTTTGCCTTATAAAGGCAAACAACTCGTGAATGTCGATTTTTGCTCTGCGCCTTTTAATGTTGAAGATTTGACTCTCTTACAGAATTTTGTCGATGTATTAGAAGGTTACTCAACAGATGACTTAGGTACGAGTGTCGAAGAGGCATCGTTGTGCGCAGCGGCATTTGTTCGTTTTGGGTGTCCGCAAATGCCTCAAAGTTGGCATTTTCAAAAGTCGAACATTGAAGAATGGGCGCCCGAACGTCATATCTGTGAATTGAATAGCGGTTTTGATGACGGTTTATTCTTGATAATCGACCGTGATGATGAATTTGCTTCATGTCTATTGTTGTCAGGTGATATGAAATTGTCACCGATTAAAACGATTAAACAGTATCACGTCATCAAAGTGCTTCATAATCGGTTGCTTCCCTCGACCCTAGAAATGCGTCAAACAATGTTATCTAGCCAACAGCTCGCATAAATTACTGCGCGTGAAGTCAATTGAGTGCTTTCGATAGTGTGCCGAGAATACTTTTATGGAAGATGTGATCTTGGTAACAGCTAGAAATGCTTAATGAAGGCATCGGAGTTGGTTGCGGGGGCAGGATTTGAACCTACGACCTTCGGGTTATGAGCCCGACGAGCTACCAGACTGCTCCACCCCGCGTCCGATGTGGGGTGCATAATATACATGTCCCACCGCTTGCGCAAGCGCTTTTTAATAAAATACAGTTCAAATGCATAAAAAACACACATACCGAACAACCTTTGTTCAGTTTACAGTGTTTTAAAGACACATTGATTGAGAAACGCTATAATCGCGGCCAAATTACTGAATGGAATAAACTATGTTGCGTTTATTTGTATCGTGCGCAAAAGGCATGGAACAATTATTAGAGAATGAGTTGCAGGGGCTCGGTGCCAAATCAATTACTGTGACTCAGGCGGGGTGCTATGTCGATGCAGACTTAAAACTTGCGTACACCATTGCTCTATGGTCGCGTTTAGCTAGTCGTGTGCTCGTCGAGTTAGGCCGCGCTGAAACACTCAACGCAGAACAGATTCAGCAGGCGATTAGTGTCTTCGATTGGACACAGGTCATGCGTGATACACATAGCTTTGTCGTTGACTTTCATGGCACCAATGATGAGATACGTAACACGCAGTTTGGTGCCCAGGTCGTTAAGGACGGTATTATTGACTTTTTTCGGGGTCGTAACGCACAGCGCCCGAATGTCGATAAACAGGTTCCTGATATTCGAGTAAACGCGCGTTATCACAAGAATGAACTTATCTGGTCTTTAGATTTCTCTGGAGGTGGGCTGCATCAGCGAGGTTATCGCAAACAACAAGGTGAAGCGCCACTACGAGAAACACTGGCAGCCGCGGTGCTCATACGTGCTGGAATTCATCAACAATTAGAACACGATGAACCTGTTATCCTTGACCCGTTCTGTGGTTCGGGCACATTGGTGATTGAAGCCGCCATGATAGCGGCCGATCAAGCGCCGGGCCTAAACCGGCGCGACTGGGGCTTCCTGCGATGGGTAGGGCATGACCGCAGTATTTGGCACAGTGTGCTTGAAGACGCTGAAAAGCGCTTTAAGGAAGGTCGCAACACGATGACTGCGCGTTTTTATGCCAGTGATATGAATCCCAAACTCATCGGTATTGCGAAAGAAAATGCGGCCCGCTGTCAGCTTGGTCAATTTATTCAATTTGATACATCCGATGTGCTTGATATGCAGGCCCCTGCTGATCAAGGTCTTCTGATTGCAAACCCGCCTTATGGTGAACGCCTCGGTGAAGAAGTCGAAACACTATTACTATACCGCCGTTTGGGCCGTCGATTAAAACAGTCTTTCTTAGGCTGGCAAATAGCACTTCTTGCTGGCGACGAGACATTATTAAAACGTCTAAAACTGCGTAGTCATAAAAAATATGCGTTTATGAACGGTCCGATCGCCACCACATTGGCGCTATTTGACCTAACTAAAGAGCAAGTTGAGTTTACAGAAAGTCAATCTGAAGATTTGTCTAACAGGCTTAAAAAGAATTATTCAAAACTTAGCAGGTGGGCGCGTAAAGAAGGGCTCGAAGCATGGCGTGTTTATGATGCCGACTTACCGGAATATAATGCGGCGATTGATATCTATGGCGATCACTTAGTAATACAAGAGTATGCGCCCCCCAAAACTATTCCTGATGGGGTTGCAACCGATCGTCTTTGGCACTTAGTGGAAATGGTCGCTGAGACTTTGCCGTTTGATTCAAGCCACATTGTATTAAAGGTGCGTAAACGGCAGAAAGGGCAAGAGCAATACGAGCGTCGCAATCGTCAGAAACAAGATAGTGTTATTTTCAACGTGCAGGAATATGGCGCCGAGTTTGAGGTTAATCTGACCGACTATCTCGACACTGGCTTATTCCTCGATCATCGCTTGGTTCGGAAAGAGCTGTTTGATAAGTGCGAAGATCTCGATGTTCTGAACTTATTTAGTTACACCTGTACCGCTTCAGTGCAAGCGGCGTTGGGCGGTGCGCATTCGGTCACGTCGGTAGATATGTCGAAAACGTACCTTGCTTGGGGTGAGCGTAATTTTCATTTGAATGGGTTGCGTGGTCGTCAATACGAGTTTATTCAAGCCGATTGTTTTACTTGGATGCGTGATCAACGCGACGACAGACGTTACGACGTCATTTTTATCGATCCCCCAACATTTAGTAACTCAAAACGCATGACGGGTACGCTGGACATTCAGCGCGATCATGTTGGCTTAATTAAAACGGCTGGACGACTGCTGAACGAGGGCGGCGTGATCTTATTCTCTAACAACCGCAAGAAGTTTAAAATTGATGAAGCGGGTTTAGAGAAGGCGGGTTATTCGGTAAATAACCAAACTGAGGCCTCTATCCCTGAAGATTTTAAACGTCATAAAGGGATTCATCACTACTTCATTATTAGTAAAGAGTACTAGGTGGAAATGTGTTTTATTTATTAACTAAGCCACATTGTCCTCTGTGTAAAGAGGCGTTACTGCTGCTCAATCAAATAGATTTAGATGAGTCGATTGAATTGAGTGTTGTCGATATTTGTTCGGATGAAAGATTGCAAAAAGAATATGGTTGGCTCGTTCCGGTGTTAGTTGATGCCAATGATAACGAGCTGCGTTGGCCTTTTGATGCTCAAAAGGCAAAGGAGTTTATTGAATCATGAGTTTGATACGCGTTCAGGATGCACAGCTGGCTTTTGGCGCTGATGCAATTCTGGATCATGCTGAGTTTATTTTAGAGGCTGGTGAGCGAGTTTGTTTGGTCGGACGCAATGGCGCGGGTAAGTCGACGCTTCTTAAGGTCATCGATCAAGAAATTCACTTAGACGATGGTCAAGTTCAGTATGTGGGAGATACGATAGTCACCCGGTTGCCTCAAGACCCGCCCGCGCAACTCGAAATGTCGGTTTATGATTATGTGGCTCAGGCGTTAGCCGATGTGGGCGAGAAATTAAACGAGTTTCATCGTTTATCAAATATGATTGCAGACGATCCGAGTGATGAAATGATGAAAGCGCTCGATAGTCTGCAAACACAGATCGATGCTAAGAATGGCTGGCAATTTGCGACTCGTATCGAGCAGGTTTTAACGCGCTTAAGTCTGCCTGCCGACGTATCGATGTCGCAATTATCGGGCGGCTGGTTGCGTCGTGTTGCACTCGCGCGTGCGCTCGTCGTTGATCCTGATGTGTTGCTACTTGACGAGCCGACTAACCATCTGGATGTCGAAATGGTGCAGTGGTTAGAAGAGCAATTACTGCAATTTAACGGTGCGATTTTATTTATTAGTCACGACCGTGCCTTTATTCGTAAACTTGCGACACGAATCGTTGATTTGGATCGCGGCGCTTTAACTTCATTTCCAGGTAACTATGACAGCTATGTCACGAAAAAGCAGGAGTTGCTAGAAGTTGAGCAATCACAAAACGCTGAGTTTGATAAAAAGCTCGCGGCAGAAGAAACCTGGATTCGCCAAGGAATTAAAGCACGTAGAACTCGTAATGAGGGACGCGTTCGGGCTCTACAGCAATTGCGTAAGGAGCGTGCGCAGCGACGTGAGTTGCAAGGTAATGCCAAGATGCAGGTCAATCAAGCGCAGCGGTCTGGCAAGCGCGTGTTTGAGGGCGAACATGTTGAACTGAGCTTTGATAAACCGATCATTCGTGATCTTGACTTACTGCTACAGCGCGGCGATAAAGTGGCGCTTGTGGGACCTAACGGTTGTGGTAAGAGTACGCTGATTAAAGTTATTTTGGGCGAACAAGCCGTTGATGCGGGAAATATTAAGCTCGGTACAAATCTGGAAGTCGCGTACTTTGATCAGCACCGCTCCCAACTTGATCCTGAAAAGTCGGTGATGGACAACGTGGGCGATGGCAAGCAGGACATTGTGTTTCAAGGTCGTCCACGTCATATTCTCAGTTATTTGCAAGACTTCTTATTTAGTCCCAAACAATCAAGGACTCCGGTACGCGCCTTATCTGGTGGTGAACGCAACCGTGCCTTGCTGGCTAAAATATTGCTAAAACCAAGCAATATTTTAGTACTCGATGAGCCGACTAATGATCTTGATATAGAGACCTTAGAGTTACTCGAACAGATTATTGCGGATTACGAAGGCACTGTCTTATTAGTAAGTCACGACCGTGAATTCGTGGATAATACGGCGACCTCCGTTTTGTTATTTGAGGGTGAAGGTCAGATCACCGAGATTTTCGGGGGATTCTCTGAAATTGAGCATTATCTCGCTCGTAAAAGTTTGCCCAATGATGGAACAAAATCAGCGTCTAAAGAGTCAGAGAAGCCGTCTTCAGAACAAAGTAATAACAAGGGTTCAGTAACAAAGCAGAAAAAGTTATCCTACAAGTTACAACGTGAACTCGATGAGTTGCCTGCAGCAATAGAAAAGATAGAAAGTGACATCGAAACCTTGCAGCAACAAATGAACGAACCGGAGTTTTTCTCTCAACCCATTGATATCACGCAGCCCGTGATGGAGCAAGCGGGCGCTCTAGAGGAGCAGTTAATGAGCTACTTAGAGCGTTGGGAAGAACTCGAAAATTTATCAAAACAGAGTAGTTAATCGTGATGAAACCATTTTCTAAGCATTTATTGGTAGCGAGTGTATTAGCAGGTTGCAGTGTTACGGCAAGCGCGGATACGTTCTCAATTGAAGAAATTGCAACGGCGGATAACTTTCGTAATAGCTTTCCGCGTGACTTAAACGAGCAAGGATTCATCGTTGGTGTCTCAAGTTTTCAGACCAATGTTGACATCGATTTAAGCCAATTAACTGCGACGCAGCTTGCGGCTTTGGGTATTACAGATATTGAAGAGGTGACTGAATTGACGCCTGCTCAATATGATTACATCGTCAACGCGTTGGCCGCTAACGTAAACAATAACTTTCTGCAAAAGTCGATTGCGCCGTATCAAGCGTTTATGTATGACGGTGTGACCCAGTCAGTGTCTTTCTTTGATCAACCTGATGATGTCTCCACAATAACGCACTTAAACAGTATCAACGCTGCGAATACCGCTGTGGGGATGGGGTACGGTGCTTATAAACCGGTCGAGTTCACGTATAAAAATGCGGATGATGAAGATGTCACGCGCACATACTATGTGCGAGATTTTATTTCTCGAGGTGTTTGGTATCAAGATGGCCAGACGACCACCATCGCGCCACCTGACCAATCTGTATTGGGTGGCGAGAGCGCATTGATGGACGTAAATGATAGCGGACTAGCTGCAGGCTATGCCAGTATTGGTCTAAGCCCTGGCGCGACCACGACTATCGACAACTGTACACCTGCCGAAGATAGCGATGCGATACAAACACGACCGTTGGAAGTGTGTGCCTCTGAGCTGTGGATAGACTTGCACAACGCTACAGCGAATAACATTGCGCCGATTTTATTCTACAGTCGTTCAAATTACGCCTCACGGCGTTCGATTTACGATATTCGTGGTTTTTTGTGGCAGTTAGATGCAAACGGTGAAGTGATTTCATCCACTGAACTAGGCACGCTTGCGGAGCGCCGCGAAGACGATCAATCTGACTTCTCAAGCTACGCGTTTGCTGTCAACAATAATGGTATCGCTGTTGGTCAGAGTT
Organism: Idiomarina sp. T82-3; assembly: GCF_001577655.1. NCBI lineage: Bacteria > Pseudomonadati > Pseudomonadota > Gammaproteobacteria > Alteromonadales > Idiomarinaceae > Idiomarina > Idiomarina sp. T82-3. Next base: position 14,216 of record NZ_LSBQ01000011.1, on the reverse strand, counting down.
TCACTTATCACCCTAGTCGTGGTCCCATTCGCATGCCAGCCATTTTTATTGATGGCGAAGCTATTCCAGTCACTGAGAGTGATGAATATTATTGGGGCTCTGCGAATGCGATAAACGACAACAATCGTGTTGTCGGCTATTTAACTTCAACACGCGCCGCAAATTTGAGAAACACAGGCTTTTACTATGACGTGGATAGCGCCACGCTCGAAACGTTACCGGGTTTCTTTGAGGGGTCGTCAACGGTGCCCAGTGATATTAATAATAATGGCGTAGTGGTCGGTACAGGAGAGATCGAGCCTTCGCTATCGTCATCGCGTCGCCGGGTTGGGTTCGTGTACGATACAGCTGCCGAAAACGCTGAGTTCATTAACCTTAACGATGCCATTGCGTGTGACAGCCCGTACTTTATAGTCGACGCACGCGCGATTACAGACTCTGGCGAGGTCGTCGCTTCGGCACTTAAAACTGAAGAGTACGTTGATGGTGAAGGGAACACTCAAACCCGCCAGGTTTCAGTTACTATCAAGATGGATCCGATCGAAGGTGAGTTGAACAACTGTCGTGAAGAAGAGAATAAAGTAGAGCGTAGTGGCGCTAGTTTTGGCGGCTTCCCGCTAGCGGGATTATCGCTACTCGGTTTCTTTATTACACTTTCGCGCCGTCGTCAGCTAAAAAATATCAAAAAATCATAACGAAAATATCATAAAAAAGTAACACAGTTTCAACTTGTTAAGTTTTTTCAAGTAGGCTGTGTTACTTTTTCACATTGAACTATCCTGGTTTCGCGTTATCAATTATAGGGAGGGCATTAGTTAATGCGCTCTTTTGATAATCACAACCGAATAAGAAAGTGAAAAAGGGGTAGTTTTATGAAAAGACAGAAGCGTGATCGCTTTGAAAGAGCCCACACTCAAGGCTTTAAAGCCGGATTATCAGGACGCTCGAAGGATCAGTGTCCGTATCAAACCCAAGACGACTTCAGGTCTCAATGGTTAGGCGGTTGGCGAGATGCCATGGAGGCTAGGGGGACCGGCTTGTTCCGCTAAATGTCTCAGCAAATTAATATACAAACGCCGGCAAGTAGCCGGCGTTTTTTTATTGCACTTGGTACATCGTTTTAGAATGTACTGGTATCGGTAAATAAACCAACCTTTAAGTCTTTAGCGGTATAGATAGGGCGGCCGTCAACTTCGACTACGCCATCACCCACACCCATGAAAAGTTTGCGCTTGATGACACGTTTCATGTCGATCTTATAGGTGACTTTGCTATGGTGCGGCAAGATTTGACCCGTGAATTTGACTTCACCCACACCAAGCGCACGTCCACGACCGGGGCCACCTGACCAACCTAGATAAAACCCAACTAATTGCCACATAGCGTCTAGGCCTAAACAACCTGGCATCACAGGGTCACCCTTAAAGTGACAGTCAAAAAACCACAAGTCAGGATTAATATCTAATTCTGCATGAATAAACCCTTTGTCATGCGCGCCACCTTTCTCGGTAATGTTCACGATGCGATCCATCATCAACATGTTAGGGGCGGGTAAGCGACTGTTACCTGGGCCAAATAATTCGCCTTCACTGCATGCAATCAGATCTTCGCGAGAAAAACTCGATTGATTCATAACGACCTTTTATGTTGTATACCACTGAAATCAGATTGCAGTTTAGCGTACAGCTGTACGCTAAACAACTCCGATTAGTGGAAGTGGTTGCTTTGAATCAACTAAACCAGCGTTGCCACCATGAACGATTCTCCGATTCTTGTTCATGATGTGCGTTTAGTTTGACTTGCCGATATAAGTCTTTCACAGGCATATCACATAAATATGACAACGCCTCATCAACGTGGTCAACGGTATGGATATGAAACTGACCTTGTTCGACTGCTTGGACAATATCCGGCCGTAACACCAACTGCTTTTGGTTTGACTCTGGAATCAACACACGATGGCTGCCATCGAGGCCTCTTAATGCACATAAATCAAAAAAGCCTTCGATTTTTTCATTTACACCGCCAATCGCTTGCACCTGACCAAACTGGTCAATCGCACCGGTCAGCGCAACCGACTGCTTAAAAGGGACATCAGCAAGTGCACTGATTAAGCAGCAGAGCTCACCTAAGGAGGCGCTATCACCGTCGACCTCATGATAAGACTGCTCAAATACCACCGTAGCAGAAACCGACATGGGTTCATGGCGTGCAAAATGATGTGCCAAATAAGCGCTCAAAATCATCACACCTTTTGTGTGAATGTTACCCGAGAGCTCCGATTTGCGTTCGATATCGATAATATCGCCATCGCCATAATGGATGGTTGCCGTGATCCGCGATGGCTCGCCGAACTCCACGCCAGCGACACTGACGACCGTTAAACCGTTCACCTGACCCACTACTTCACCCGCAGTATCGATACGGACTTCATTATTTAGAATACTGCGCCGACTCACTTCTTCTATATAACCACCGCGCTCACGTTGCTGTTTCACGACACTACGTATGCTGTCACTGTCTATTTGTGTCTTTTCCTCGTGTGAGGCAACGGCATTCGCTTGTTTAAGCAATTGAAGGAGGGCGATGGCATCTAAGCTCAGTTCATGTTGATGCTCAGCCCAGCGCGACAATTCCGTTAGCACAGCGGCGTATGCGTCTTCGGTTAATGGCAATACGTCGGCAACATCCCATACATAGTCGAGGAATTTAAAATATTCTGAAACGGGCTGCTGTGTTGTGTCGTAACGCGACTGAAAGTCCGCTAAAAACGGGAATAGATCGCTGAAGTCGTCGTCATAGTCAGTGAGCGTCGCATAACTGCTACGGCTTCCCACCAAGATGATTTTAATATCGATAGGTACCGGCTCTGGACGATAAAAATAAGCGGCTCCCGCCTCCATGGTGGGCTGCGGCCACTCAAAATAGCCACTCTTAAGCACTTCTTTTAAACGCTTGTACATTGCCGGTTGGTCCAACAAAGCATCAATATCGATGGCTAGGACACCGCCATTGGCTTTTAGAATCCAACCGGGCTCTAAAAGGTGAAGATCTGAACGCACAGTGCCACCAATGGACTGTACACCCATTTGGCCGAATAACTGCGATTCTGATACCCGATCACAATAATAATAAGGAGCAGGGTGCTCATGTCCGACAACCACTGTCGCAAATTGGTCGGACGCAAAATCATCAAAGGTTTTTTGCTTAACACGTTGGATATAGTCGCGTAGAGCGCGTGTATCGAACGACGTAACCAGTTCTTCGACAAGCTCATCGCGCTGATCGAGCGGTTGCTGCAAGATGTGTTGTAACGCACCAATTACCGCAAACGCGTTACCCGATGGCACATTGACACACAGCGGGCGCAACGCATCGTCCGGGTCAGCTAAATAAAGCCAATCAAACCACCGACTGTGTTGCCATGTGGTCGTCGCAAAACACTCATCAAATACCTCTCTATGATTAAAGCCACGAGGGACGATCGCAAAACAGTGACCGTAAGCACCCGTTTGCCGTAAAGCGGCCGCTAAACCGTTTAAGGCACGCTGTTGACCGACAAGCAATTGTGAACTGCATTCTTTCGGCCGTTGCGATAACCATGTGTGTGTTTGAGGAGTTAGTTGCGAAGCGCTCAGCTGCATATAAATCGAGTTCCTTATCCTATGGCCAGCTTAGATATGACCACAACAATCTTAGATGAAATTAATCGACCGATGTTAGCACAGGTTGGCTTTAGCTGTTAGCTAATAGCACGACGATATTGCTAAAGCTCGTACGCAAAATCTGCGATACATAACAGCCAAAACTGGACAAAATTTCACGTAGCAGCGCCTGAATAAACAGGCGCATTTTAGAGTCGAAATCCTTAAATCGACTACGGCAAGGGCCGAGCGAGCGAAGCCGCTTATCGACCGCCCCAAACTACCATATTAATGATTGCGTATAATGTATATTATGTTAAATTATTGGTATATCAGCATAAGAGCAAGGTGAAGTGCTCACATTTGCAGTTCGCACGTGTCATTGTGATTTTTTGCACACCCTGTCATTTGGTTTTGTACCAGGCGTTATCTATCTGCTGAACAGTGTGTCACTGGGTCATTTTTTTGACTTCATAGACTGTATAAGGCTGAAACCGAGCCTGCATCTCCTCGCCAACAGAAGCTACAGGCATGCTAGGGACGGTTAAGCCAATGCCATAAGGCTGACTTTTTACCAGTTAAATAATGAGAAACCAATACAGCGATTGAAACGCCCTACTTCCATAATGCAGTTATTCAGAATACCTATAATTAGATTTGTTGTAATTACGAGACTAAACTAGTCCGTCGATCCAAGCCAACTCGGAGTCCCGCTCCTTATGTTTCACAATAAACAAGGAGCGATAACAATTATTATTTATAGGTATCTCTTTTATCAGAGCTGCATCCAATAGAAGAGGTGTCGTGATTCGAGGAACATAAGCGATACCGACACCTGATGCTACAGAATGAATGATGCTTTCATTGGTATTTAATTGTGTCACGTCTTTTGGTTCGATGGCTAATTCTGCCCATAGTTGTTCGGTATATTTTCGCGTTGCTGAGCCTCGTTCCCGGATCAACCAAGGCGCGGTTTGTAGTGACTCAAAGTCGTTGTCAGGTGGCGCGATAAGCATGAGACTATCTTTTTTAAAGCATCGGCTCTTCAATGCATTATGGTGATTTGGGCCTTCTACTAGGGCAATATCGTCACGAAATGTTTGCACACGATCTAAAGCCTCATCAGTGTTACCGATAAAAACGTTGACTTGGCAGCATGGATAGCGTTGTTTGATGTCCCGAATATAACCGGGCAGCCAATAATTTCCAACAGTCTGACTCGCGCCAATGTTCAGCGCTGTCGGCTCAGATTCCTGTCGTTGCTTAAAATACGTTTGAGTGCTTTTTTCAAGCGCTAAGATGTCTTGCGCTCTTCGCTTCAACCAGATTCCTTCTGCTGTCAACAAGATAGTTTTGTCTGTACTCTTTCTGCCAGGCGCGCGTTGAAGTAGACGGGTATTAAGTTGTTGTTCTAACCCCTTTAGACTTAACGAAACGGCAGCAGCCGTCATATTCAACAGCTCACTGGCTGCCGCGAGACTATTCGACTCTGCGACCACTGAAAAAATGTATAGTTGCCTCAAATTAATCATAAATAATACTTATCTTTATCGATTTATAATTTGTTTTATTCAATATTAATTGAGATATAGTTTTAATACTAGGAAAAGATAATGATGAGGAACACATGAAAAATATAATTCCCGGGCTAGTCGCATCAATGGGTATAGCCGCCATTGTATTATGGGGAAAGCATCAAATTTCATTTTTAGAAACGGTATCTCCGCTTCTAATAAGTATTGCGTTAGGCATAGTGATAAGCCACGCTTTACCCAACGGTTGGAAATTTCGGTTAGCGTCTGGATTGAACGTAGCAAAAGGCACTGTCTTGCGAACCGCGATCGTCTTATACGGCTTCAATATTACGTTTCAAGCGTTTGCAGATATTGGATTATATGGTGTACTCAGTGCGGTTATCATGGTAGCAACGATTCTATGCGTAGGTGTGTGGCTGGGAATACGGCTGTTTGGTTTAGATACTGAGCAATCCATATTGGTTGCAGCTGGGAGTGCTATTTGTGGTGCGGCAGCTGTCGCCGCATTCGAACCGATCATTAATGCAAAGCCGCACAAAGTTCTGACAGCCATTAGCACAGTGGTCGTCTTTGGCACATTATCAATGCTTATGCTTCCGATATTGTTGGAATTAGTACCCTTGACGCATCACCAATATGGTCTCTGGGCTGGCGTATCCATCCATGAGGTCGCTCAAGTGGTTGTTGCAGGAGATGCAATAAGTGAATCAGCAGCGCATATTGCTGTTTTAGAAAAGATGTTTCGCGTCGTATTACTGGTTCCAGTACTACTGATTGTTGCTATCTGGACAAAGTACCGTTTTCAAGGTTCGAACGTATCTACTGTTGAGAAACGAATCACGGTTCCTTGGTTCGCATTTTTATTCATCGGCGTCATTGTGATTAATTCGCTTGAAATATTACCGTCATCATTCATCGATATTTTATCGAGCGTGGCAATGTATTTGCTATGTGTGGCTATGGCCGCTTTAGGTATACTTACTCACTTTAGTGTAATCAAACAAGGGGGGCTTCAAGCGTTTGGTTTAGCGGCTATATTATTTGTGCTGTTGCTTGTTTTAGGATTTGGACTCGCAGCATTTGGATGACATCGCATGATGGAAAGAAATATTAACGCCTTTTCTATTTGACAGCGGTAGCCATACCAATAGCAAAGTCGACAACGTGTTATTTGGAAACTGGCCTTCGTGGTCTTTGGGGGGCTTTTTTAATGACAATGATACGTGTGACCTACACATTTTTACGTGAGCGCCGCCCTGCGTATGGCTGTCAGTAATTAAATAGTTCGGCGCGTTTGGGTAAGTTTTCGGTGAGATAATCTATCAACACGCGTACCGCTGGCAGTAATCCGCGTCGGTGTGGATACGTGAGATGCATAATGCCCACTGGCAATGTCCATTCGGGTAACACTTGCACTAATTGTTGGTTTTGTACGGCTTCATTACATAAGTACGTTGGTAATGCGGTTACACCTTGTGCCTTGATAGCCGATTCACGCAAAACAATCATATCGTCGGTAATTAGCCGTGGCTCAAATTTAATGGTTTGCTGCTCGCCTTTCTCGTGGGTCAACAAATAACGATACTGACCGCTGGTGTAATGCAAAGACAAATGATTCAGTGCTAATAAGTCGCTAGGCTCGTTTATTGGGTGTTGTTCTAGCAATGCCGGTGCGGCAAATAATGTCAGTGGCGATTCGCTCAATGGACGTGCAATTAAACTCGAGTCCTCAATATTTGGACGCACCCGTAAAGCAACATCGATGCCTTCATCAATTAAGTTAATCGGGCGATTAGTTACTACTAAATTAATGTTTATTTCTGGATACAGTGTCATAAACTCGGGCAATACATCCACAAGTAAACTTTGGCTTAATGCATAAGGCGCACTGAAATTAACTCGACCGCGTGGCTTTTCTAATAAGCGCTGGGTAACTTGCTGTGCACTTTCTGCGGCTTCGACCAGTTGCTGGCAATGTAATAAAAAAGCTTCGCCTACATCGGTGAGCCGCACCCCCGACTGAGACCGGTTAAACAAACGCATGCCCTGCTCTGTTTCGAGCTGTTGTAATCGCCGGCTCACCGTGGCTTTGGGCAAGCTTAACGCCCGAGCCGCAGATGAAATACTGCCAGCCTCAACCACTTTGGCGAATAAATAATAGTTAGTGATATCCGGAAGCGCCATAGAGTGTACCAATTATGGAACGAGAGTTCTCATTTTAGACATCTTTTTAATTTTATGGAACACCATACAATAGCAGTATCAAATAATTGGAGGTGGTTTATGAACATTTTACACGTAGATTCTGGTATTTTCGTCGAGCAATCAGTCAGCCGTAAGCTCAGCGCTGATGTTGTAGCGCAGTTAAAAGCAAGCAATCAGAACGCACGCGTCACCCATGTTGACCTTATTCAAGCCCCGCTTGGTCATCTAACAGCAGAAGAGTTGTTGGCTGAAGAAAAACCGCATTTCGACAAGTACGTAAGCCAGTTACAAGAGGCTGATGTACTCGTGATTGGTGCACCGATGTACAACTTTACTATTCCGTCTCAGTTGAAAGCATGGATTGACCGTGTTTTACAAGCTGGTGTGACTTTCCAGTACACCGAGCAAGGTCCTGAAGGGCTGCTTAAGGGCAAAAAAGCAATTATTGCCTCAGGCCGTGGCGGTGTGTATTCAACAGGCGATTTAACTGCACTTGATCATCAAGAAAGCTACCTTAAACATGCCCTCGCCTTTATTGGCATCACGGATGTCGAGGTCGTACGTGCTGAAGGCATGAACATGGGTGATGAAGCACGCGAACAAGGGTTCAAAAACGCAGCCGAGCAAATCGAACAGTTATAAACTTATTCGTCATCGCGGCGCGCAATCAGTTGCGCGTCGTCCCCTATTTGTAAGATCTCTAATTCTATTGGCTGACAGCAAATCTGGCAGTCGACGATTTGGCGTGTGCCTAAATCATTAATCCAATCTAACTCGAGTTCATTAATGGCCATACAATATGGGCATTCAAACGTTCTTGCTTCAGCTAAACTCATCGCTACACTCCAGTACACGGCAATGATTAAAATCCAACCGCGTCGTTTTTCGCGTATACAAGTAAACTCAATAACGACCGCAGGCTGTTATGAAACCCTATACTTTTCTATTTGCATCGCTAGTTGCTATGCCTTCATTGACTGTAGCACAAGATACGCAAGTGACCGTTGATAAGGCTCACTTTCGTGCACCGATAAAGGAAGTGCGTGTACCTTCGGTTGTAAATACCATAGAACAAAGCCAGCTGAGCTTTGCTGTGGAAGGCCTACTTAAAGCCCACAACGTTGACGTGGGCGCCAAAGTATCTCAGGGCGACACTATCGCGGAACTCGATAAACAACAAAGCGAAGCACAGTTGGCGGAGTTGAGCGCGCAAGTGCGCGCAAGTCAAGCGACATTGGATGATCAACAACAACAGTTTGATGAGCTGAACGCACTCACCGCGAGTCAATCCGTGGCAAAAAGTGAACTTAGACGCGCTCGTGCCGCGCTCAATATGGCACGCGCTGAATTAGAAAGCCGTAAGGCGGCGTTGCAGCGTGCACAAGTTGAACTTGATTTTCATTCGTTAAAAGCGCCGTTTGATGGCGTTGTATCGGCGCGCTATATCGATCTAGGTGAATGGGTAACGCCTGGCACCTCGGCGTTTGAGCTAACGCGTTTGGATAAGCTATACATTGATGCCTTCTTACCTTTTCGTTACTTACCGTATGTTGATAAAACGACCGATGTAACCGTGGTTCGCAAAGATCTTTCCGGTGATATACAGCAATATGAGGCGTCCATTTCGGATATTGTGCCGACGACGACAAACAGTGAACGCGCTTTTAGAGTACGCATCAGTGAATTCCCGGCCGATAGGCTCTATGTGGGTATGCCCGTTGATGTTCAATTTGAAGTAAAGCTGTCAGAGCCAAGCACGGTAATAAACAAGGATGCGCTGATACGCTACAGTGACGGACGGACATCGATTTGGCTGGTTGAGAGCGAAGGTAATCAAACGCTCGCAAAGCAGCAGTTTGTTAACGTGACCTACCGTTTTGGCGACTTTATAGCCATTGAAGAACGTTTACCTGAAACTACGCAGATTATTGTGCGTGGAAATGAATCGTTGAATGATGGGGATAAAGTAACCATCGTATCGGGTGATCAATATGATTGAATGGCTCATCCGACATAAGCACACGACCATCGTTGCAGTCGTGATCCTTTGTCTGCTTGGTATCACGGCAGCGTTTCGCATTCCAATCCAGATGATCCCCGATCTTGAAGTCAGAACCATCAGTGTTCAGACACAGTGGCCAGGAGCAACACCGCAAGATATTGAAAAGGAAATCCTCATCGAGCAGGAAGAGTTTTTAAGAACGATTCCGAACTTACAGCGCATGGAAAGCACGGCGAGTACAGGGCAAGCAACCATCGAATTGGATTTTCCGTACTCCATCAACGTTGCCGAAACATTAATACTGGTTAACAATGCGTTAACTCAAGTGCCAAATTATCCAGAAAATGTCGATGAACCTAAGATTTTTGCCGCCTCATTCTCGAGTAATGCGTTCATGTACTTCCGAGTGGCGCCTGTTGAGGGAAATCCTCAGCAACTGGACATGATAATGATGCGGGATTACATCGAAGACAATGTAAGACCGCGCATGTCGTCCGTTACCGGCGTCTCTCAAGTTGAGGTAAGCGGCGGTGCTGAGCGACAAGTAAGAATCCAGCTTGATGATGCAGCATTGGTTCAACACAACGTTTCAGTCGCTGATGTTCAGCGCGTGTTACGCGCTCGGAATCAGGACACCTCTGCCGGCGATTTAGAGCAAGGTAAACGGCTATACCTGCTTCGCACAACGGGACGTTACGATGCATTAGAGGATATCGGCGATACTATTATTCGTCGTGATGGCCAGCAATTAGTGCGGTTGAGCGATGTTGCATCAATTACCCTCTCCCACTTTGAACTGCGCAGCGAATCTTGGTTTAAAGACAATCAAGTGCTGAGTCTGCAAGTCCAACGCGAAAGCGGCAGTAATGTTATCGATATTAAATACGCCATGCTTGACGAGGTGGAGCGCATTAACCAAGAATTACTGCGTCCTGCGGGTATGGAGATTATCTTAAATTCCGATGATGTACGGTATGTCGAACAGTCAATCTCAAATGTATTAGTGAACCTGTTGATCGGTGCGGTGTTCGCCACAATAGTCATGTACGCGTTCATGCGAACCTTCCGTGGCACCATGATGGCGGTGATTGGTATTCCGATTTGTACCCTGGCAGGGTTTATTGGTTTACTACTCCTTGATCGCACGATTAATGTAATCTCACTTGCAGGTATCGCTTTCGCTCTTGGAATGACGCTCGATAATGCGATCGTGGTACTTGAGAGTATTGAGCACGAGCGGCGGCAAAATAAAAAACCCATGCAGGCGGCCATTGATGGCGTCAAGCAGGTTTGGACGGCAGTACTCACATCGACACTGACAACGGTGTTAGTCTTTTTACCCATTCTATTTATTCAACAGGAAGCCGGACAGTTATATTCTGATGTCGCAATAGCGATTTCATCAGCAATCGTCGCTTCGATGATCCTTTCCGTCACACTGGTTCCACTATTAGCCGCTCAGTTTCCTCCACCACTTAAAAAGCAAAATATGGATTGGGCAGATGCCATCACTTCACGTACTGAAAAGCTATATAAGCACCGAGGCCGCAGTCTAACCACAGTGGGAATTACTACGGTCGTTGTTGTTGGTATTTGGTGGTGGTTAATGCCCCCTGCTGAATATCTGCCGGAAGGTGAAGAAGCTAAGACTTTCGCGACGATGTCAGCGCCACCGGGTTACAACCTATCTACCATGTCGAATATCGCTAAAGAGATCCGCGCTATTTTTGACCCTGCATTGGTCACAGAAAACACTGAAGTCAAACGGAGCGGGCTTACTATCCCCGCACTTAAAACAATTTCCTACAGTGTGCAGCCGACCAATATGCGTATTATTGCAGAAACCCGTGATCCCGACCGCATCGATGAGCTCATGGCGCGCATCACTGAAGTCTATGAACGTTACCCTGGCATGCGCGCGTTTGCTGCGAAAGGTTCGATTATCAGTAGTAATGATGGTGGCACGCGAAGCATCAATGTCGATGTCTCGGGCAACGAGCTAGCACCTTTGTACGCCGCTGCGCGCGCAATTTATCAACGCAGTCAGGTGGTGTTTGAGCAACCCCGAATTCAAACAACACCCAATGCATTAACCTTGGCGCAACCACTGATTGAGGTAAAGCCGGACTGGGACCGCTTGAGCGAATTGGATATCAGTGCTGAGGTGCTTGGCAGTGCTGTGGCTTCCCTCTCGGATGGCGCCTTTGTGGGTGAGTTCTTTCGGGGGGATGACAAAATTGATATGTATCTATTCAGTGATCAGGCAACGTCAGTAAAACCGTCGGATCTCGATAGCCTGCCAGTCATTCAACGCGATGGACGGCCAATATTTTTATCATCCGTTGCCGATATTGTGGAGACGGTGGATACGAGTACTGTAAGGCGCGTAGATAGTCGTCGCACTGTCACTTTAAATATCATTCCACCTGAATCGGTTGCCTTGGAGCAAGGTGTCGAGCAAGTTCGCAACGATGTTATTGGCTATTTGCGTGAACAAGGAGTCATACCTAACGACATGACTACACAATTGTCAGGTGCAGCGGACCAGCTTGCCGAGACACAAGCTGCACTGATGGAGAATTATCTGTTAGCGGTGGCTATTGTTTATTTACTCATGGTGGCCATTTTTGCTCACTGGGGACATCCGTTACTGATCATGACGACGATTCCCATGGGCATCAGTGCAGGTATCGCTGGATTAGCCCTGCTTAATGGAATTGGCTTATTTCAGCAACCTTTCGACATGATCACGATGCTGGGTTTCCTAATTCTCATGGGTACCGTGATCAATAACCCCATACTCGTTGTTGAGCGCACGCTTTACTTAAAACATCAACAAGCGTGTTCGGTTCAAGAAGCGTTGAGCGGCGCATTGAAAAGTCGTATCCGCCCGATTGCCATAACGATAGTGACTACCTTGTGCGGTATCGCACCGTTAGTATTCATCCCGGGCGAAGGTACCGAGCTTTATCGCGGAGTCGGCACCATCGTGATGTTTGGCTTAATGGGCGCAGCCATCGTTACAGTAACGACGTTACCGGCATTAACGGCACTATTCTTGCGAAGTAAACTTAGTAAATGAGCTCATTAACGTTCCGTCGGCACCAAACCAAGTGTGATCAACGGGCCACCAGCTATCTATGTCATCGACAAATACTCGATACGCATTTGTCGCGTCGTCTTCATAGCGATGCGTTTGTTTGACATGAAAGCCAGTATTATCGCTTGATACAACATCTGCCGAAGCTAAAGGTGATAAGAGTAAGGTGCTTATTAGAAGGCATACGTGTGCAGCTTTTAGCATAGTTATCTCGTTTTCATTGTAATTAAACGAGCATAGCATAGCGGACATAAAAAAAGCGGCAATATCATTGCCGCTTAGTTTCTAGGGGGGAAATCTAAACTTATTGGCCAGGCATTAACACGGCATCAATTACGTGGATCACGCCATTTTTGGCTTTGATATCCGCTTTAATGACCATCGCATCATTTATCATTACGCCATTTGTTGCATCAACGGCAATAGTAGAGCCTTCGACGGTTTCTACATCGGTGGTTTTACCTTTGATATCTGCGCTCATAATGTTGCCAGGCACTACGTGATAAGTCAGTACCGCACGCAACTTATCTTTGTCTTTAAGCAACTCGTCAAGTGCGCCGTCTGGAAGCTCCGCGAACGCATCATTAGTCGGTGCGAACACGGTAAATGGACCATCACCTTTCAACGTGCCCACTAAACCGGCTTCTTTAATTGCCGTGACTAGGGTTGAGAACTGCGGATCTTTAGATGCAATTTGTACAATATCCCAATCACCTTTCATCTCTTTTTTACCACCGTGATGATCGGCCAACGCTTGGGTTGATGAAAATGCGAGTACACCGCCTACTACTGCAAACATGAATTTACGAAACATAATATGCCTCCTCGAATAATTAGGGCATCGAATAATACGACGGCGTGTTTGATTTCGATTAAAAATAAAACTGTAAATATTCTGTAATTTTGCCGATAAACCTATTTAGGAAGCGTTATCTGCATTGGAGCAAACATGGCTATACTCAATCGCTACTCGATCGTTCAACGACTCATTGCCCTGCTCGGCATCGCAGCTATTGGCACCGCACTGATGGTTGCCTTTATGATGTTTATTCTGCGTGGTGTATTTGTCGATGAGGAAAAACACAAACTTGATGCCGTGCTGGATTCTGCGATAAGCGTTATAAGCTACTATCATAGTCTTCAAGAACAAGGTGAACTGACTGAAACCCAAGCCAAACAACGCGCGTTTGCCCGTCTTAATGAAATCCGCTACGAGGGAGAAGAATATATTTTCACCATCAACCGTAGCGGTGACATGGTGCAACATCCATTTGCTAAGCAACTTGTGGGTACAAATGTACTCGATTACAAAGATCCCAACGGTACGCGACTATTTCAACAAATGGTGGACGGGGTAAAAAATCAAGATCGCGCAACGGTTGAATATATTTGGCAAAAAGGTGCCGACAAGAATAATTTGGTTGATAAGATCAGTCGAGTGCAAGTGTTTCAGCCATGGAACTTGATTGTCGGCACCGGCCAATACGTTGATAACATCGCCGACCTACTTTGGGCGCAATTTTTTAAGCTAGTGTTACTGGCGATATTTCTATCAGTGCCATTGCTCGTTCTCTTTTTATTAATTATTCGAAGTATCGTGCGTCCATTAAAAGCCATTAATCAAGCGATGGAAAACCTAGATTCAACTAATAACTGCAACACTCGCTCTTAGCGTGTTGCAATTGCTCTTTAAAAATTATGTCTGGCTGAATAAAGCCCAGTGTTTTCCT